>NZ_CALHFB010000030.1:0-183111 GCF_938029165.1 uncultured Anaerofustis sp.
TATAACTTTTTTCTCAAGACATTTTTAGTAAATTTAATTTTTTTATTATAATAATTTATAAATAAACAATAAATTATTATGCTTATTAAAAAATCAATATATATTTAAAACACTTATTTATCAACAAAAAGTTATAAAAAGCCTTTACAAAAAGGATTTTAAAGGATATAATAATCTAACTGTGACAATTCGTCACATCCTTGGGAAAATATAAAGTTTTCCCCATGAGTCCATAAGGAGGTGAAAGATATGCAAAAATATGAAACATTATTCGCTGTTAGACCTGACATGAATGAAGAAGAAGTTAAGGCAATGGTTGAAAAAATTCAAAACGTAATCACAAGTAATGGTGGTAAGGTTGAAGAAGTTGATGAATGGGGCATGAAAAAATTAGCATACAAAATTAACAATAAGTATCGTGACGCATACTATACATTAATTAATTTTGAAGCTGAAAAACCTTGTTTAGATGCACTAAACCACACATTCAGAATTACAGAAGATATCATAAGAGACATTATCGTAAAAAGATATTAATCTTATATTTAGGAGATAAAAATGCTAAACAAAGTAGTATTGATAGGACGTCTAACAAGAGATCCTGAAACAAGAGTTTTAACTTCAGGTTCAAGTGTTAGTACATTTACACTAGCAGTTGACAGAACATTCAAATCAAGAGACGGAGAAAGAGGAACGGACTTTATCCCAATAGTTGCTTGGGGAAAAACTGCGGAGCTTTGCGGACAATACCTTTCAAAAGGAAGACAGACCGCTGTAGCAGGCAGGATACAAACAAGAAGCTATGACGCAAATGACGGAAGCAAAAGATATGTGACAGAAGTTGTTGCTGAAGAAGTAACTTTCCTTGGTTCTAAAAATGATGGTATGAGAAATAATAATAACAATAATTCATACCAGTCTCAGGATAACGAATTTGGCGTACCAATGGACGGCTTTAGTGAAATGGACGACGACGATATGCCATTTTAATTAATTAAGTAAAGGAGAAAAGCTATGGCTATGCAAAGACAAGGTGGATCTAACGGTGGATACAGAGGTGGATCAAACGGCGGATTTAGAAGAAGAAAAAAAGTTTGCTATTTCTGTGAAAACAAAATAGAACACATTGATTATAAAGATACAAAATTACTTAAAAAATACGTATCTGAAAGATATAAAATTTTACCTAGAAGAGTAACAGGTACATGTGCGAAACATCAAAGAGGTGTTACACAAGCTGTAAACATTGCAAGAAATGCAGCATTATTACCATATACAACTGAATAATAAGTAAATTATTAAGGACATACATAAATGTATGTCCTTTTTTTATTATTAAAGTTACAATTATCGAACTTTTAAATAATTTACTAATAAAAAGATAAAATAAATAATAGTTTCATTTTATTATTATTGAATGAAAACGAAAGTAAATCAAATAAAAATTATATGTATTTTTTACCTGAAATGTGATAATATATAAATAGATGTATTAAGGAGGACAGAAATTATGTCAAACGGAAAATTTTTAGCAGGATTAACAATAGGTGTAATTGCGGGTATAGCGGCAAAATACGCCTATGACAACAAGGAAGAACTTATGGATATAGCATTGGATAATTACTACATTGCTAAAGATGAACTATCTACTTTTGCTCAGCATTCTTTGGAAAAGGCAGAAAATTTATCAAAACAAGCTAAAGAAGGAGCTGACTTTGTATTTGACGCAGCAAAAGAAAAAATTGAAGAAGCAAAGAGCTATGCTGATGAACAAATAGATGATTTAAAAGGTATGGTTAAATCAGCAGGCAGCGAATTAAGCGAAGATAAAAAAGAAAACGAAGATATAGACGATTTTGAACTAAAGTTTGATGAAGAGCTTTTGTAGGAGAAGTAAATGAATATAAATATCAGTCCCTTAGATATGGCGTTGATTGCTCTTTGCATTGCTTTAGTAATACTAATCATATATTTGATTATAACGGTAAATAAATTATCAAAAACAATGAACGAAGTAAACACATTACTAAAAGATGTACAAACAATAACACAAGACAATACAAAAAATATAAACTCTATTATAGATAATATAGAACATATCACAAGCGACGCAGTTGAGCTGACAAACAAAGTAAACAGCTCTGTAAAAGGTATAGAAACAGCTCTCAAAACGCCCTTAGATGATCCCTCAGGAATCATGGAAGGAACCATGAAGGTTAAAAAAGTATATTCTACAGCAAAAAATGTCATGTTTGCTGCAATGGTGGTAAAAGACTTCTTTAACAGAAGGAAAGAGAAAAAACTAAGAAAAAAATATAAACAATAATATTATGGACATCAAGGTTGTGGCTGAAAAATTAGTGTATAGCTGCGGCCTTTTATAATATTATCAAAAATAAAAGCGAAAGGAAACAACAAAAATGAAAACTTATAAGACCAAGGATATAAGAAACATTGCATTACTTGGACATGGAGGCTCAGGTAAGACCTTGCTTGCAGAAGCTATGGCTTTGAAAGCGGGTCTGATAGAACGACTTGGAAAGACAGAAGACGGGACTACGATTTCGGATTATGATGCGTGTGAACAAGCCAAAGGCAGTTCAATTTCTACATCTTTAATTCCAATTGAACACGGCGGAGTTAAGATAAATGTACTTGATATCCCGGGTTATTTTGATTACATAGGAGAACAATGTTCGGCTCTCAGAGTAGCAGATACAGCAGTAATAGTAGTAGATGCAATAAGCGGAGTTCAGGTAGGAACGGAAAAAGCTTATGAAATGGCAGTAGAAAGAGGAATTCCCGTTGCATTTGTAATAAATAAACTCGACAGAGAAAATGTAGATACTCATAAAGTTATGGAAGAGCTTAGAGCTCTAACAGGACCTAAAATCGTACCTTTTCAAATCCCAATAAATGAAGGTGTCGGTTTTAACAGCGTAGCTGATATTTTTGATAACAAAGCTTATACATACGAACAAGGTAAAGTAACGATTACAGACGTACCCGATTCGACAATAGAAAAATCTTCAAAATATAAAGATATTATATTTGAAATCGCTGCAACCACAGATGAAGAATTAATGGAAAAATACTTTGAAGATGAAGACGGAACACTTACAGAAGCAGAACTTCATTCCGGAGTTAAGACCGCAATAGCAAACGAAGAACTTATCCCTGTATTTTGCGTAAGCGCACTAAATGATATAGCTGTTGATAAATTCTTAGATGCTATAGTATATAATTTCCCAACCCCTATCGAAGCTAAAGCAGCTAAGGTGGATCAAGACGGAAAACAAGCACAAAGACATTATGCAGATGACGAACCTCTTAGTTTGTTTGTATTTAAAACAATAGCAGACCCATTTGTAGGTAAATTATCATTATTCAAAATCAAGAGCGGTATTTTAAAACCGGGAATGGAACTTAGTAATACCAATCAGGATAAAAAAGAAAAAATCGCTAAGATTTATACTTTAATAGGTAAAAAGCAGGAAGAAGTCATGCAAATGCATCCGGGCGATATAGGTGCACTTGCCAAACTTGCTTATACAAAAACATCCGATACACTTTGCGACCCTAAAGATAATATTAAATTTAATCCTATAGAATTCCCTCAATCAATCATATTTACGGGAATAGAACCAAAATCAAGAGGCGATGAAGATAAGTTATCTACAGGACTTGCGAAATTAAAAGAAGAAGACCCAACTATTGTAGTTGAAAGAGACGAAGAAACTCATCAAAATGTTTTATATGGAATGGGAGAAGCTCATCTTGAAGTAGTAAAAGATAAACTTAAAAATAAATATGGTATAGAAGTTGTACTTACACCTCCTATTATCCCATATAGAGAAACAATAAAGAAAAAAGCCACAGCCGAAGGTAAACATAAAAAACAATCAGGCGGAAGAGGTCAGTTCGGTGTTGTAAATATAGATTTTGAACCTACATATAACTTGGAAGACGATCTTGTATTTGTCGATGCTGTTGTAGGAGGAGCAGTTCCTAGAAACTTTATCCCTGCAGTAGAAAAAGGACTTAGGGAATGTATCAAGCATGGCGTACTCGCGGGATATCCTGTAGTTGGACTGAAAGCAACTCTATTTGACGGCAAATTCCACCCTGTAGATTCAGACGAAATGAGCTTTAAAATGGCTGCAAACCTTGCATATAAACAAGGTATGGCTGAAGCTAGCCCAATCTTACTCGAACCTATATATAAAGTTGAGATTACAATACCTGATGACAATACTGGGGACGTAATGGGAGACCTTAACAAGAAGAGAGGCAGAGTCCTTGGAATGGATCCGGTAGGAAACGGTAAAACTAAGATCACCGCTGAAGTACCTCTGGGAGAAATGTTTAAATATGCTACGGAACTAAGATCAATGACTCAGGCAAGAGGATCTTTCACAATGGAATTTGAAAGATATGACGAAGTCCCTCAAATGGCGAGCGGAAAAATAATAGAAGAAGCTAATAAAAGAAAAGAAGCTAAAAAATAAATATATTAAAAGCACCTAGTAAGGTGCTTTTATTTTTCTTTATATTTGTTTTCTACCATAGAACAGATAACAATAAGACCTATTACCCATGGCATGATAAGAAGTACACTGACTATAGAACCTAAAGAATGTTCCGGTGCAAAAATCAAGGGGGACATAATAGGCAAAAGTAATAATCCAAAATAAATGAAAACTTTTCCCAGTTCTTTATTATATCCTTTAACGTCCTTTACGTCGGGCAATTTACTTACATTCGACATATATTGGACAGGTTTCTTACTTTTAGAAATGCTGATTCCGATCAGGATAAAAATAATCACTACTATTATAATGACGCCCAAAGCTATATATTTTCCCATAATTACTCTGCTTTCTATATATTGCATTTATATAATATATATTAATTATACTATGAGGAGAATTATTTTGAAAGTATTACTTCATACATGTTGTGCGCCCTGTTCCATTATGTGCATTGAAACACTCAGAAAAGAAAACATAGAACCCACATGCTTTTGGTATAATCCCAATATACATCCATTTCAGGAATATAAAAAGAGAAAAAAGACACTGATCGATTATACTAATGAAATAGATGTTAAATTAATAATTGAAAATGAATACGGGCTTAGAGAATTCTTAGATAATATTTATCCAAACTTTGATAACAGATGCGGTGTATGCTATAATATGAGGCTTTTCGAAACTGCAAAATACGCAAAAGAAAACGGGTTTGACGCATTTACTACGACTCTTTTAATAAGCCCCTATCAAGATCATGATTTAATGTGTATGATTGCAAAAGCTGCCGGCAAAAAATACGATATTGAATTCTTATATAGAGATTTCAGACTATATTTCAACGAAGGACAGGAAAAAGCTATAGCATTAAATCTTTACAGACAAAATTACTGCGGCTGTATTTTCAGTGAAGAAGAAAGATTTTCAAAAAAAAGAAGAAAAGAAATTATAAATAAACAAAAAGAAAAAGAACTTCAATAATGAAGTTCTTTATTTAATCTATATCTATTGTTAAAATAATTGTATCGTCTTCCAATATTTCCTCACTCTCAACATTCCATTCATTCTTTTTTACGTTATCCATTAAAACATTATATGTATATTCCTGAACATTATTTCCATACTCTTCGTTTATCGACTTAACTTCTTTCATAAAACAATTCATATCAGGTATATTCTCTAAATTCATAACATAAGGATGATATTCGTTTTCTCTTGAATATCTTAAAATCCCTTGTTCGTTATCAATATAAATATTATTATCATTTATTACATTAACTTTAAAACCATGTTCTGTCAATGTCTTTATAAGAATGTCCTTATCCTTAAATATTGTTGGGATATTTTTATAATTATTGTTTTTTAAGCTTTCATTATATTCCTCCACATAAACATCCATACTCATACCTACTGCAATAGCTAAAGGAACTAAACCTAAAATTAGTGACATATTATCCTCCTAAAAATCTAAAATTCTTCCGCCTCTTTTTTCTTTTATATCAAGTGATGGTGCTGGTTTTTCATCATTTGATTTATCAAATGCAAATTTACCCAAATCTTCTTTTGATGTAGCGGCAACGGCTCGTACATTTGCCCATTCTCTTAGAGCTTTAATTTGCTCTTTCTGTGTTATACAAAGTGGAACTGTATTTTTAATACATTTAATCAAATCATTTTCAGTTAAATCTCTATTTTCAAAAAAGGCTTCATATAATGCGGCTATAATAACTTCTTCAATCTCAGCACCGACAAAACCTTCACTTATTTCAGCCAATTTTGAATATAAGTCTTCATTAAGCTTTAACTCTCCGATTATATCAACATCTGTTAATCTTTTTTTTAAGTGAAGTTCAAATATTTTTTCTCGTTCTCTCTTTGTAGGTAAATCTACAAAAAATATTTCATCAAATCTACCTTTTCTGAGCAGCTCCGGAGGAAGGTTACTGATATTATTTGCAGTTGCTATTACAAAAACAGGAGCAGTTTTCTCCTGCATCCAAGTTAAAAAAGTCCCAAAAACTCTTGTGGACGTTCCTCCATCTCCTGAACCGTTATTGGCACCCGCCAATCCTTTTTCTATCTCATCAACCCATAATATAGACGGAGCAACAGCTTCGGCTGTTGCTATTGCTTTTCTGATATTCTCCTCAGAACTTCCAACAAGCCCGCTGAAAATTTTGCCTATATCTAATTTTAACAACGGTAATTTCCACATCGCGCTTGTAGCTTTTGCAGTAAGACTCTTCCCGCATCCGGGAACACCGGTTATCAAAATACCTTTAGGTGTTGGTATATTATATTTTTTTGCATTATCTAACCAAGATTTATTCCTCTTCATCAGCCATGATTTTAAATTTTCAAGACCGCCGATATCATTTATGTCTAAATCGCTTTTAATAAATTCTAAAATACCGGTTTTCTTGATTACCTGATTTTTTTCATCCAAAATGATATTAAGTGCATCAATATTAATGCCTTTAAGTTCAACCATTGCTCTTGCAAAAGCATTTTCGGCTTCCTGAAATGTTAAACCAAGTGCAGCCTTTATTAATTTATCTTTTTCTTCGACAGTTAAATTATTTTCAAGCCTCGATGAATTGACATTTATTAAATTATCCAATATTTTCGCCAGTTCTTCTTTCGTTGGAAGGGGAAATTCTAATATAGAAATATCCTTTTGCAAATCATTTGGTATATTTAGAACCGGAGAAACAAAAACAACGGTTTTTAAATTTTCACTATCACTCCTTAAATAAGGTATAAGATCCCTTAACTTTCTTATTATGTTATTATCGCCGGGTCTATTATTTGCGCCAAAAAAATTATGGAAATCTTTTAATACAAAAATAGCATCTTCTTTTGAATTTGCAATAGCATTTAAAGCGGCAGAAGGATCATATTGAATATTGTTTTTAGTAAAAGATTCTTCTATACTTTTAAATCCCTTAGTTTGGCTCCAAACATAAACCTTCCTTTTATCCTTGAATAAATTAGTATCATTAGCTGCAGAATTAATCATTTTAACTACTCTATCTTCTTCCCATGTTGGGATATAAATATATGGATATCTTGCTTTTATTAAATTTGCAAATTTTGTTTCAATATTATTTTCATTTTCCATGCCTATCTCCCTTTAAAATATCAATAAGATTATTAAAATTTCCCATACCATTAATAATGACATTTCCTTCTTTATTAATCCTCATTTCAATCTTACTTTTATATTTTTTAATATCATTATAAGAATATCTATCACTCAAGAAAATATAACTCTGATTTTTAGATCCAACCCAAGGACGGGAAAAATCCTTTAAACTTTCAATGTAAGGTCCGTCTACTAATAGGTCAGTATATTTTAGAAGTTCATTTACATATTTATCATTTAATGTCTTTAAATCTTCATATATATACCCCGTAAATGTAAGAACTGACAAATCTTTCTCTTTAACCTTCTTTGCTATTTTACTTAATTCTCTTGCCTGCAAAAAAGGCTCTCCCCCCAAAAAAGTAATACCCTCAATATCTTTTTCATATAAAATCATATTTAATAAGTCGTTAGCACCCATATATTTATCTACATCTGTATCCCAAGTATCCTTTGCAAAACATCCTTCACACCTATGCTTACAACCTTGCACCCATATACAAAATCTTTTGCCGGGACCTTCAACTTCAGTTTGCTTAATAATTTTATATATATTTATCATCTATATATCAAGTATCCTTCCATCAGCTATATCATCTTTTTTATTTTTATACTCTGTAATATATGCCATATCTAAAATTTGAACGGCAAAATGCGGTTTGATTTCCATTAATTTAATAAACTCATCCATAGATTTAAAACCATTATTTCTATTTATATAATCAGCTATTTTTTTTGCTTTAACAACTGTAATACCGGGAAGCTTACTTAACTCATCCGCAGTACTATTATTAATATCAATTTTATTATTTTCAACGACTTTATTTTTAAGATATATTGAGTCTTCTGCTTCAAGCTTCAAATCTTCTTTTTTATATAAATCTGATTTATTATCAACTATTTCTTCATTTAAAGGAATATAAAATTCTTTTTTTGTATTTCTATACTGATGTTCGTCTATAATTTCAAATGGATTGGACAAATAAAAATCCCTTCTTATTAAATATTCTTCTCTTACTACAAAACAATAAACAATACCTGAAACATAAGTTAACATTGGTATATATGCAAAAATAGAAGGTAAATTAGATACATCGAGAGATAACATATAAACCCATGTTAAAAAGAAATATATTATACTCAGTATTTTCCACCTCTTTACTTTAGCCTTATAACCTATATACATCAAAGATATAAATCCGAGTATAAAAAAAGATAAAAGTACCCACCAGGAATTTAAAAGCTCCCATTTTTTGCCTCTGTTAGTTATTGACATTTTTTAAAACATCCTCTCCTATAATTTCATTATTATTTATATTATCATTTTCATAATATTCATCAGTAAAAGAAGAATCAGTGACTTCTGCATTTAATATTTCTTTAAATACGTTTATATAATCTAGGCATTTTTTACCTTTTATATTTTTTGTCGACGCTTCTATTTCACCATTTGAACGTATTTTTACAATCAATTTTTTAGACATTTTGTACCCCAATAATATTATAGTATTTTATATGATTATATCATACTTTATAAATTAATAACAAATTATATATACCTAAATAACTAAAAAAGAACTTCAATAATGAAGTTCTTTATTTGTTTCCTATTCTAAGCATTCTATATCCAACACCAATATGAGTCTGTATATAAATAGGATGTTCACTATCCTCTTCTATCTTTTTTCTAAGCGTTGCCATATATACTCTAAGAGAGGCAACATCACTATCAAAAGCTGTACCCCATATTTCGTTCAAAATATATTTGTGAGTAAGGACCTTGCCAACGTTTTTACTGAGTAAACAAATCAATTTATATTCATTAGGAGTTAAATGCACTTCTTTGTCATCTACAAAAACACATCCGCTTTCATAGTCTATTTTAAGTCCCCCGTTAGTAAATATAGGACTTGCATTTTTATTATAATTACTATTTTGATAATCAAGTCTTCTAAATGCAACCCTAAGTCTGGCTAAAAGTTCATCTACGCTGAAAGGCTTAGTTAAATAATCATCTGCGCCGGCATCTAAGGCATCTATTTTATCTTTATCTTCACTCCTTGCACTGACTACAATTATTGGCACATTAGACCAGCCTCTGATCTTTCTTATTATATCAACACCATCCATATCAGGAAGTCCTAAATCCAATAATATGACATCAGGTTTTCTGCTGATTGCTTCATCCAGTGCCTGTTTCCCATTCTTGGCAGTATGAAATTTATAATCCTTACTTTCTAAAGTCGTGGATATCAAATTTTTTACTGCATTATCATCTTCTACGACTAATATTAATCTATTATTCATATAGTGTAACCTCCTGTGCCCTTAATGAAAATGTAAATATAGTACCCTTTGGAGTATTATCTTTAACCGTAAGTTCTCCGCCATGCGCATTTATTATAGTTTTACATAGATATAACCCAAGCCCCAATCCCCTTCTGCTATCGGCGATATTACCACCTGTATAAAACATTTTAAATAAATTCTTTTTCCCCTCTTCACTTATACCATCTCCATTATCCATTATACTTGTATATACATATCCATTTTTCTTTTTAACTTTAATTATTATATCCGAACCCGCTTTAGTATATTTTATTGCGTTATCTACTATATTTATTATAACTTGCATAATTAGTCTGGAATCCATTTTTGCCATTAACAGTTCGTCATCATTTTCTACTTTGATATTATGCTCCACACTTTTTCTATTGATATGTTTAAGTGATTCTAAAATAACTTCATTTATAAGTTCAGGCTCTATATTTAAATTCATACTTCCGTCTTCTATCCTTGTAACAGAAAGAAGATTTTCTACAAGGTTGATGAGCCACATGGAGTCATCATACATATCTTCGTATAATGCATGTTTTTTGTTTTCATCAATACTATCAAAATCCTTTAATAAGACAGAAGCATTTCCGGAAATACTTGTAAGAGGAGTCCTTAAATCATGAGATATGGAACGAAGTAAGTTAGCTCGAAGCTTTTCCTGTTTTGCTTCTAATAATGTTTTTTCATTCTTTTCTTCTAAATAATTATTTTCCAAAATAGAACCGCATTCATTTACCATTGAAATAAGTAAGCTTCTGTCAAACATGCTAAATTCTTCATCATTATCTATTTTAACTCCTACGACCCCATAAATACCCTCTTTGCCTCTTATTGAAAGATAATAGCACTTAGATCCATTTAATGTATTAGTGGACACCCCAGCATGTTTGTTATTTTTATACACCCAAAGAGCAACTGCCTGCTCATTGGCATTAATATATTCTTTTATATCTTCATTTATATCGGCTTTAAATATACGGGGTTCCAACAACCTATCATGTATAGACAAATAAATAATGGTAGTTTTATCAAGTAGTTTTAAAATTTGCTTTCCGGTTTCTTCTATTATATCTTCTTTGTTTTTCGCCTGCTGCAGTCTCTGATTCGTTTCCAACAAAACTTTCATTCTATAGGCAACTCTTGCAGACTGTTTCGCCTGCTCCTTTATTTTTGATGTAAGTGTACCTGTGACAAAAGCAGCAATGAACATTATTAGAAAAGTTACAGGATAACCTTTATCATATGCATCCAATGTAAATCTTGGTACCGTGAAGAAAAAATTAAATATTAAGACACTGAGTAAAGAAGATACAATCGGATATATTTTTTTAGGCGTTAATACCGCAGTCCCGAGAACACCTAAAATATAAACAGTTATTATATTTGCTTCACTAAACCCTAAAGAATAAAAAATAAATCCCGCTGCAGTACATAAAAATAAAATAGTAGTAGATTTAATAGTATCCATAAAATTAATACTTACTTCCTCTTTATCAATGATATTTTTGATATTTCTACTATTTTTAACATCACTGTCGGGAATGATATATATATCTAAATTGGGATAAATCGAAGATAATTTATTTGCAAAAGAAGAATTTGAAGAGAAAAGTCCCCTTTTATTTCCGCTTCTTCCGATAACTATCTTCGATACATTTGACAGCCTTGCAAATTCAGCAATTTGGAAAACTATATCATCTCCGTAAACTGTAGTTATATTTGCCCCGAGCTGTTCCGCTAATTTGAAATTCTCGTTAAGCCTTTTTTCATCTTCCTCGGATATTTCTTTATCATCTGAAGTTTCAACATATAATGCAGTAAAAGTACCTTTAAAAGCATCTGCCATACGTGAGGCAGTCCTGATTACTTTTTTATTGCTTGGAGAAGCAGATAAACATATCAATATATGTTCATTTGAGGGAGATGAATTCTTTGTAGGATTTTTTATCTTTTCAGATATTTTATTTACCCTATCGGCACATCTCCTTAAAGCAATTTCTCTTAGTGCGGTAAGATTATCGACAGTAAAAAAATTATCAAGTGCAGTTACTGCTCTATCCCTTCTATAAATTTTACCTTTATTAAGCCTATCTATTAGATCCTCAGGTTCAATATCCACAAGCTCTACCTGGTAAGCAAGGTCAAAAATTCTATCCGGTATCCTTTCCCTTACTTCAATTCCGGTAATTGACTCAACTATATCATTAAGGCTTTCAATATGCTGTACATTCACAGTCGTATACACATTTATCCCTGCATTAAGTAATTCTTCAATATCTTGATATCTTTTTACATGCCTAGAACCCATAGCATTGGTATGTGCAAGCTCATCCACAAGTATTATCTCAGGATTTCTTTTAAGGGCAGCACCCAAATCAAACTCTTTAAGGATAATACCATTATACTCTATTTTCTTATTATCCAAAGATTCTATACCATTTGTAAGTGCCATTGTTTCAGGACGAGCATGCGGTTCGATATATCCGATCACTACATCCTTACCATTATCAAAAGCTTTATGTGCAGCCTCAAGCATTGAGTACGTCTTACCTACACCTGCGGCATACCCAAAAAATATTTTTAATTTGCCGCAGTTACTATCTTTTTTTTCTGTTTTGATTTTCTCTAAAATTTTGTTCGGATCAGGTCTCATAATTTTCTCCTAACAAGATAAACAGTGCTAATATATTTAAATATTAACACTATTTAATATTACTTAAAAGTATTTATCGGAAATAATATTTTTAAAAACAATTTTTCTGCACTATTATCAGATGAATAATCAAAGTATAATCTCTTATTATTTTTATCGATTATTTTAAAATTATTATCATTATATTCTACGCTAATACGCAGATCACTAAGTGCAAGCCGAAGAGCAAGTTCCCATTCAAACAAAGAAAACAAACTATTCTCTTTATATCTTTTGAAAGCATAATCAAAATCAATAGGCGATAACTTATCTTTCAAAAAAAGTTTCCATAATTCTTTTCTTTGTTCTATACTAAGGGAATCAATAAAGGCTTCATTTTCATATGGATTATCCAATTTTATGTACTTATAAAAAGTATTTTTATCTTCTTCATCCATATTATTAAACATATGTTCAGGGAACTTTGCTCTGTCAACCGCAATATAACTTTTCCTATAATCAAGGTTATTAATGATTTGATAAAAACTATCCAGTAAATCTGAATTTATCACTTCTATTTTTACACAAATATCGGTCATTTCAGCAAAATCCTTACCGGATACATTTTTTTTCATAAGTATAATTTTACTATCACTTAAATCATAATAAGATACAAGTGAAGCCGATTCATTATCATTTATAATCCCATAAATCGATAAAGGATATTTGTTGGATATTAAACCGGCGCTTATACCAAATTCATCAAAGAAATTTTCAACTGCATAACAGGCCTTTTCATAATATACCCATATAGAATTTTCTTTTTCTATTTTATATACCTTTGGGTTTATATTAAGCTCATATCCTAACATATAGATATAAACCATTAAAAGTGATTCTTCATAAGAAGGTTTAATATCTTTGGAAATATTTACTTCTTCCTTATATGCAATGACTTTGTTATGCATATCTAATCTCCTTTTACTTTAATATACCATCTAACATTAAGTTAACTTTTAGTACATTTACTCTTTTTTCTCCAAAAATACCGAGAAAACGTCCTTTTGTACATTTATCAATTATTGTTTTAACTTGTGATTCACTCATATTATTATTTTTAGCAAGCCTTTTTACTTGATATTCTGCTGCTTTAGGAGATATTTCAGGGTCTAGACCGCTTCCCGAATTTGTTATTAAATCGGGCGGAATAGGTGTATTCCCCATCTCTTTATGATTTGCTTTTATTTTTTCTACTCTTTCTTCTATAGTTTTTTCAAAATCATTACTTGCGGGAGTTACATTTGAAGGACCGGAATAAAGAAGAGTATTTCCGTCTTTATCCTTAAATGTTGTCATATTTAAATTCATAACACGACCCCACATATGATCTTCATCTTCATACTGCTGTGCCATAAATTCACTTCCGTATTTCACTCCGTTTACTTCAATTATACTTCCGTTAGCTTTATCATGAAATAAAACCTGACATATACCTGTCATAACAAAAGTATATATAAGTCCGCAAAGTATAGTAGTGATGACTACAAAAATTAGTGATCTTTTTATTGTACCTTTCATTAATCTTTTTCCTCCTATACCAAACCGAGAGAAACGATGATTACATCAATTATCTTAATAAAGATAAATGGAGTGATAATACCACCGAGTCCGTAAACAAGTAAATTTCTGCTGAGAAGTTTTCCCGAAGACACTTCTCTGTATTTAACACCTTTTAAAGAAAGAGGTATCAATGCAACAATTATCAACGCATTGTATATAATTGCAGAGAAAACAGCTGAATTTGCACTGTGAAGTCCCATTATATTAAGTGTCTGTAATCCAGGATATAACCCTATGAACAATGCGGGTATAATAGCAAAGTATTTTGCAATATCATTTGCTATACTGAATGTTGTAAGACTTCCTCTTGTCATTAATAACTGTTTACCTATCCTTACTACATCAATTAATTTTGTAGGTGAGGAATCCAAATCTACCATATTACCTGCTTCTTTTGCAGCCTGAGTACCTGAATTCATTGCTACCGCAACATCCGCCTGTGCAAGTGCGGGAGCATCATTTGTACCGTCCCCTGTCATAGCAACAAGATGACCTTTCCTTTGAAAATCTCTTATCATATCAAGTTTACCTTCAGGGGTAGCTTCTGCAAGGAAATCATCCACACCTGCTTCCGCAGCAATAGCAGCAGCGGTAAGAGGATTATCTCCGGTAATCATGATTGTCTTGATACCCATCTTTCTAAGGTCGGCAAATTTTTCTTTTACACCTTTTTTTATGATATCTTTTAAGTGGATAACACCCAATACTTTATCATTTTTAGCGACAACAAGCGGTGTTCCGCCTTGGTTAGCTATTTTATTTACTGCCTCTTCGATTTCCGTATTAAAGTTACCGCCTTGTTCTTCTACATATTGTTTGATAGTATCAGCGGCACCTTTTCTGATTTCCATTCCATTCATATTTACGCCGCTCATACGAGTTTTAGCGGTAAAAGGAACGAATTCCATATTTAATTCTTCTAGATTTCTGCCTCTAAGCCCAAACTTTTCTTTTGCTAACACTACTATACTTCTTCCTTCGGGAGTTTCATCCGCTAAAGACGAAAGCTGTGCAGCATCTGCCAATTCTTTTATGTCTACTCCGCTTGCCGGAATAAAGGCATCTGCTTTTCTGTTCCCTAAAGTAATAGTTCCTGTCTTATCAAGCATCAATATATCCACATCACCTGCGGCTTCGATTGCTCTTCCGCTCATTGCAAGTACATTTGCACTATTAAGTCTGCTCATTCCCGCAATACCTATTGCAGAAAGAAGTGCACCAATAGTAGTTGGAGCCAAACAAACCAATAACGCAATAAGTGAGGTTATTGATGTTGGATTTGCAACACCCTGTTGATTTGCTGAGAATAAAGAATATCCATATAGTGCCAATGTTACCAATATAAATATGATCGACAGTGCTACCAAGAATATTTCAAGAGCAATTTCATTAGGAGTCTTCTTTCTTGAAGCACCCTCAACCATTGCGATCATCTTATCCAAAAAGCTTTCGCCCTTTTCACTTGTTACTTTTACTACTATCCAATCGGATATAACCGTAGTACCTCCGGTAACAGCACTTCTGTCACCTCCGCTTTCCCTTATGACCGGTGCAGATTCACCGGTTATGGCACTTTCATCCACGGAAGCAGCACCATCTATAACTTCACCGTCAGCAGGAATTTGTTCTCCTGCTTTTACAATAACCATATCTCCTTTTTTGAGATTAGCTGAAGAAACTTCGGTTATTTGATGCTTTTTATCTATAGATGGAATTTTATATGCCTTTACATCCTGCTTTGCGGCTCTGAGGGAATCAGCCTGAGCCTTCCCTCTGCCTTCCGCTATCGCTTCTGCAAAGTTGGCAAATAAAACCGTAAACCAAAGGATTAGAGCTATTCCAAGTATATATCCCTTTGGTGCATCTTGAATGCCAAACAGAGCCGAAACAAACAAAATACTTGTAAGTATAGCCGATATGTATACAAGAAGCATTACCGGATTTTTGGCTTGTATTTTCGGAGAAAGTTTTATAAAAGAATCTTTTATGGCACGTAGCACCATATTTTTATCTTTTAAAGCGCTTGTATATTCATTATTTTTCATAATACTACTATAATCTCCTTTACTATATAATCATTTCAAAAAATTCTGCTATCGGTCCGAGAGCCAGTGCAGGGAAGAAACTTAAAGCTCCTACTATCAACACCATTAATACAAGTAAGAATACAAACATAGCATTTGATGTCGATAAAGTTCCTGCAGTTACAGCAATTTTCTTTTTCTTTGCAAGACTGCCTGCTATAGCAAGACATGCCGTCATTTGAACAAAACGAGCAAATAACATTACAAAACCTAAATTAACATTGAGAAACGGTGTATTTGCATTAAATCCGGCAAAAGCAGAACCATTGTTACCTCCGCATGAAGAAAAAGCATAAATCACTTCACTAAGCCCATGAGCTCCAGCATTATTCAAACTATCAGCCGTTGACGGAAGTATAGTAGCCAGGAAGCTTCCTATAAGTATAGCTATAGGAGTAGCCAGACATACCAATACTGCCATTCTCATTTCAAAAGGCTCTATTTTCTTTCCTAAAAATTCAGGAGTCCTTCCGACCATAAGACCTGCCACAAATACCGCTAAAATCGCAAAACCGAGCATTCCGTATAATCCACATCCTACACCGCCAAATACTACTTCACCAAGCTGCATTTGAAGCATTGGTATCATACCTCCTATAGGTGTATAGCTGTCATGCATGGAGTTTACAGAACCGTTCGATGCCGCTGTTGTCCAGCTAGCCCATGTAACAGATGAGGCAATACCGAACCTCGTTTCCTTACCTTCCATGTTACCGATTTGCCCATCAACTGATGTACTTACCGCAGGATTTGCAGTAAATGCAGGCGTAGAAGCATGTTCACTATAGGCAGTTATACCCATAAAACCAACTAATAATATAAACATTGCCATAAATATAGCAATACCTTGTTTTTTGTTTTTAATGTCTCTGCCAAAGGCAAAACACAATGCAACAGGAATCAATAATAACGAAATCATTTCCAACATATTAGAGAAAGGCGTTGGGTTTTCGAGTGGGTGTGCAGAGTTAACTCCATAATATCCACCGCCGTTTGTTCCAAGCTGCTTTATTGCAACCTGACTCGCTGCCATACCTAAAGGAACGATTTGCTTTGTTACCACTTCAGCATCTTTTATCTGTTCACCATTAACATAAACTTTATTATCTTGAATTTTTGCATTCTCTATGATTTCACCTTCGGTAGTTATGGCTACAGGTTCAAGTAGGCTTACTTCTTCATGTCCTTTAAATGTTTGTACAACACCTTGAGAAGCAATACCTATTGTTACAACTAATGAAAGCGGGATCAATACATATAAAATACTTCTTGTTACATCCACAAAGAAATTTCCTATACCTTTACTTTTAACTTTCATTAGTCCCCTTACCAAAGCGTATAGAACAGCCATACCTGTTGCGGCAGATGTAAAGTTTTGAACAGTTAAGCCCAATGCTTGAGCTAAATAACTAAGCTGAGATTCACCGCTGTAAGCCTGCCAGTTTGTATTTGTAACGAAACTTGCTGCTGTATTAAATGATAGATCCCAGCTCATACCACCGATACCTTCAGGATTTAAAGGCAAGAATTTTTGTGCACATTGAATTACAAATAAAAATATAAGTCCAAATGCACTGAATGCCAATGCACTTATGGCATATTTCTTAAATCCCATTTCTTCATCTTTATTGATTTTTAAAATTTTATAAATGAAGTTTTCAACGGGAAGTATTATTTTTGATAAAAATACCGTTTCGCCATTCATTACTTTACTTATGTATTTTCCTAGAGGAATGGCTAAAACAACTAAAATTACCAAGTAAAATACATATTGCAAAATTGAATTACTCATTATTCTCTACCTCCCAAAAGTAAAACAGCGTAGTAAATAAGCATACCTACAGCTGCTAAACCGCTTATTACTATAAGAAATGTCATTTTTATGTCCTCCTTTTAACAAGTTAAAGTCTATCACTTAGAGAATTAAAATGGTGTTAAGGGACAAGTAAAGAGTATTAAGATTATATAAAGATATACTATTAAAAAAGAAGCAGTATAAAACTACTTCTTAAAGTTTAAAAAAAAAGAGAAGTAAAAATACTTCTCTTTTTTATTTATCTATTTACTATATTGTATTTTATACATACCGCTGCATTTTTTACCTTGCTGAACTTTAATATAATAAGTGCCTTTATTAGCTTTACCATAACTTGTTCCGTAAGTTATTTTACCTTTAAATTTATCGGTATATGGAGTAATTTTTTGCGTCCCTATTTTCTTTTTACCTTTATATACTGTTACAGCAATATTACCGGATTTTATTCCCTTTGTATTTAAGGTTATAACTGTAGGTCTTTTTTTAGAAACTTTTATTTTATACCAATCACAAGTTTTCTTTGTTGATGCAACAAATACTGTAGATACAGTTTTCTTACGCTTTATTGTCTTAGCCTTGCTTTTTTTTGAGATATTATAATCTTTTACTTTAGCATTTGAGTATTTAACACCATATTTATATTGGTATTTAGATGAACCTGTGCAATTATTTATCCTTATATAGTAAGTATTTTTTGCCTTAACGCCAAAATATGCTTTATTATAATAACTATTTTTGGAATTATAATAAACTTTTGATGATATTGCCTTTTTCTTAGAATCATATAAGGTTATATATCCCGTTGAACTGGAATATCCGTACCTTTTTAATGATACGTTAATATACCCTGTTTTGCTTGGTTTGATTTTATAGTATACATTACTATATCCGCTTCCTTTTGCACCAGACGATAATATCCATTTATTAACAGATAGACTTCTTGAATTATTAGCATATACATAGCCTCTAACTGATAATGTATACTTATTAGTAGAAGATCTCGGTTCTACTAAAATATAATATGTTTTTCCCGCTACAACATCGAAACCATTTGTATCAACTCTAGACTGCCCCGGTGATAAAAACATAGAAGCACCATATGCAGTCACATTAATATCAGTAGAAATTATAGCTATACTTGCTGTACTACTCTTATCTAATACAGCATCTATATATAGTATTCCTGTAGTAGCCGCTTTTATAGGAATAACATAGTTACCAGATACATTACTATATTTAGAATAGCCAGGTTTTCCTGTAGTTGTATATGCCATATGTTTTGAATTTATTGTTTTAGCCCATGTTATATTATTGTCTTTTGTCAACTTTACTGATGAAAGTGTTTTTTTATCAGATAAATTTAGTTCCTTACGAATTTTTTTCTGATTTATTTTATCTTCTATTTTATTAGAAGATAAAACCTCACCTTTAAACTCCGATATATTCGCCGCAAATACTCCGGCACTGCCCAGTGCAAACGTTGCTACCAATGTAAGCACCAAAAGTCTCTTTAAAACTTTCTTCATAATTTATTTCCCCTTTATGTATTTATTTTTAGTAACTCTTTGTTACTATATTAAACTAATTAAGAACAAAATATTGTCATAATACACTTTTTTCCTCATAAAAAGAGTAGTATCCAATAATTCTTTTATAATAATATTATAAAATACTTATAAGCAAAAGTCTATTATTTTAAACTTGGTTTCCCTTTATTTTACGGTGTTTTATACTTAAATTTTCTTACGGTAACAAAAAAGAAGATAGTTTAAAACTATCTTCTTAAATTATAACTAATAGTTTGCAACATCGGTTACATCAAATTCACTGAAGCTTAAATCCTCACTGAATAAAGTAGCCAATGCAATGGCACTATCGATTGAAGTTACTACACTTACCCCGCATTCAACGGCACATCTTCTTATTTTAAATCCGTCGGTTTCAGAATCTGAGGAACTTCCAGGAGTATTTATAATCAAATCGATCTTATGATTTTTAATAACATCTAAGATACCTAAATCCTTATGATCTCCTTCGTGCCCGATTTTATATACTTCGGTAACATTTTTAATCCCATGCCCTTCCATATAATTCTTTGTATTTTCCGTAGCAAAGAATTCATATCCGATATCAGACATCTTTTTAAGAGAAGGAAGGAATTCTTCTTTACTGTCATCATTTAATGAAATAAGGAGTTTTCTCTTTCTCTTACTTAAGTCAAATCCGGCAGCTAAGAACCCTTTATATAACGCTTCCAAATAATTCTTGCTTACACCGAGGACTTCTCCCGTAGAACGCATTTCGGGTCCGAGGCTTACTTCAACGTTCGGAAGTTTTTCCGTAGAGAATACAGGAACCTTTACTCCGTAATTTTCGCTGTCGGGCTGGATATAACTTCCGTATCCCATTTCTTTAATACATGGTCCAAACATAGATTTAACAGCCATTTCAAGAATAGGTACATTAGTGATTTTTGTTATATAAGGTACGGTCCTGCTTGAACGAGGATTAACTTCGATAACATAAAGTTCATCTTTAAATACAATAAATTGTATATTTATCATTCCCTTAACATTAAGTTCAAGAGCGATTTTTCGTGTATAATCATATAATGTTTCTTTGATTTTATCACTTACGTGTCTTGTAGGATATAGTGTAGCACTGTCTCCTGAATGGACTCCGGCTCTGTCAAGATGTTCCATAATACCCGGAACAAATACATCTACACCGTCACAAACCGCATCTACTTCAACTTCAAGTCCGAATAAGTATTTATCAATTAGGACAGGATTTTTGCCGTCTTCTTTTATGGCATTTGTAAGGTATTTAATTAGACTTTCCTCATCATGACAAATCATCATCCCTCTTCCGCCAAGTACATACGAAGGTCTTACAAGTACGGGATATCCGATTTTTTGAGCTATTTCTTTACCTTCTTCAACGGTAAATACACCTTTACCTTTAGGTTGTTTTACCCCAAGTTTTGAAAGCATAGCTTCAAATCTTTCCCTGTCTTCCGCTTTATCAATACTGTCAGGAGAAGTTCCTAAAATAGGGATATTTTCTCTTACACACATTTCCGCAAGCTTGATTGCAGTTTGTCCGCCAAACTGAAGAATAACTCCGTCAGGTTTTTCTTTATTGTAAATATTAAGTACATCTTCGTCTGTAAGAGGTTCGAAGTAAAGTTTATCGGAAGTATCAAAATCGGTACTCACGGTTTCCGGGTTATTGTTTACAACTATAGTTTCTATACCCATTTGCTTTAAGGCGTATACACAGTGAACGGAACTGTAGTCAAATTCTATACCTTGACCGATTCTGATAGGACCGGAACCGATGACCATTACTTTCTTCTTATCGCTTACGACCACTTCATCTTCGGTGTCGTAAGTTGAATAATAATATGGAGTATATGCTTCAAATTCCCCGGCACATGTATCAACCATTTTATAAACAGGATTGATATTCCACATTTGTCTCATTTCATATATATCTTTTTCTCTGACGCCCATTAAGAAGCTGATACCCTTATCGGAAAAACCTTTTTTCTTAAGGTCAAGTAACTCAGTTTTTGTTAAAGTTTCCAAAGTTAAAGTCTTTAAGTGTTCTTCTCTTTTTACTATTTCATTAATTTTATTTACAAAGAATAAGTCAATACCCGTTATCTTACTTACTTGAGTAACCGAATATTTAAGTCTGAGCATTTGAGCCAATACGAATATTCTTTCATCATCTGCTTTAAATACTTTATGTCTTAATTCTTTTATCGGAATATCATTTACTTTATTATGAACTAAAGTATGCTTTTTGATTTCAAGAGATCTGATTGCCTTTAAAAAGGCTTCTTCAAAAGTCCTTCCTATTGACATTACTTCTCCTGTCGCCATCATCTTTGTTCCAAGATCTCTTTTGGCACTTAAGAATTTATCGAACGGCCATTTAGGAACTTTTATTACCACATAATCAATAGCAGGTTCAAAACATGCAAATGTTTCTTTTGTAACTGCATTTCTTATCTCTTCCAAATGATAACCGAGTGCAATCTTTGCTGATACTTTAGCTATAGGATAACCAACGGCTTTTGAGGCTAGTGCTGAAGAACGGGAAACCCTTGGATTTATTTCTATAATCGCATATTCCATGCTGTCGGGATGAAGTGCGAATTGAACATTACATCCTCCTTCAATACCTACTGCTTCAATTATATCGAGAGAAGCTGAACGAAGCATTTGACATTCTTTATCGGAAAGAGTTTGAGTAGGAGCAACGACTATACTATCCCCTGTATGGATACCTACAGGGTCTATATTTTCCATATTACAAATTGTAATACAAGTACCGTTGGAGTCTCTCATTACTTCGTATTCGATTTCTTTCCAGTTTTTAATACTCTTTTCAATTAGGATTTGAGTAGTCATAGAAAGAGAAAGTCCGCTTTCCGCAATCTTTAATAGCTCTTCTTCGTTATTTACAATACCGCCGCCTGTACCCCCAAGAGTATATGCGGGTCTTACTACAACGGGATATCCGATATCAAGTGCTGCTTTTTTAGCATCTTCAAGTGTATTAACTATTCTGCTTTCAATGACAGGCTGACCGATTTCCTGCATAAGTTTTCTGAACTCATCTCTGTCTTCACCCTTCATGATACCTTCAACACTTGTTCCGATAACTTTTATTCCATACTTGTCAAGGATACCTTTATTGTGAAGCTCCATTGTCATGTTAAGAGCTGTCTGTCCTCCCATGCCACCTATAATAGCGTCGGGACGTTCTTTTTCAATAATCTTTACAACCGATTCCAAAGTGATAGGTTCTATGTATACTTTATCCGCAGTTTGTTTGTCTGTCATAATAGTAGCAGGGTTAGAATTTATAAGAACAACTTCGAATCCTTCTTCTCTTATGGCTTCACAGGCTTGTGTTCCCGAATAATCAAACTCGGCAGCTTGTCCGATTATTATCGGACCTGAACCTATAACCAATACTTTACTTATATCGTCTCTTTTTGGCATGATAATCCTCCTACTCTATTACCTTTAAAATTTCGTCTAATACATTCCCGTTGTCAGTCGGTCCGGGACAAGCCTCAGGATGGAACTGAACGGTATATATTTTTTTATCTCTTACTCTCATACCCTCTATACTTCCGTCATTTACGTGTGTATATGTTACTTCAACATCTTTTGGAAGTTTATCAACTACATATCCATGATTTTGGCTTGTAATAAATACTCTTTCATTTGATAAGTTTTTAACGGAGTGATTTCCGCCTCTGTGTCCGAATTTAAGTTTCTTTGTTGTTCCGCCTAAAGCCAATGAAGCAAGCTGATGTCCCAGGCAAATACCGAGAATTGGAAGCTTACCTATGAGTTTTTTGATTTCTTCAACACACATAGGAAGATCCATAGGGTCTCCGGGGCCGTTTGATAAAAATACCGCATCAGGGTTAATCTTTAAAACTTCTTCGGCTTTAGTATCAAAAGGAACGATAGTTAAGTTAAGTCCTTTTTCTTTAAACATATTGATTATATTAGTCTTGATACCATAATCGTATATAACGATATGTTTTGCATTTTCATCGCCTTTTATTTCATATGTATTTGATGTAGAAACAGAAAATACACTTTTTGAATTATCATGTTCGTCAAGTATTTCGATAAGCTTGGTCTTAGGCATCATATGAGTGGTTATCATTCCTCTCATAACACCTTCGTTTCTGAGTACTTTTGTAAGCATTCTTGTATCTATCCCGCTTAATGCCGTTATATCTTCGCTTTCAAGATAATCCGGAAGTGTCATTTCATTGTTAAAATTATTAGGTTTATAACATACTTCTTTAACAATAAAACCTCTTGCTTTGCAGCTGTCTGACTGTTCATAATCAAAATTAACTCCATAGTTACCTATAAGCGGGTAGGTCATCGTAACTATTTGACCGTAATAAGATGGGTCTGTTAAAATCTCTTGGTATCCGGTCATTGAAGTATTAAATACAACTTCTCCGATTACTTTTTCCTGGACTCTTCCGAAAAGTTCACCTTCAAAGGTCATTCCATTTTCTAACTGTAAATATCCTTTCATTATATAACCTCTTTATTTAGATTTTTTAAAATCTCTGCTGCCCGGTTTTACAAGCTCGATTTTTCCCTCTTTACATAAAGGACAATCTTCACCGTCATAAGAAACTATATTTAGTCTTATAGCAGAGTATATAGGAAGCGGGAAATTTAAATCATCACTTGTTCTGTTTACTATAGAACAAACACCAACAACTTCCGCGCCCATGTCTTCAAGTACTTTAACGGTTTCTAAAGTGCTTTTACCGGTAGTGATAACATCTTCGCTTATAAGTATCTTATCACCTTTACCTACACTGAAACCTCTTCTAAGCTCCATTTTACCGTCTTTTCTTTCAGTGAATATACTTTCTATTCCAAGCTGTCTGCCAAGCTCGTAAGAGACGATAACGCCTCCCATAGCAGGTCCGCAGATCTTTGTGATACCAAGGTCTTTTACTTGTTCTACCACTTCTTTTAGAACTTCCGCCGCTTTATCCGGAAATCTTAATAGTTTAGCACACTGCACATACTGATTTGAATGTCTTCCCGATGAAAGAAGGAAGTGACCTTCAAGAAATGCTTCTGTCTCTTTTAAAATCTCTTTTACTCTTTGTTCACTCATTTATATATACCTTACCTTTCTTATACTATTCCAATCAATTCGTTTATATTATCTATATTATTTCTTATTAAATATTCTTCCAAATCTTTTTTGATATCTATCATTACCGTAGGATTAGCAAATATTGCGCTTCCCACGCCGACAAGCGTCGCACCCGCCATTATAAATTCAAGTACATCCATATAATTGCTTACTCCGCCGTAAGACAATATAGGGATTTCTATCTCTTTGGCAACTTGATGAACCATTCTAAGTGCTATAGGTTTGATTGCAGAACCGGAAAGTCCGGCATATACATTATCAAAGACAGGTTTTTTCTTATTTATATCTATTGCCATAGCCAAAAAAGTATTTGTAAGACTTACAGCATCCGCACCTGCATCTTGAACGGTCTTAGCTACATCGACAATGCTTGGAGCATTAGGAGAAAGCTTCACTATTATTGGGTGTACGGATTTTTCTTTTACCGCTTTGGTTATATCATAAGCACTCTTATTATCCATACAAAAAGCCATACCGCCTTCTTTGACATTTGGGCAGGATATATTAAGTTCAATAAAGTCCAGTTCTTCTTTATTTAAAAGTTCAATACCTTCCAAGAAGTCCTCTGTACTGTGAGCTCCGAAATTTACTATTACCCTTGTTCCAAGCTTATTCATATAAGGTAAATCTTTTATTAAAAAGCTTCTTACTCCGGGATTTTCAAGTCCGATACTATTTATTACTCCGCTTGGAGCTTCCCATAATCTGTTCCCTGAATTTCCCGGCTGAGGTTTTAAAGTAAGTCCTTTTGAACAAACTCCTCCTATTTCACTTACATCAAAAAATTCAGAGTACTCTCGTCCAAAACCAAAAGTTCCGCTTGCTGCCACCAATGGATTAGAAAAATCTTTTCCTAAAAAATCAACTTTAAGTCTATCCATTTTAGTACACCTCGCTTCCTTTAAAGACAGGACCGTCTTTGCAAACTTTTCTGTTTCCGCTAGAGGTCCTTACATTACATCCAAGGCACGCACCGACAGCACAAGCCATTCTGTTTTCAAGAGACACGATAACATCATGACCTTCTTTACTCGCTAGGTCATAAGCACTTTTCATCATGATGTCCGGACCGCAGGCAAAATATTTATCATCTTTTGTGAAGTCCACTTGATGTGTAATAATCCCTCCAACATCTACAATTACTTCATCTGCTATCTTCTTAAACTCATCAACCAAATAATCTTCCTTTGTAAATCCCAAATAAACTCTAATGTATTTACTTGGATATTTATTCTTGATTTGTTTAATCAAATAATATAAAGGTGCAGTACCTATACCTCCGCCGATAACAGTAACGTCCTTATCAATATTTTCTATATCGAAACCGTTGCCTCGGGGACCGAACAAGTCAACTTCCATACCTTCTTTTAAAGTAGAAAAATATTTAGTTCCTTCACCTTTTACCTGATATAGGAATGTTATACCTTTCTTATCAATATCATGAATACTTATGGGTTTTGAAAGGAAAGTATTCTTGGGTTTTAACATATAAAACTGTCCTTCTTTACCTTCAAATTTACCTTTAAGCTTTAACATATAAATGTCATCTTTTATTTTATTATTAAATAATACTATAGCCATTTTCCAATATCCTCTTGCATATCTTTTACTGCCTTTACCGTAAGTTTCGTAAAGGTCTCATCCTCTACTTTTCCCTTATGAGCAGAAATAATACCTCTTGACGAATTTACTACTCCGCAGATATCATCTTTAAAGATTTCCGCTATATCTTTACCTGTTCCTCCCTGCGCTCCGTATCCCGGGATCAAGAAAAACGCTTTTGGCATATATTTTTTTACATCTATGAATTCTTTTGGATAAGTAAGACCGACAACGGAACCAACGGCACTGTATCCGCATTCTCCGACAAAATCATCTCCCCATTTATCTACATACTCAGCCATTATCTCATATACTTTTTTATTGTCCTTAGTTTCCAAATCCTGAATTTGATGTCCGTTGGGATTTGATGTTTTAACCAATACAAATAGCCCTTTATCTCCATTTTTTAAATAATCGAAATATGGACTAATCGCATCCGAGCCCATATAAGTATTTATGGTTATAAAGTCTGCTTCAAAATCACCCTTAAAATGTCCGTCAGCGTACATTGCGGCAGTAGAGGAAATATCTCCTCTTTTTATATCCGCTATAACTATACCATCATTCTCTCTTATATATTTCAAAGTATTTTGATATGCATTAAGCCCGTCCATTCCGAGAGCTTCATAACAAGCAATCTGTACTTTATAACATGCCACGATATCTTTTGTTGCGTCGATTATTGCTTTATTAAATAAGAAATATTTTTCTCCTAAAGAGATATCCATATTATTTATATACTCGGGAAGAAAAGCTTCCTTTGTATCAAGACCGAGACAAACTGCCATATTTTTTTTACTTCTCTCGTAAAGCTTATCTATTAATTTCATATTTTTTTTCTCCCCCTACAAAAGTCATTAGTATTCTTCCGTTTATATTATATCCGTCAAAAGGCGTGTTGTTTGATTTAGATATAAACTCTTTTTTATTTATTTTCCCTTTATAATCTAAATCTACTACGGCAAAGTCTGCATCGTATCCTTCTTCAATCAAACCTTTATTGAGACCTATTTTCTTAGCCGGAGTATAACTTATCATTTCACTTAGTTTATTGATGCTTATACCGTACTCTTTAAATATCTTATAATACATCGAAAATGCAACCTCGATATTATCTATTCCCGGAGCTCCCTTTTCTTTATCTTCCTCAGAATGAGGAGCATGATCGGTTGCAAGCACATCAATTTTATTATCTTTAATACCTTGTATCAAAGCCATTCTGTCTTCATTAGTGGCAAAGGACGGGTTTACTCTATAATCAAGACTATCGGCAAAAAGATGATGAGGCCCAACTTCACAGGTTACATCAAGTCCCTTTGCTTTTGCTTCTTTTATAAGTTCCAATGATTTCTTAGTGCTTATATGGCAAACATGAAGATTACCTCCAACCTTTTCAAGGAGTTTCATGTCTCTTTCTATTATTTCTTCTTCGGGCTGACAGTGCGTCAATAAATGAAAATCATATTCCTTGGATTTCTTCAAAGCTTCTTCCATGAATTTATCGCTGAATATAGTCCTTCCGTCATTTGAAAATAAATTGGTATATTTTTTGTTTTCTTTTATGTCTACAAGTTCTTTATCTTCAAGGTTTTTACCTATCGCACTGATTTGAATAACTTTATTTACTCCCGCCTTTTCTGACTTTTCTTTTACATAAGATAAGACTTCGGTACTATCGCAAATCGGATCGGTATTTGCCATTGTACAAACAACACTGTATCCACCTTTAACACTTGCTTTCATACCGGTTTCGATATCTTCCTTATAAGTATATCCCGGGTCTCTGAAATGTGAGTGCATATCAATGAATGCGGGAAGCAAAGTTTTTCCTTTTAAATCGATAACTTCTATATCATCAATTTTTAAATCTTTCCCTATTTTCTCTATTTTTCCATTGACAACCAATACATCTTCTTTTGATGTTTTTGTCTTATCAATTATCACTCCGTTTTTAAATAGTTTTTTCATTTTCCACCTTATTTATTTTCTACCAAAGTAGTCTTTGAGTCACAGTAAGAACATCTGTATTCTTTCTTTTCCGGATTAGCCAAATAAAACTTGATATTTTCAACATTTTCATACTGAGTGATACATCTCGGGTTTTTACACTTTAAAATCCCTTCAACAACTTCCGGAAGTCTTGGCTGTATCTTCTTCACTCTTTCTCCGTTTTCTATATAACTTACCGTTATATTAGGATCGATAAGTCCAAGTATAGTTAAATCAAGTTTTAAATCAGTTTCAATTTTTATAATATCTTTTTTTCCCATTTTATGACTTGGGATATTTCTCATAAGTACTATTACATCGTCTACTTCATCGAGTTTAAGTTGTTTAAAGACTTCATATCCGTGATTTACTTTAATATGGTCAATAACAATACCTTGTTTTAACTTAGAAACATTAATCATCTACTTCTACCCCCAATAACTTCATAATCAAAGCCATCCTTACATACATTCCAAGTCTTCCCTGCATAAAGTAAACAGCTCTTTCATCATCGTCCACATCTGTAGCTATTTCATTTACCCTAGGAAGAGGATGCATAACTATCATATCTTTTTTAGCTTTTTCTAATTTCTCTTTTGTAAGTATAAAGTAATCTTTAAGTCTTAGATATTCTTCTTCGTTTACAAACCTTTCTCTTTGAACCCTTGACATATAAAGAACGTCCAAATCTCCTATGACTTCATCAAGTGAATTCGTTTCGGAGTATTTAGCCTTTCCTTCGATTTCTTCTTTGATATATTCCGGCATTGAAAGTTCTTTTGGAGAAATGAATACAAACTCTATATTTTTATATCTCGACATTGCCTTTACAAGAGAATGGATAGTTCTTCCGAACATTAAGTCTCCGCATACACCAATTTTCAGATTATTGAAATCGTGTTTGTAATACTGGATTGTAAGTAAATCCGTAAGAGTTTGAGTTGGATGCTGATGTCCGCCGTCTCCGGC
Organism: uncultured Anaerofustis sp.; assembly: GCF_938029165.1. Taxonomy (NCBI): domain Bacteria; kingdom Bacillati; phylum Bacillota; class Clostridia; order Eubacteriales; family Eubacteriaceae; genus Anaerofustis; species uncultured Anaerofustis sp. The sequence continues at coordinate 29,453 of NZ_CALHFB010000030.1, forward strand.
ATTTATAACCGGAACTCTCGAATGTTCACTCATTAATTTTGCAGTACCTTCTCTGGGATGTCTTGCAACAATTATATCTACATAATTTGAAACGACCACTGTAGTATCCGCAAGAGATTCGCCTTTTGAAGTACTCGATGTGTTTGGATCGGAAAAACCTAAGACATTACCGCCAAGCCTGTACATCGCGGCGTCAAAAGAAAATTTTGTTCTCGTTGAAGGTTCATAAAAAAGGCTTGCCAATAATTTTCCATGACATACATCTACATATTTTTTCTCGTCATTTAGAATATCATTAGCAAGCGCAAATATTTCATCTAATTCTTCTACTGTAAAATTTGTTGGTTCGATCAAATCGCGACCTTTTAACATAAGTATATACCTCCGATATTTATAAAAAAATACCTGCACTTAGGCAAGGTATCTACAAAAAATGCATAGCTTTAGTAAGCTATTTATTAATCGAAGTATAACCTTTTTAGCCTCTCGTGCTAAGTTAAAAGTATTTTTAAATATTATATAAAATAATAACTCTAAAGTCAACGAAATATACTTTTTATTTATTTCATAAATTAATAAATTTTTCCAAATTTTATTTCATTATAATATAATTTAATTTTTAAAAATACTCTTTATTTTATTATCATTCCACAAAAAATTTATTTAATAAAAAAACTCTGCAAAAAGCAGAGTTTTATCTCGTTTTTATTGCTTCAAAAAGCACTATGCCCGCAGCAACGGATGCATTCAATGAATCAAAATCATTTTTAAGAGGTATAGAACTTATAAAATCACATTTTTCTTTAATAAGTCTTCCAAGTCCCTTACCTTCTGCACCTACCACCAAAGCCAAAGGCATATCATAATCCATATCGTAGTAGTTTTCTCCGTTCATATCAAGTCCCACTACAAATAAGCCTTCTTTTTTAAGTGTATCTATAGTTTGAGCTATATTTGATACTTCACATAAGTTTATATGTTCAATCGCTCCCGCAGAAGATTTATACATCCCTTCTCCGATAGAAGCGCTTCTTCTTGTCTGCATTATGACACCGTCTGCCCCCGCACAGTACGCACTTCTGATGATAGCACCGGCATTATGAGGATCCGTTATATTATCAAGGATAACTACCAAGGGCTTAGTATCTTTTTCATTCATATCCTCTATAAGTTCTCTGAGTGAAATTGTTTCAACAGGAGAACATAAAGCAAGAACACCCTGATGATGTGTACTTCCAGACATACTGTCAAGCTTATGGTTATTTGTCTTTTGAATGGATATCCCTTTTGACTTTGCCATTTTTATAATACTTACCAAACCAGAATCATGATTTTCGCTTATATAAAGTTTATTTATATTTCTACCCGCTTTTAAAGTTTCTCTGACCGCATTTCTTCCTATTACTTTTTCATAATTACTCATTAAATTAATTTACCTCTATAAATTCAAAAATTTTTCTTTTATTTCTTTCGCTTTTCCGCAGCTCATTTTGCCTTCGGGGCACGCACCTCTTACACATCCCGGTCCGGCACTGTCAAAAATGACAGGACAGACTTCTTTAACCAATTTCAGCATTTCGGTAGCCAACGCTCTGATTTCCCACTGTGCCCTGGTACAAGTTCTCTCTTCAAAGAAATGAAGGAGCTGTCTTGCATTCATAGTAGTGATGATTTTTGTTTCACAGGCTCCCGGAAGAACAAATCTCGCATCCTCATTTGCAAGTTTAACAGCCTTGCTTCTGGCTTTTTTCTCATCCATATTTTCTTTCTCTACAAGTTCTTTTGTCTTATTCTCGGTCAAAATATCTCTGATTTTTTCATAAGATGATTGTATCATTTCCATACTGTCGTTAAAAGCTTTTAATGCTTCTTCATCTTTTTCAACAGCAGGAGGAACGATAAAATCAAACTCCGTTTCGCTTACATATCTCTGTGACTGCTGAGAATAGCTAGCGAGTCTATGCCTTACAAGCTGATGAGTAAGTGTCCTGCTTACACCTTCTATCGCGAAAGAAAAACTTATATGTTCAAGAGGAGACATATGACTGAAACCCATCAACATTTTAACAAACTTTTCAGCCTGCTCATCACTCATTTTTTCACTTATTTCTTCTATACCAACAGGAGAATAACATAACTTAGCAGCCATTGCTACTGTCTTAACAGGTTCGGGAGTATACCTTACCAAACTTACTTTTAAATCACTCTTCATATTTTCCTCCTTTAAATTCAAATACTTATAATATTATACATTATTTTTACGTTAAAAGAAACACATTTAACTAAATGGTAATTTTATATATAATATATGAAAACTAAAAAAGACCCATCGGGGGAGGGTCTTTTTTAGTTTGGCGTTTAAATTAATTTACCCTTTTTATTTTAAAGATAGTTCCGCCGATTCCAGCAACAGCAATTAGTGCTATTAAGCAATATACTACTGTATTTGAATTGTCGGAAGTATCCGGGGTATCAACATTTTGTTTATTATCCTGTTGTCTGTCTTTTGATGTTCCGGTTGATGAAGAATCATCTTTTTTGCCGTTATTATTTTTATTGTTCTCTTTTTCAATTGCGGCAGCTTCTTCATCTGTCATCAATACAACCTGAACTTTATGATTTTTCGCTAAATCTTTAAAAGTCACAGAATTTTTACCAATCAAATCTTTTCTTTCCTTACCATCTACGATAATAGTTTTTACTTGGTATCCTTTTTCAACGCTCCACCTAACTGTATGGTCATCACCTTTTTTAAGTGTAGCAGTACCTGTTATAGTACCTTTACCGCCTATTATAGACGTTTCTATCTTTATATCATCTGAAGATGGCTGATATATTTCATCCTTTTCGGATTCTTTAACAAATATAACTTTTACATGATGATTTGATGCCAAATCTTTAAATTCTATTTTATTGTCGGCAAGGTTAACCTTTAAACCATCGACATATACTTCTTTAACAACGTAACCGCTTGCAGGTTTCCATGTAACCACATGATCATTGCCTTTTTTCTTAACTGTGGTAGGAGTTACACTACCTTTACCTACAGTTTCGGTAGATATCGTTAAATCTTTTGCCGGTTTATTGGTAGAAGAGTTATCTTTCGTTTCTACATATACATATACTGAGTGGTTAGCCTTTATAGCATTGAAGTCTTGGCTTCCCTGTACATTTTTAAGGTCTTCTCTGTATACTCCGTCTACGATTACGCTCTTTACAACATATCCTTCTTCGATATTCCATTCTACATTATAATCATCATCTTTTTGTAAAGTCGCACTTGGAGATATACTTCCTTTTCCTCCGACTATTCCCGTAGAAATTTGATATTTTTCTCCAGGGATATAATCCAAATGAGCTTCATCATCTTTAACGAATACTACTTTTACACTATGGTTTACCAAAATATTGTTAAAATCAACAAAGTTAACAGGAAGATTACTCTTATTTCCGTCGATGTAAACTTCTTTTAATACGTATCCGTCGGCAGGTGACCACTCTACTTTATGACTTCCGTTCTTTTCAACGATTTTACTTGGTGTGATACTACCTTTTCCAACGATTTCTGTTGTTACATTTAAAAGTCCTTCAGGATTTGTAACTTCTCCGTTGTTACCGCTGTCATTTTTATTTTCTTTAGATAAGAATACATAAACTGAATGACTTGCTTCTACACTGTTTATACTATATTCGCTGTTTTCGTTTCTAAGTTCGTCTCTAGCTACACCATCAACGATTACACTTTGAACTGTATAATCAGCTTCAACAGACCATTCTACTTTATGGCTTGTACCTTTTTCAACATCCAATGCAGAAGGTGTTATAGTACCTTCGCCGCCTTTGATACCGGTAATGATATCAAATGCTTCTTTATTATCATCAGGATCTACAGAAGTATCAACAGGTTTTAAAGTAACTATGATATCATAGTCGTCAGTAATATTTGTAAGTATAACTTTATTTCCATTTACTAAATTAGGTTTTAATACATTACCCATTTTTACTTCGATACTTTCGATTTCATATCCGGTTTCAATATGCCATGAAACTGTATAATCTTCACCTTTATTTACCGTTACGGAAGGAGAAATATCGCCTATACCGTTTTTGATTTGTGTATTTACCCTATATGTTTGAGCTACATCAGGGGTAGGGTTATCATCCGGATTATCTACATCAGGATTGTCAGGATTATCTACATCAGGATTATCTATATCCGGATTGTCAGGATCGACATCTCCTCCTGATGGTGTATCTTTAGCAAATATTACTTTGATTGTATGGTCAGCTGTAATATTATCAAACTGACCTTTTCTTAAACCTTCTTTTTCAACTCCGTCTACAATAACTTTATCAACATACCATCCACCTGCAGGCTTCCAGCTTATTGTGCATGCAGAACCTTTTTTAACCGTCTTACTTGCGTCAATTGAACCTTCACCTTCATATGATGTAGTTATTGTATAGAAATCTTCTTTTGGTGCAGGAGCAGTTTTCTTTTCAAATACTACTTGTACATCGTGATTAGCACTTATTGAATTGAATGTGATGCTTCCGCCGTTTTCATCGATATTATCTTTGATAACTCCGTCTATAGTGACCTTGCTTACTTTATATTCACCGCCGGCAGTCCAGCTGATTGTTTTGCTGTCGCCTTTTTTAACCGTACATCCGCTTGTTACTGTACAGTTACTGTCGCCGCCCTTTTTAACAGTATCAATAGAATAATACTGATTTGCAGGAGGAAGTTCTTCTCTTGTGAATTCTACAAAAACAGTATGATTTTCTCTTATTCCCGCAAAAGCGATTTGACCTGCGTGTAATAAATCATCTCTTACTTCGCCGTCAACTATTACTCTCTTTACTCTGTAATTATCTCTTGGTTCCCAAGTTATAATTGCCGTAGAGTCTTCATCATAAGCTTTTGTAGCCGTAATGACTCCGTCACCTGCTTTAGAGGTAGTAACGGTATGTTTATCTCTTACTCTGAACGCTACTTCTTCCAAAGTTATATTATAATTTGTACTTTGATTATTAATCGATGTTATTTTTAATGTAAAGTCGCCTATTTCTCCGCCTGTTGATGGCGAAACACCTGCTGCGTTTTTACATTCGAATACAGGAGTACCCAAATCAGCAACTTTATCGCCTTTTCCCAGACTTCCGCCTGTTACTTTAACTCCGAATGCAGGAACAGTGTCATTCCTGTCCATAGAATCAGGGGTAGGTTTAATTGTTATATCTCTCTTTGTAATTACACCGTTGTCCCCTGCTAAATAAGGAGCTATAGTATAATTTGCGGCTTTATCACCGCTTAAAGTGAATTTTGTAATAGTATAATTTTTATTTTCTCCGGCATTTTTATTGTCATATGTACCTGCTGAAGCTTTTATCGTAAGCCCTGTTGACTTAGCAGATTTTGCACTTGCAGAGCTTATCTGATCTTCAGCTAACAGACCGCTTACTTCTGTTACGCTGACAGCATCAAGACTTGATTTTGAAATTGCATTGGTCCCGTCATATACTTTTGTTGGTGCCGCATTTATATCAAGGCCTGTAACTGTCAATTCTTTTTTTGCTATATTTACAGTTACTTGTTTCGTTTTAGTTAAATTTGTATCTAAATCAGTACATTTAACTTGGATATTAATATCCCCTTTTGTAGCTGCTTTCGGAGTTCCCGAAATAACACCTGTTTCGGACATTGTAAGTCCCGCAGGTAAGCTTCCGCTTACGATTTCAAATTTAACATTAGGAGTGTCACTTGAAGCTGCATTTGAAGGAACCAAAGTCACATCGCTTATTGCAGTCCCGTAAGTTCCGCTTACTTTTGGAGTGGTAAAGTCCAAAGCCGCATCCCAAGTTGCATATAATGTCAAATCGGAAGTTATTGGAGATAAGTTGTTGTATAACTTAGCTTCTTGATTATCTAATGAATCATACCAGCCTTGGAAAGCGTAATACTGTCTTGTAGCAGTCGGCATTTCTACCATTCCGCCGTAACGTACAGTCATGGAAGCCTGAGAAGCTTCCCCGCCGTTTCCGTTAAATGTAACATTCATCATTTTTCTGTCGTAATAACGTTTTAGACGCAGACCGCTCGCGACTTCTCCGCTTTCATTTCGAAGCGATGTTGTTGTATTTTCTTCAAATCCCGTATAAGTCTTTTCGGGAGCAGTTACGGTTTCTCCTACTGCTGCTTCAAAAGACTTGCTTTCAGCCAATGTATAGTTATCGTCTTTTACATTTTGCTTATAGTATTCAACAGTGTACATTGCATTTTTCGTGCCTTCGACCCAATATGCTGTCAAAGTCGTATCACTGCTTGGCATTTTAAATTTTGTTCCTGCAGGATAAATATTCCCTTCACTATCCTGCCAGCCGCCGAATGTACAATTTTCTTTAGTAAAAGTGTTCGCGGGAAGAGTAGTATAATCCTGTTCAAAAATCTTTACGCTTGAAGGGGCAGTACCTGTAGCACCCTGACCACCATTAAAGCTTAAATAATATTCTTCTGCTTCCCTTACTGCATCGTCGCCTTCAACTACGACCCTAACTGTCTTGACATCAGACATTGCTCCGTAATTATTCATTACCCATACTGAAACCGTATGTACTTCGCCTACCTGCCAAGATGATGGCTTAGGGATCGAATCCTTTAGCGTTTGAACTTCACCTGTTGCATCCACCTCAGTTAATTTTTCAGCTGGAGTTTCATTTTCCGTATCCATATCGAATACATAGTAAATTGCATCTGTAGCGTTCTTATTTATATCTTTAAATCTTGCCTCAACATCTACTTTATCTCCGTTACAAACCGCAGAAATATCCTGCATCAACTGTGGTGGTGAAGCGGCATTACCTATACCTAAAAGAACTGAATAAGTCTTGGTTTCACCGTCTCTGATAAGTCTGTTTACCCAACCAAAAGACATACCTGAGTCTGTATTAAGAACAGTACCTGTAGTCTTTGTACCTGAAAACATCACATTAGGATAGGCACTATATGGTCCATAATATAAACTATCTACATCTGTAACACCATAAGATTTTTCGCATACAAAGTTAAACTGTCTGGAAGTGGTAGCTTCACTTTCCGCCATACGAATACCTGTATCGGTTCTATAAATCGGTGCTGAATCATTCCCTACAATCTGTATGTCCGCTCCAGAACCCAATGCAATATATTTATCCTTACCTGTATTATTTGTTAAAGTATATTGAATTTTAACATACCTGTTCTCGTTGGTAAAAGATAGAGTTTGTTTCAAATCAAAACCGGTAACTCCATTAATATTTTGTTTTACCACTCCGTTCGGCAAACTGTTTATTGCTACTCCGCTACCTGCAGCTGCATTATTAACTTGACTGTCGGTTATTCTTAAATATGACATATATCCCCTATCAGAATATGTAGTTTTAAAACTTCCCGGCATTCCTCTTACATTAAATGAACATGATGCATTATTTGTTAAATATTCTATTTCGCTTGCTTGTGCACTATCAGCAGCAAAAATGCTTGAAGTCGGCATCAAACATAAAACTAAAACAAGAGTCAGTATGACCCCCATGATTTTGTTTAGAATTTTACTTCGTTTTGGTTTTGTTTCATCCATTTCTCTTTTCCCCTTTATTTATTTTTATTTGATATTATAAATTTTTTGGAAATAGATATGCACTTGACCAAACTACGTTAAAAGACGAAAATAAAAAATTATATTATTTATTATCGTCATAGTCTCTATTCAATTTTTACAAATCGTGTACTTTTTGTAACAGAAGGTGTATACTACCTAATGCAATCATATATGGGGAATAGTATGCAAAAGTGTTACATACCTAATAATTGATTAAATAAAATATAAATATTTTGTATTATTATTTTATTCAACAATTAGTTACAAAAAGTACACCTTTTTTGACAAAATATTTGAATTTTTTACTTGAAAAAACTAAACGAAAGTAAGAATAAATAAAAATAATTAAAAAAAAGAGGTTTAAACCTCTTTCTTCTTATATATATCTATTAATTTATCAATTAAATTCATTGCGACTTCTTCTTTAGTCATTAAATCCAAGTGCTGGATATTATCCTTTGTGATAAAAGTGACTTTGTTGGTATCTTTCTTAAATCCGGCACCTTCTTCTTTTAGGCTGTTAGCCACTATCATATCGGCATTCTTTCGCTTTAATTTTTCTTTTGCATTCTCGATTAGATTACTTGTCTCCATTGCGAAACCGCAAATCACTTGATTTTTGAGTTTATTTTCACCCAAGAACTTCAATATATCTTTTGTTCTTTTAAGCTCTATAGACATCTCATCGTCTTTTTTCTTGATTTTTTCTTCACTTGTATTGATAGGCGTATAATCAGCCACAGCCGCGGCTTTGATTATAAAGTCCATTTCTTTGTAATTTTTCTCTACCGCCTTAAACATATCTTCTGCGCTTTTTACTTTTATAAAATTAACGAAAGGAGGAACTTTTTCTGTGCTGTTCCCGCTAGTCAGCGTAACATCTGCACCTCTCAGCATTGCTATCTTTGCAACGGCGTAGCCCATTTTCCCGCTGGAGTGATTGGTTATATACCTGACAGGGTCTATAGCTTCCATTGTCGCTCCCGCCGTTACCAATACTTTTTTATCTTTTAAGTCTTTTGGATATGCTGTTTCCCTTAAGATGTGATTTACCAAAGTCTGTTCATCGGGGAGTTTCCCCTCGCCTACATCTCTGCATGCAAGCATTCCCCTTGCGGGAGAAATTATTTTAAAACCATACCCTTTTAACTTTTGTATATTGTCTTTTGTAATTTTATTGTTATACATATGAGTATTCATTGCAGGAGCAACTATTTTTTTACAAGTTGCCGCGAGGACTGTAGTAGACAGCATATCATCTGCTATCCCGTTTGCCATTTTCGCGATTATGTTTGCACTTGCGGGAGCTATCAGCATAATATCCGCTTTTTGCCCCAGGGATACGTGAGAGACATGAAATTCAAAATTCCTGTCAAAAGTATCTACCAAACATTTATTATTCGTAAGGGTCTCAAAAGTTATGGGATTAATAAAGTTAAGGGCATTCTTTGTCATTATCACATGAACGTCTGCACCGAGTTTAATCAGCATACTTGCAACATTAGCCATTTTATAAGCCGCAATACTTCCGCTTATTCCAAGTACTACGGTTTTACCTTTTAATAATTTACTCATTTATCATATCCTCTGTCAACAGTCCATGTTTTTCGTATCTTGTAATCCTAAGAATTTTATTATCATCATCCACAAATAATACTTTAGGAGAGTTATCTTTTACTTCGTCAGGTGACATGGAAGCATATGCCATTATTATTATTTTATCTCCTACCTGCACTTCTCTTGCGGCAGCACCGTTCAAACATATCATACCGCTTCCCCGTTCTCCCGCAATCGTATAAGTTTCAAACCTGCTTCCGTTATTTACATCTACTATCTGGACTTTTTCATACTCAAGTATACCTGATTTTTCTAAAAGTTCAATATCTATTGTTATGCTCCCAACATAATCAAGTTTAGCTTCGGTAATCGTTGCTCTGTGGATTTTTCCTTTTAACATATTTAGTAACATTATTTCCTCCTAGCATTCAAACGTAAAGTTATCAATAAGTCTGGTTTTACCAATATACACTGCCATAGCAATAAGCACCTTACCTTTTATTACATCGATTTTTTCAACTGTCTCCAAATCTACGGCTTCTACATAATCAATTTTAGCAAGCGGTTCTTTATTTATATTGTCTTTCATTTTATTAATTATCGTATTTACATCTCTTTCTCCCGATACCAGCAAGTCTTTTCCCAGAGAAATCGTCTTATATAAAATAAGGGCAGCTTTTCTTTCTTCTTTATTTAAATATGTATTTCTAGAACTTTTCGCCAGACCGTCTTTCTCTCTTATTATAGGACAGCCTATAACATCAATATCCATATTTAAATCTTTTACCATCCTCTTTATCACGCATAACTGCTGTGCGTCTTTCATTCCAAAGTATACTCTGTCGGGTGTCACTATATTAAATAATTTTGTTACAACGGTCATAACACCTCTGAAATGTATGGGTCTTGATTTTCCGCAAAGTTCTGTTGTAAGACCATTCATATCTACATAAGAACAAAATCCTTCTTTGTACATTTCTTCCGGCTCGGGATTAAAAATCAAATCGGCACCCGCCTCATCACATAGCTTGCTGTCTTTATTCAAATCTCTGGGATAAGTTTCTAAGTCTTCGTTTTCCCCAAACTGCATGGGATTTACAAAGATACTTACAACGACTCTGTCATTTTCCTCTACGGCTTTTTTTATAAGGCTTTGATGTCCTTCGTGAAGATAACCCATTGTAGGCACAAGACCAACGCTTAAACCTTCTTTTTTCCATGAACTTACTATGCTTCTAACTTCTTCTATATTATGTACTAATTCCATTTCATTCTCCGATCAATATAATTTCTCTATTACTTCATCATCTATTTTATAAGTATTTTCCGAACTTGGGAATACACCTTTATTTATCTCATTATGATATTGTTTAAACGCTTCTTTCATCACACTTCCGATATCCGCGTATTTCTTAACGAATTTAGGAGTAAAATCCGAAAACATTCCAAGCATATCCTGATATACGAGTATTTGTCCGTCACAGTATTTTCCTGCACCTATACCTATTGTAGGAATACTTATACTCTCGGTTATAAGCTTTGCAAGCTTTTCAGGGACACATTCCAGTACCAAGGCAAATGCCCCCGCTTTTTCAATCTCTTTAGCGTCTTCAAGCAGTTTTTTTGCCGCCTCTTCACTCTTTCCCTGAACTTTAAACCCGCCAAAAGCGTTTATACTCTGGGGAGTAAGTCCTAAATGAGCCATTACGGGAATACCCGCATTAGTTATTGCATTTATAGCCTCACTAACTTCTTTTCCGCCCTCAAGCTTGACAGCTCCCGCTCGTCCTTCTTTCATTAGCCTACCCGCATTTTTTACCGCATCGTAAACAGAGGTTTGATATGACATAAAGGGCATATCCACGACTACCAAAGCGTTTTTTGCACCCCTTGCAACGGCTCTTGCGTGATGTATCATATCTTCCATGGTAACGGATATGGTATCTTCATAACCAAGGATTACATTGCCTAGTGAATCACCAACGAGTATCCCGTTGATACCGGCCTCATCCATTAATTTTGCGGTAGAGTAATCATATGCGGTAAGCATAGATAATTTTTCATTACTTTCTTTTGCACTTTTAAAAGTTGCTGAAGTATTTTTCATCCTTATTCCTCTTTCAATATTTTCTTTATATTGCCATAATCAGTATTTTCATATTTCTCTTCGGCAATATCTATTAGTCCCAATGATAATAATTTATAAATATCTTTTGCTTCATTACTTAATACATTTAAATGCTTCATTACGGTAGTAATATCATTTCTTTCAATAGGTCCGGTAAGAGAATCTATAAGCCCTCTTTCAGCTATATTATTTGCATTATTCATAAAAAGCGGCATTAAAGCATCTATTGCTTCCTCTTTTTTAAATCCGCTTTCAATAAGCAAATCAGCTCCCATATTTACTAATGCGATAACTAAATTACTCACGTAAACACATGACGCATGATATTTACTTTTATTATCCTCAGAAATTATTTTGACAGGATTTCCCATGCTCTCAAAAAAACACTTAAAAAAGTCTAAATATTTTTTATTTCCTTCAATTGTAAAATAAGCATTGGAGAGTTCCTTATAAGACGTATACTTATCGTTAAAAGCATACATTGGATGAATGGAATAACCGAGAACCTCTCGGTCACCTTTTTGAAAGACTGCGGAAGATAATGCTCCGCTACAGTGACAAAATATTTTATTTTTAATTTCGAAATCTTTTAGACTTTCCCAAACCCTACCGATATCTTTATCCGGTACTGTCAGGAACAATGCATCACATGAATTTAATATATCATATAATGTACTAAAATAATCAGTATCCGTGAATTTAGCTGCTTCACGTGCAGAATCGGGATTTTTGCTGTAATACCCAATAACATCTTTTTTATGCAGTTTAAAGTATTTGCCGAGACTGACTCCTACTTTTCCCGCACCAACAAATCCTATTTTCATTCTACCACCCTCTTTCGGTGATGCCATAAAGTCTCTTTCCTTCGATAAAAGCTTTAATTCTAATTACATAGAATGAAAAACAAAATATTTACCACGGTATAGTTTCAAAATGAATACCATCCGCCTACATAATATCACTAAGGTTAGTATTTGTAAATAAAAAACAACTATTTAAATATATTTAATCACAAAAAAAGAGCAGATTACTCTGCTCTTATGATTATTTTGATTTACTTAATTCGACCTCAACAGTATTTGCTTTCCCGTTTCGTTCATAAGTGATTTTTATCTTTTCGCCCGGTCTGTGGTAATAAAGTTGTTCTCTGAATTTTAACATATTATTGACTTCCACACCGTCTACTTTTGTAATAACATCATTTTCCTTTATCCCTGCTTTTGCGGCACCCGAGCCATTTACAACTCCTACTATCAATATACCCTTATCTACTTGTAACTTTTCATTTTCAGTATAGTATCTCGCAATTTCCTTATCTACACCTTCTATCCCGATGACTGTAGGCGTGAAAGAACCTTTTTCTTTGATTTGGTTTATTATAGGCTTCACTATATTTATAGGTATTGCAAAACCCAAACCTTCACCGGACTGTATTTTATAAGTGTTTATACCAATCACTTCTCCGGCAAGATTTAACAGAGGTCCTCCGCTGTTGCCGGCATTTATCGAAGCGTCGGTTTGTATAAGATCCTCGGCTATTGTCTTATTATCAACTGCAATGCTTCTGTTTAAGGCGCTCACTATCCCCTGAGTTACGCTTCTTTCAAAAGTAAGCCCCAAAGGATTTCCTATTGCAATAGCCGTCTGTCCTATATTTATCTTTTCACTGTCCCCTAAATTAACGACTGGTAAATTCTTTGCATTTATCTTTATTACAGCTAAATCTACAGTATCTGATTTGAATACTACTTTAGCTTCATAACTTGTTCCGTCTTTCAAAGTAACGTTTATTTGTTTGGGATTATCGCTTACCACATGCTGATTTGTAACGATTATCCCATTTTTATCTACTATAAATCCGGTTCCTACACCACTGCTTTCGTACTCTCTGTTAAACATATCTTTACTTAGTTCCGTAGTTTCTATACCAACGACAGCAGGCGTAACACTTGCCGCAACTTTCTCTGTCGTACTGGATTTTAAAGTCGTAGCCGAAGATGAACCAGAGCTATTTCCACTGCCTTGACTGACAGTACCTATTTTTTCATCTATCATTTTTTCCATTCTGTAATTAGTTACCAAAAAAGCAACGGAACCGAAAAGAATTCCTCCGATTATCAGCCCTAAAAAGAAAATAGTTAAACCGCTTCTCTTTTCTCTCATATTCTCCTCCTAAAATTCTACAATACCATTGACACCGATCCTGTTCGCAACATCCAAGATATAATCTTTACCCTCTTTGATATCACTGTCAAGGGCTACATTTTTTACAGTTTCATAAGCAATAGTACTTATATTGTTTTCTTCGCTTAAATGTCCAAGCCTTACCCTTTCAGTTTTGCCCTTAATGAGCTCACTTAATACTTTTCCGCTGTCATTATTTGATAAATGCCCGAACGGAGATAAAATCCTTTGTTTCAAATGCATCGGATATGAACCTTTCTTAAGCATATTCTCATCATGATTTGCTTCAAGAAAAACAAATTTACATTCCTTTAAATTTTCTATTACATCTTCTATTATCATTCCCATATCCGTTGCAACTCCGCATTTTGTTTTTCCGTCATCTATTGTAAAGCCTATGGGTGCAACCGCATCATGGGGAATGGAAAAACTATTTATAAGAACGTCATTTATATAAAAAGGGATTTCTTCTTCAATCCTATATATATTTTCTTCTTTTACGCTGCCAACCTTTTTGAGTACGGTATCACAGGCGGCTCTATGTAAATATATGGGGATATCGGCTCTTCTTGATAATACCCCTGCACCTTTTATATGATCACTATGTTCATGAGTGATAAGAATTGCATCTATATCGCCTATTTCAACATCTATTTTTTTTAGTTCATTTACTATAGTACTGCCGGGAAGACCCGCGTCAACCAAAATTTTAGTATTTTCGCTTTCCACAAGCAGACTATTACCTCTGGATGAGGAAAAAAGATTAGTAAATTTCATTTATTCTCCTATTAATTCTATGCATTCTATATTTAAATATATAATTTAATATTAAAAATCCCCTTATAAAATAAGGGGAAAAGGTTACGAATCAACTCTCTTTATGTCCGCTCCTAAATTTCTGAAGTTTTCTTCGATATTTTCATATCCTCTGTCTATATATTTAAGATTTGTAATTTCTGTAGTTCCTTTTGCTACGAGCCCCGCAAGTATCATTGCAGCTCCTGCTCTAAGGTCTGTTGCCTGTATCTTTGTTCCATATAATTCGCTCGGACCCGTGAACACCGCAGTGTTTCCGTTCACTCTTACATTTGCTCCCATTTTTTGAAGCTCCGTTACATATCTGAAACGATTTTCAAATATACTTTCCGTAATGGAACTTACACCGTTTGCAAGACACATAATAAGCCCCATGGGCTGTTGCAAGTCAGTAGGAAATCCGGGATAAGGCAAAGTCTTGACATTACAAGGCTTGATATATTCTCTTCCCACTACCCTTATATTATCGTCTTCATCGACATTAACGTCCGCGCCCATCTCGATAAGCTTAGCAGTAATCGAATCCAAATGAGGAGGGATTACATTTTTTATAAGTACATCCCCTTTTGTTGCAGCCGCAGCTATCATATATGTTCCCGCGGTAATTTGATCGGGAACTACAGAATATTCACATCCGTGAAGCTCTTCGACTCCCATTATCCTGATAACATCGGTACCCGCACCTTTTATTTTTGCACCCATAAGATTTAAAAAGTTTGCAATATCAACAACGTGAGGTTCCTTTGCTGCATTTTCTATAATGGTAAGCCCTTCTGCCTTTACTGCTGCGAGCATAATATTAATGGTAGCCCCAACACTTGCAACATCCATATATATATTGGTACCTTTGAGACCATAAGGTGCTTCGATTTTTATTGAGCCTTTTACATCTACTTTTGCACCCAAGGCTTCAAATCCTTTGATATGAAGGTCTATCGGTCTCGCACCTATATCACATCCCCCCGGAGGAGGAAGTTCAACAAATCCGTTTCGTCCAAGTAAAGCACCGAGGAGATAATAACTCGCTCTCATTTTTGTACTTTCATCTGCAATTTCTTCGCTGGTGCAGTCCGCTATTGCTGTTGTATCTATACTTAAGCCTTTACTCGTTTTTCTGATTTTAGCTCCGAGTTTTTTCATTATGCTTATATAATTTCTGATATCTTGTATATCAGGTAAATTTTCTATTAAAAATTTATCGGATGCCAGAACGGTTGCGGGTAATATCCCGAGAGCCGCATTTTTAGCACCGGTTATAGTCACTTCTCCGGTAAGTCTTCTGCCACCGTTAATAATAATTTTTTCCATATTTTTCTTCCTTTTATTCTTTTTCCCCTTAGCTAATTAATTATACTAAAATTAATACTAAAAATAAAGAGTTATTAAATATTATTTATACCTAGAAACATGGACTGTCCTGTAAATGCTTATAACTCCTTGTTCTTGCAAGCAGATTTGTATCACTTAATTTTACTTTTGGAATACCCGCAAATCTAGTTTTATAAACACTGCCGTGGCAATCGGAGCCGCCGCTGACTATCAAGTCATTCTTCTTACAATAATCGAAGTAATACTTGTTTTGTTCTTTTAACGGATTATATGAGCTGTAACATTCAAGTCCGTCGATACCTATATCCAAATAGTAATTCAACATATCTTCACTCATTACATTTCCCGGGTAATAATAAGAAGGATGTGCAAGGACCGCAACGCCACCTGCATTTTTTATTACTTTGATTACTTCTTCGGAAGAAATCAAATCTTCATCTTTTGGCACGGGAACTTGAGCTTTAACTTTATTAAATGCTTCTACACCTTCGCATACTCCTTTTTCTGCAAGATAATTCATTATGGGAAGTCCCGCCATTTCCTTCATTTTATAGATATTATATTCCTCTAAACTTACACCATTATCACAATTTTTTTCTACCCATTTTATTATCCTGGTATCTCTGTTTTGTCTTACTCTTCTTGTTCTGGTCATCGTATAAGTAAGATCGATATCGTCAATATCTATATCATATCCAAGTATGTGTATTTCCTTATCAAATGATTTAGAACATATTTCTGTTGCCCTTATGAAGTTTAGACCTTCATTATTTGCAATATACTCCGTAAGTTTAACATTCGAAATGCTGTCATGATCCGATATCGCAAAATATTTAAGTCCTGCCTCTTTAACATTTTTTACTGTCTCTTCACTGTCCCAGCTTCCGTCGGAAGCATTTGTATGAATATGAAAATCTAACCTGTCCATTTTCCCTCCTATAATAGCTTTCTAAAATAGCACCCTCTTGTACTATCACTAATCATTTCCTTTTTTTCATAGTGTGTTATTACTTTTTTTATATCATATATATTTTCATCATTAAACATAAATATTTTATTAATATCACTATCTAATCTATCAAGTTTGTCAAATATACATAAAGGATATGTATTATAAATTTCGCTGGTTTGTCCGTTACATTTTACTCTAAACTTTTTATCCATTCTATCTGTCAAATACTGATTTTTATTGCAGTTTTTACATCCTATCTCTTCTTTTACCGGACAGTTCCTTGCAGTCATCAAAGGAAGATACCCATATACTATAATTGATAATTCCGTATTTGTCTTGATTTTATTTATATTATTTATGGTATTTTCAAAGGAAAGTGTAATATTTTTTATATTATGTATTTCTTTTTCCAATAAATCAACAGAATATGAATTGGTGATATTCGTCCCAAAGCCCGTCATTATTTTAAAGTCAAGTTCATCCAACATGGCAATTTTACCTATCGTATGAGCTAATCCTTTTTTAATCCCGAACTCTTTTGCCTTTAAAAGGTTTTTATTTATATCTGTCTCATCATCGAAATATACCCTGGGGATTTCTACTCCGATTTTATCTTTGTATTTATCGATTAAATCTTTATTTAATTTACTAATATCAAGTAAAGGAATATATATTTCATCAAAATAATCAAGTATAAAATCATCGAGTATACTTAAATCATTTATGACAGATATATTTTTACTACCTATAGGTCTGATTTTATCTTTTAATTTTGTTAATTTGTCTATATCATATGAAGGGAATTTACTAAGTCTGATTTCGTCCAATTTATCTGTAGCATTTCTTCTGATTTCATTTATTTTAGAAACAGGTAAAAATATATTTTCATCTGATATTCCGGTAATATTTTCTGCGTGATAAACAGTTGAACCTAACTTTAATAAATTTTTTTCAATATTTTCTTTTGTGGTCGGTTTATTTTTTGCTTCTTCAATTATATCACTTTTAACAAAAACTCTATTATTATCTTCATCGATCATTTTAAGACAAGCATTTTTACCCAATGAAAAATCATACTTTATATTTACTTTGACTTTATCTTCATGAATATCTTTATTTCTTATTTCATCAACTGCTGCTTTTGTATAAGATTTATCTTCTTCACTTCTTATACCAAACATATTATTTCTTTTTCCCGTTATATATCCGTCGGTAAAACCGCTTCTGGAAAACACATCTTTGAGCAGTTCCTTATTATATTTTCCAGACTCTATTTTATTTCTTATTTCACTTACCACGCTTTTTACATATTCATTGCTCTTCATTCTGCCTTCGATTTTTAAAGAAGCAATCCCCAAATTTGCAAACTCTTCTATATAATCTATATAACAAACATCTTTAAGAGACAAATTATACCTTCCCTTATCTTTAACACAGAAAGGAAGCCTGCATACCCCGGCACATAGCCCCCTGTTCCCGCTTCGTTCTCCCAGAGCGGAAGAAAAATAACACTGCCCGGAAACACTCATGCATAAAGCTCCATGAATAAAAATTTCAACTTCTACATCGACTTCATCCATAATTCTTTTTATTTCATTCAAAGAAAGTTCCCTTGAAAGGACGACTCTGTCAAACCCCATATCCTTAAGTTTCTTTGCATCACTCACATTATGCACACTAAGCTGGGTGGAAGCATGAAGAGGAACCTTTGAAATTTGTCTTAAAATATTTATTACTCCAAGGTCCTGAACAATGATCGCATCAAAACCCACTTTATTAATAACTTCAATCTCTTCTATTAAATCTTTTATTTCATTGTCGTAAACCAATGTATTCAATGTCACATGAGCCTTCTTACCTCTTAAATGACAAAAATCAACTGCTTTTTTTATATCTTCAAATTCAGAGAAATTCTCGGCATTTCTCCTTGCATTAAAATTAGAAAGCCCAAAATATACGCTATCGGCTCCAGATAAAATAGCCGTCTTTAAATTATCAAAACTCCCGGCAGGTGCTAAAATTTCTATTTCATTTCCATTAACTATCATAAAAGTACCTTCAAATATTTATTTCAATGTAAGTATATAATAATAGCTATTTAAATACAAATATTTGAATGCTTTTTTATTTTTTTTAGAATTCTGCTAGATTTCACCAAATTTCTCCATGGATTATTTCTATAATTTTTTTATAACTTATAGGAGGCTTAAAATGATAAGTAGAGAAGGAATTATTAAAATAAACAATACATATAATAAAAACATAAAAAAAGAAAAAGAGACTAAAAAAAACAATTTTACCCTATATAAAAACATAATCATAACGATTTTGTCCATTCTCGGTAGCTTTAGTATATTCTTTTCCTACACTTTACCTTTTGTTTTCGGTATCAGTGCTTTTATCATTTATAAAGAAGAACTTTCAAACATCCCCTTAGTTCTTATGGTGATAATAACATCTTTTACTCTTGGGATATCATCAGGGATAAGACTTATTTTTTCCATATTATTGATGTTCGTACTTAACCGAAACTATATTATAAACAGTAATAAAGCTACATACGCATGCCTTTCAAGTGTCATTACATTATTTAGCGGCTTACTTATGAATTACATAGCTAAAAATCCTCCAATAAATAATATGTACTGTGCACTTGAAGCCCTTAGTTTGGTAATAGTTTTCTTTATCTTCGATACTGCCTATAACTTAATTGAAAATATTGATTTAAAAAAAGAATTTTCATCCTTTGAAGCCTTAAGCCTTGGAGTCGTATTTTCGATTATTTTACTTGGTACGGCAGATATAAATATATTTACCTTATCGGTAGCTATGATTTTTACTACCTTCCTTTTGTTATTCGTAGCTACATACTTCTCTCTAAGCCTCTGTTTAAGTTTTTCACTGGTAAGCAGTATCCTCCTTACTTTAAGAGGAGGATTTGATACCGATATAATACTTATATTTACCGTTGCATGCTTGTTTGCATCAATGACGAAAAACATATCCAAAATAACCAGTACTCTTATCTTTGGATTTACGGCGCTTACATTATCGTGTTATATAAATAAAAGTATAATGTTTACGGTAGGAATAAAAGAGATACTGATTGCTTCTGTAGCTTTTTTGATTTTCACGGCAGTGTTTAATGATAGGATAATGGCATTTCTAAGCTCAACCGAAACCATAGACCATGGAAATATATTCAATAATGCCATAAAGAAAACAATAAAAGAAGAAATAGAAAACAAAAAGAATATGATCAACGAGGTAAGCTATAACATTACCCTTAATAATAAAGACGAGAATACTAACGTGACTAAAAGTATCTGCAAAGTACTTACCGCTGATATTTGTACAAACTGTGAGAATTTTCATAAATGCTGGAATGAAGAAGGTGAAGATACTTTTGTAAATTTCTCACAAGTAATACTCGATACATATAACGGAACGATCACATCTAAAAAAGATTTACCTAAGAGTTTTATAAATAAATGCAAATATAACTTTTTTATGTTTAAAAGCACATCTTATCTTTGTGATAATTTAAAACTTAAAAAAGAATATAACGATAAATTAAATAAATTCAAGAGTCTTATGAAGATAGAATTTAACAGTGTCAATAAAACTTTGGATAACATATATAACAATATAAAAAAAGGACTAAATTATTTTTCAAGCGATGAAAAGAAAGTAAAGGAAGGATTATTCTCAATGGGAATAATCGTAAAGGAAGCAGTTATCTTAGAAGACTTTCAAGGAAAAATCAAAACTTATCTGAAGACGGGAAAAAGATTATCAAGCGAAGAATATCGAATAACCGTACCTCTACTATTAAGCGAAATACTTGGTAAAAATATAATGTATGATTACAACTCATACACAGAACAGGCTTTTGAAGCTTTTGAATATACCTTCACGGAAAGAATGCCTTATTCTCTAAGTGTAGGAGTCAGAAGAGAGAAAAAGGAAAACAGAGAAGAATGCGGAGACAACTATTCCAATATAGTTCTACCAACTAACACACATTTAATTGCCCTCGCCGACGGAATGGGGAGCGGAGAAAAAGCAAATAAGCAAAGTGAAAGAGTATTAAATTTACTCGAAGAAATGCTTAGCTGTGGAAGCGGTGAAGAAAACAGTGTAAATATGATCAATTCTATTCTTTCATTAGAAGAAGATGAAATATTTACGACTTTGGATGTAGTACTGTTTGATTTATATAATGCGGAAGCGGAATTTATAAAAGCCGGAGCACTTGAAAGTTATTTAAAAAGAGACGGTGAGATAATGGACTTGACCGGAGAGGCCCTTCCGATCGGTATTATAGAAAATATAAATTTAGCTACAGAAAAACTAAAACTTAAAAATAACGATTATTTATATCTTATAAGCGACGGCTTCTTGGAAGCATTCTCCGATGACAGAGAACTTATAAAACAAAAAATACAAAATATGGAATACAGAAATCCTCAAAAAATAGCAGACGAACTATTCAACGAAGCATATGCGAGAAGCCTCGGAAAATTAAAGGATGATGTAAGTATCCTTGTAGTCAAGGTCAGAGAAGAAATAGCAGGATAAAAGAACTCCTTAGTGAGTTCTTTTTTATTAATCATTAAAATAATAATATAATACTAAAATATCAATTATTCATTAATAAATTTATATTATTGTTTGTATATATATATTAATATTAAATCAAATTCAATTTTTTTGTATTAATTTAAATATCACTATATTGTTTCATAAATGTTTTTTTAAAACAAATATTGATTAATAAAATAAAAATTTTAATTTTATTATTTGTATATCATATAAATTTAAAATACATATAAGTTATAAAATAATATTGATAATCAAAGAAAATCTATAAAAAACAACCAAACAGTTATAAAATACAGTAATATTTTAAAATAAATCTCAAAAAAGTAACTTTAATTTGTAAATGTAACCGATGTGTAACCGATAAGGAATATACTAATAACATAAACAGAGAGAAAAACGTTGAGGTGTAGATATGAAAAATAGAAAAGGTATGAAAACTTTAGTAGCGATAATGGTAAGTATGTTACTAGTACTGCAATGTGCTGGACCGATATTTGCAGCAGAAGAAATAGCTGAGGAAGCATCTGTAGTAAGCGAAGAAGTTATCGACAAAGAAGCAAAAGAAGAAGTAAAAGCTGAAGTAGAAGAAGCTGAAGAAGAAAAGGCAGAAGTTAAAGAAGAAAAAGTTGAAAAAACTGAAGCTAAAAAAGAAGTAAAAGAAGAAACTTCTAAAGAATCAAAAGCTGTAAAACCAGAAGCAAAAGCAGTTAAAAATTCAAAGAGCGTAAAAGAAGCAAAAGAAGCTGTTAATCCATGTACTATAACATATGTAATGGACGAAGAATACTTTGACGTATACTGCTTCAACAAAGGACCTGCGGATGCGAAGACATATACCGAAGAAAAGAACAGGATAACAGGGTTTGGAGCATTTTATAAAGACAGAGAAACAAACAAATATATGTTTGATGTAACAATGACATTATTAAATGATGCAACAGGAACACTAAGCGGAAAGAAAGTTACATTCCCAGCCGGAACGATCGTATCTGTAAGAAGCGAAAGATATGACGGAAGTTTTGAAGCAAAAGTAAACTACAATACAGAAGGCGAAGGCAAAGGTTTCGGATATACTACATTTGATGCGGATCAAAATATAAGAATATTGGTTACACCCTATTATACAGTAAAATACTCAGTAAACTTTGAAGCAGGAGAAAACGGTAAATTAGAAGGCGAAACAACATTTGCAGACATCAATAAAGGAAGCGAATTTAAAAACGTAGTTAAAGTTCCAACACCTGTAGCAGACGAAGGATATGAATTTTCACACTGGGAAAGTACATTACCTGAAGACGGACACAGAGTAAGAAGTGATGAAACATACAAAGCAGTATTCGAAGTAAAAGAAGTTATTGAACCTGCAGAACCTGTAGTACCTGCGGAGCCGACAAAACCTGAAGGACCAAACAACGATGATAACAATGTAACAACACCCGATGACGAAGAAATAGTAACACCTGACAATGGAAATACACAAGCAGCAACAACCGGAACAGTAAAAATAACAACAGTAGCAAGAAATAACGCTGCAGCTTCAGTAGGAACATCAGCAGCAAACACAGGAAACGTACAACCGGCAACAGTTGTAACTCCGGTAAATAATAACACAACTACAATCAATGATAATAATACACCATTAGCTAACGGTGCAAACCAAAGCGAAGGAACAACTATCAACGATAATCAAACACCGCTTGCAAATGCAGAACAAAATGAAGCGGGAAGCTTTGCATTAGTAAATATATTACTAGCAGTACTAAGCATAATATCAGCATTGGTAATCGGACTTAAAGGAATGAGAAGAGAAGGCAAAATGAGCATGACTTTAGTTGGAATCATTATGGCGATAGTAAGTATAGCGGTATTCTTCTTAACACAAGATTTAAGCGGAAATATGGTAATTGCAGATGTATTCACGGTAGTTATGGCAGTAATAGCAGGGGTACAATTAGCAGTTGGATATATGATGAATAGAGAAGAAGCTAGAGAAGAAAACAGATAGTAGAAATAAATTAAATATTTTATAAAAAGTCCTCATTGATTGGGGGCTTTTTTAAATTCTTTATATGACTTAGGAAATGTTTGTTTGATTGTCAATTATCTAATATAAAAAGTTTAAGGGAGATATGGTTTGGGGGAAAGTATTTTGGAATTCTATTAGTCAGAGATTATTGTAAAATGGAGATGATGTAATTAATTGGTTGATTTTAGTATTGTTAGGATGAGCAATGTAAAATTAAAGAAATAAGGTAAAATGAATAAAACATTTTGTCATTGTTTGTGTTAGAAAAAATAATTGAACTTCTTTTATTTTATATTAGTTATCCTTTATGATATAATATTTGTAATTTAGGAGCGGATTATGAATTTAAGACTTGATGATTTACAAATAAAAAATTATTATATTTATCAGGATACCGATAGCTTTTGTTTCGGTGTAGATGCGGTTTTACTTGCTAACTTCATGGCAAAGTTCATTAAAAGAAACGATAAAGTAATCGACCTTTGTGCCGGGAACGGAATCATACCTATTCTTATATATGCAAAAAAAGAAAATAAAGATATAACCATGGTCGAAGTAAATAAAGATATGTGTGAAGTAGCAAAAAAATCTCTTGTATATAATAATATAGAAACTATTGATATTATCAATAACGACTTAAATCAATTAGACAAATCTTTATATAATAAATTTGACAGTCTTTCTGTAAACCCTCCCTACTATAAAACAAACAGCGGTATAATAAGTGAAAATGACAACAAAAAAATAGCACGACACGAGATATTATGTAACTTCGATGATATAGCAAGGATTTCATCAAAGCTACTTAAAGATAAAGGAAAATTTTTCTTAGTCCACAGAACAGACAGATTTGAAGAAATACTTCTTACCTTAAATAAATATAAGCTTACGGTAAAAGATGTGAAATTCATCTATCCAAAGAAAGATAAAAATTCGAATTTATTCCTTTTAAAAGCAGTGAAAAATGCAAAAGAGTCAATGAAAATATTACCGCCGCTAACAATGTACGAAAATAACAACCAATATACAAAAGAATTTATGGAGTATTATTATGAAGATAGAACAAGTAAACAATGATATTATTTTAACTGAGACCGACCATTTTAACTTAAAGAAAACATTTGAATGCGGACAATGCTTCAGATGGGACGAAATAGAAAAAGATGAATTCATAGGAGTAGTAAACGGCAAAGTAATACATATAAAAGAAGATAACGGAACTTTTACTTTTTATGATACTACAGAAGAATATTTTAATAATGTTTTGGTAGATTATTTTGACTTTAATTTAGACTATAATAAAATAGATAAAAAAATCAGTACAGATGAACATATCAAAAAGTGTATTGAATATGGGAATGGAATAAGAATTTTAAAACAAGACTTATTTGAAACAATTATCTCTTTTATAATTTCTGCTAACAATAATATACCAAGAATAAAAAAAATCATAAGCGACTTATGCGAAAGATACGGTAAAGAGATAATTTATAACGGAAAAAGTTATTATTCATTTCCTTCTTATGAAGATTTAAAAGATATAACAAAAGAAGAATTTCATGAACTTAAAATGGGATTTAGAGATAAATATCTGGTAGATGCCACTAAAAAAATAAACTCCGGGGAAATCGATCTTGACAAAATAACAAATATGGAAACATCAGAAGCAAAAAAAGAATTAATGAAAATTAAGGGTGTGGGAGAAAAAGTTTCTGACTGCATATTACTTTTTTCCCTTAAGAGATTAGAATTATGTCCTATGGATGTCTGGGTAAAAAGGATATTTGAAACCAGATACGGTCTCACCGATTTAACATTTGAAAACGGATTTAACCTCGCAAAAAACAACTGGGGTGAATATGCAGGTATAGCACAACAGTACTTATTTTATTATGAGAGAGAAACTTCTAAGGAGAAATAATTTATGAATGATAAATTACTTATATTTGATTTTGACGGAACACTTGTAGACTCACTTCCGCTATGGCAAAAAGTAGATGAGATTTTCTTTAATAAGAGAAGAGGTATAAACTATTCAAGCGAGGATATTGATTTCAGACCCATGAGCATTGAAGAAGCTGCTATAGAAGCAAAAAACTTTTATGGAATAAAAGATAGCATAGAAAGTATAATGAATGAATGGATAGAAATTGTAGACGGACTATATCTTACGGAAAATATTCTTAGGATCGGTGCCAAAGAACTGATTTTAAGGGCTAAGGAAAAAAGTTATAAATTAGCTGTAGGTACCAACAATACTATAAGACTTGTTGACGGGTTCCTTGAAAAGGAAGGAATAAGGAAATACTTCGATTTGATTTTGACAGCAAATGATGTTGAGAACAGCAAACCTGCTCCCGATATTTTTTTAGGCATTGCGGACAAATTAAAGGTAGAACCTAAAAATTCTATAGTAATAGAAGATTCCCTTTCGGGGACAACAGCTGGAAAAGCTGCAAATATGTTTACATATACAATTAAAGAAGATGAAAGCTTGGAGCATAAGGACGAAATACTTAAAATAACCGATAAATACATCAACTCATTAAAAGAAGTAGAATTATTTTAATGTATGAATGTAAAGTAAATGTAAAATAAAAATAATATCTTTGACAAAATATAATGAATATGGTATAGTATTCCAAAATAAGGGAGTAATCGACGCATGGCGTAATAAGGTCAACATCCTGGAATAAAAAAATTCCTGGCTTTATTTGAAACGATGAGACTTATCTGTTATAAAGACGGATAAGTCTCTTTTTTTATCTTCTTTATTTTAAGAAAGGAAATATTATGAGTTTATGGGAACTATTCATCATCGCAGTAGGACTTTCAATGGATGCATTCGCAGTTTCGATTTGTAAAGGTCTTTCAGTAGAAAAAATAACTATAAAACATCCGATAAAAGCAGGATTATATTTCGGAGGATTTCAGGCATTAATGCCACTGATCGGATATTACCTGGGATTTCATTTTAAAGATTTAATAACGAATTTTGACCATTGGATAGCTTTTGTATTATTGGGTTTTATAGGTATTAATATGATTTTGGAATCAAGAAATATTGGCGAAGATTTAAATAATAAGTTTGATTTTAAAACAATGATTACTCTAAGTATTGCTACAAGTATAGATGCTCTTGCAATAGGCATCACCTTTGCATTTCTAAAAGTCGATATTATTCCCGCAGTATTACTCATAGGAACAACAACATTTATTTTATCCATAATAGGAATAAAAATAGGAAATATATTTGGTCTAAAATATAAGCAAAAGGCAGAAATGTTTGGAGGTGTGGTATTAATTCTAATGGGATTTAAAATATTACTGGAACATATTGGAATACTTTAAAATTTAAAGTTAATAATTAAATATAGAAAATAGACTTAAGAAGTTAACATATTAAAATATGGAGGATATTTATTAATGAAAGAGTATTTACTTAGCATACTTGACGTACTTAAAAACCTAAATACGACAGAAGACGGATTAACAAGCAGTGAAGCCGAAGAAAGAGAACAGTCCCACGGGAAGAATAAACTTATCGAAGGTAAAAAAATATCTATCTTTAAAAGATTTATCAATCAGCTCTTAGACCCAATGATAATTATTTTGATAATAGCCGCAGTCGTATCGGGAATAACTGCCGCATATGCGGGAGAGTCTTTTGCGGATGTAATTATAATAATGATAGTTGTAATAATAAACGCAGTTCTCGGTGTTGTGCAGGAAAGCAAAGCAGAAAAAGCAATAGATGCACTTAAAGAAATCGCAGCTGCGACTTCCAAGGTTATCAGAGACAATAAGCAAATAACCATTAAAAGTGAAGATTTGGTACCTGGAGATATTATTATCCTAGAAGCAGGAGACGCAGTTCCCGCAGACGGAAGGATAATAGAATGTGCTAGTATGAAAGTCGAAGAATCTGCCCTAACCGGAGAGTCCGTACCTGTAACTAAAACCGAAAATGAAGTGATAGCTCATGCGAACGGTGATGTTCCATTGGGAGACAGAAAGAACATGGTATATATGGGAAGCTCCGTAGTTTACGGAAGGGGTAAAGCCGTAATTACCGCTACCGGTATGGATACCGAAATGGGTAAAATAGCAGATGCCCTTGCAAAAGCAGAGGATAATGCAACTCCTCTACAAAAGAAATTAACACAATTAAGTAAAATACTTAGTATTTTAGTCCTTGGTATTTGTGCTATTATTTTTGCGATAGATATATTCAGAGTTTATCCTAATGTAACAGGCGAAGCAATGCTTGATACATTCATGGTCGCGGTAAGTCTTGCAGTGGCAGCGATACCGGAAGGTCTCGCCGCAGTGGTAACAATAGTCCTCTCCATAGGTGTTACAAATATGTCTAAAAGAAACGCCGTTATCAGAAAACTGACTGCCGTAGAGACCCTTGGATGTGCCTCTGTCATATGTTCGGATAAGACCGGTACACTTACACAAAATAAAATGACTGTAGTGGAACATTACGGAGAAGATGAAAATTTAATAGCTAAAGGAATGGCACTTTGTTCGGATGCAGAACTTGATGAAAATAATTCTGCAATAGGTGAGCCGACAGAGTGTGCATTAGTTAACTTTGCTTATAAATTAAATCTAAATAAAAATCATTTAAAAGAGGAATATCCTCGTATAGGAGAAGCTCCCTTTGATTCTTTAAGAAAAATGATGAGTACCGTCCACAAAACCAAGGAAGGTAAAATCATCCAATTTACAAAAGGAGCGCCGGACGAAGTACTGAAAAGATGTAATAAGGCTTTACTAGATGGAAAAGAAGTTGATATAAATGAAGATATTTTAAATAGTATCCTAACTCAAAACAAAAACATGGCTGACAGGGCTTTAAGAGTTCTTTGTATCGCTATGAGAGTTTGGGATAATGAACCCAATAGTTATGAGGCAAATAATCTTGAACAAAATTTATGCTTTGTCGGACTTACCGGGATGATCGACCCGGTAAGACCTGAAGTAAAAGACGCAATAGTAGAATGCAGGAATGCAGGTATCAAACCTATAATGATTACAGGAGACCATAGAGATACCGCTGTAGCTATTGCCATGGAACTGGGTATTATACAAAATAAAGATGAGGCTATTACAGGCGCGGAACTGGATGAAATATCAGATGAGGAGCTACCTAATAAAATAGAACATTATGCGGTATATGCAAGAGTCCAGCCGGAACATAAAGTAAGAATAGTAAAAGCTTGGAAGGATAAAGGAAAAATAACCGCAATGACGGGAGACGGAGTTAATGATGCTCCTTCCATCAAAAATGCAGATATCGGAGTAGGTATGGGAATTACCGGAACGGATGTCACAAAGAATGTAGCAGATATGGTATTGGCAGATGATAACTTTGCAACCATCGTTTCCGCTGTGGGAGAAGGAAGAAGGATATACGACAATATCAGAAAATCAATTCAATTCCTCCTTGCTTCTAATCTATCGGAAGTTTTATCTATATTCATTGCAACTTTACTTGGATTTACAATATTAAAGCCGGTTCATCTATTATGGATAAATCTTATTACCGACTGCTTCCCTGCTCTTGCGCTTGGAATGGAAAAAGCAGAAAGCGATATAATGAAACGTCCTCCGAGAGATTCAAATGAAGGGATCTTTGCAGGAGGTATGGGGGTTAATATAGCTCTTCAAGGTATAATGGTAACAGTGATTACACTTTTAGCCTACTTTATAGGTCATTATATGGAATCGGGCGTATGGGAAATCGTGAACAGTGCCGACGGAATGACCATGGCATTTTTGACTTTATCCATGGCTGAAATATTCCACTCGTTTAATATGAGATCCCTTGATAAATCCATATTTAATATAAAAGGTCAAAACAAATATTTATTACTTGCAATGCTGGCTTCCCTAATATGCACAACAGCGGTAATATATGTACCTTTCTTATCCAGTGCATTTGGATTTGAACATATTTCGATTATGGAATATGCAGTATCGATACTTCTTGCGGTACTGGTCATTCCTATAGTTGAAATAAGTAAGTTAATAAAGAGAAAATCAAATAAATAATGATAAAAAAGACTTGTTTAAAGAAATTATTTTCTTTTCAAGTCTTTTTTTAATAAATTTTAATACAAATACTATTGATATATTTACTATTATTTTCCATTATTAGGCAAAACCTCAACTATTTTTGTTGTAGCCTAACATAAAAAAATGTATAATAAAATTATATATATCAAAATACATAATTTAAGGGGAAATTAAAATGAAAAAAAGAATAACGGCACTGGTAATTTCTATGCTTCTTGTTTTTGGAGCTTTGACGGGATGTAAGAGTAACGATAATCCTGCAGGAGTTAAGCTCGATCCGAATAATCCTGTCACAATAACCGTTTGGCATTATTATAACGGAGCTCAAAAAGTTGCATTTGACAGCATGATAAAAGAATTTAATGAAACGATTGGACTTGAAGAAGGAATATTTGTTGAAGGACATAACCAAGGAGATGTTACACAGCTCGAAGACAGCGTTATGGCATCAATAAATAAAAAAGTAGGAAGTAAAGAAATTCCTAATATTTTTGCTTCATATGCCGATACCGCTTATGAAATAGAAAAAAAAGGATACTTAGTGGATTTAACTAAATATATGTCTGAAGACGATATTGACTCATATGTAGATTCATATATTGAAGAAGGAAGAATAAGCAGCAATGCAGACGAACTAAAAATCTTCCCCGTGGCAAAAAGCACAGAAATATTTATGTTAAATAAGACAGCTTGGGACAAGTTTTCAAAAGCTACAGGTTCAAAACTTGATGAGCTTAAAACTAAAGAAGGCTTAGTAAATATTTCAAAAAAATATTATGAATGGACCGATTCATTGACTCCTGATGTTAAAAATGACGGAAAAGCATTTTACGGAAGAGACGCAATGGCTAATATGTTTATAATCGGTTCTATGCAAAATGGTGACGAACTTTTTAAAGTCGAAAACCAAAAAGTGACATTAAACATAAATAAAGAAAATATGAAGAAAATTTGGGATTTTTATTACGTTCCATATGTTAAAGGATATTTTTCATCTTACGGAAAATTCCGTTCAGATGATGTAGCCATAGGAGAAATAGCATCGCTGACCGGTTCTACTACATCAGCTAATTATTTCCCTGATAAAGTAGATAATAACGGTAAATCAAGCAAGATTGAAACAATAGTGCTTGAAGACCCTAAATTTAAAGACGGTAAGGACTATGCTGTACAGCAAGGTGCAGGAATGGTAGTAACAAAAGGGACTGAGCAGGAAGAATATGCGTCTGTTGTTTTCTTAAAGTGGTTCACGGAAGAAGAAAGAAATATTGATTTCTGCGGTGACAGCGGATATCTTCCGGTTAAAAAAGACGCTAACAATATAGATACATTTAATAAAGTTATTAAAGAAAATAACATAAACTTAAATGACAAAGTTAAAAAGACTATGGATGTAGCATATGATACACTAAAAAATAATACTCTTTATACAAATAAAGCATTTGACGGCGGAAGAAATGCAAGAAAAGTATTGGAATATAACTTATACGATTTAGCTATTAAAGACAGAAAAGAAGTTGAAAAAGCATTAAAAAATGGTAAAAGTTTAGAAGAAGCGACAAAAAAATACACATCTACTAAAAACTTTGAAAAATGGTATGATTCATTCAGTAAGGCATTAAAGGACAGCGTAAAATAACAAGTTAAAATAAACTTTTGAGGGCATAATGAAGAAGAAAAGATCAATATTCAATCAAATACTATTTCCATTGATAATTCTTATTTTCATACTAGTTTTTGCATTATATATAGCTTTATATATAAGCGGAACACCCAGTATTTTAAATCAGAATTCCGTACAGATATTGAGTCAAACGACGGAAAATAGAAAAATCATATTAGAAAATAATATGGTTCAGCAATGGTCAAATCTAAAAGAAGAACTCAAAGATGTAAATTCTAATTTAGATAAGATACTCAAAAATAACAAAATAAATTTAAATACATTCTTAAAAGATAAATCTTTGCAGAATGAGTTATTTGATTCGTCTTCAAATACCCTCATATCAAACTTAAGAAAAAATACGGTTAACGGTTCATTCATAATAATTGCCGATACGAGAAATAAAAAAAATGTACCCGGTATTTATTTAAGAGATGCAGATCCTGAAAACGATCCTATGGATTATTCAGATATAACCATGGTCAGAGGGAGTTCCACACTATCACATAAATTAAAAATACCCTTTGATATACCATGGGAATCATCTTTTAATATAAGCAGCAATAATGAAACCTTCAGTAATGAATTTTTTTATAAACCTTTTAATGCAGCAAAAGAAAACCCTGAACTTGGATATCAAAATCTAGGCTATTGGTCTAAGCCATTCTACTTGGAAGGTGAAAAAGAAGCAAATAAAAGTTATCAAATGATTACATATTCCGTACCTCTTGTATATAAAGGGCAGGTTTATGGCGTTGCGGGTATAGATATATCCATTTCATATCTTCATTCTATATTGCCGTCTAGAGAACTTGATTTGAAAAATTCTCATCAAAGCGGTTATTTATTGGTATTAAAAGATGAAAACAATAATTGCAGGGTCTTAACGGCGTCCGGAGCAAGCGCTTCACAAGTACAAACCATCAATAATGTATTTTCTCTAAAAAAAGAAGATACTTCAGATAATTTTTATAAGCTTAAAGATATAAAATTACATAATTCAGACGTATATGGGACACTGTCAGATTTAAATTTATACAACACCAATACCCCATTTTCTTCAGATAAGTGGGCATTAATGGCTATAAGTACCGACAATCAATTATTTGGAATCTCTAATAATTTAATGAAAACCGTAACGATAGTCGTTATCCTTTGTTTAATAATAGGTTTGGGAGCAATATATCTGACATCTACATCAATCACTAAACCTATAATACGATTAGCTCAAACCATTAAGGCAAGCGATGAAAATAAACTCAATGAATTCCCTATTTCAAATATAGAAGAAATAGATGAGCTGTATAATGTGATAAGCGATTTGACTCATAAACAAAAAGAGTCGGAAAATCTAATCATCGAAGAAAAAAGCAGATATCAAGCAGCACTTGAAAGCAGTACACAAACAATATTCGAATACGATGCCATGAAAGATATTGTATATGTTTATTATGAATTTAAAAACAAAGAAGATGAAAACAGCAGTTTGGAACCTTCGATTACAATAGAAAACTGTAAAGAAACTCTTAAAAATAAAGATTATATTTATGATGAAGATAAATACATCATAGATAAATATATATTTGATGATTTAGGATACATCCATACCGACTTTAGAGGTAAGCTTGGCAAAGATATTGAAAATTATATCTGGATAGAGCTAAGAGGAAAAGCTATCTATAATAACAATAATGAACTCATTAAAATCATCGGAAGCATGAGAGATATTGATGATGAAAAGAAACAAGAACTAAAAGAAATCGAAAAACAAAGACGAGATCCTTTAACAGGACTATTTAATTGGAATGAAGGAATCAAGTTAATAAAAAATGATTTTCATGTATCCGTTTATGGAACGATTTTAATATTTGATTTGGATTACTTTGAAAACATCAATAATAATTTAGGTATCGTTATCGGAGATGTAATACTTGAAGAAAGCGGTCAAATCTTAAGTTCCGTAATTTCTAATAATGATATTGCAGTAAGGTGCGGAGGAGACGAATTTTTACTTTGGGTTAATAATAAAAATTCCGATGAAGCTTTAACTATAGCAAAAGAGTTTACCAACAACTTTAATAATACTTTTAAAGACTTAAATGTTCAAACAGGATGCAGCACCGGGATATATTATGTAGAAAATACTAAAGAAACAGATGTAAAAGATGCAGTAAACAATGCAATTAAAGCATTAAAATTTGCAAAAAATAAAAAAATGGGCGAAGTGGAAACATATGCAGCTCTTCCTGAAACAGAAAAAAATAACAATATAGATTTAACTAATTCATTTGGAGATATACTTGGTGTCAACTATACAAATGATATAAGCATAGCATCACTTATATTCAATATGTTTGATAAAACAAATGATTTAAGAAAAATAATGCCGCTACTTTTGATGAAAGTCGGAAAATATTTTAAATTAGACAGCATAATAATGACTTTTGCCGAACAGGATTTTTATAGCAGTTACATACCTTTCCAATGGAGCAATGATAATTATAAAATCTCGGAAGAAATAAGACATTACCCTAAAGAAGATTTTATAAAGTTAAGCAGTGAGTTAATGACAAAACCTATTAAATATAATATAGATAATAAACTGCTACCTCCTGAAAGAGATTTCTTTAGAGTAGAAGAGCATACCAGCGGTATTTGTTATCCATTAATAAATGATGAAAATTATATAGGAAGTATATCATTTAATTTAAAGGATGAAACAAAAGATATAGATGAGAAAGATAACAGCAGTTTATACGAAATAGTTAAAATCATTGCTACAAATATCGGGAAATCACGTTCTGACTCGGCAAGTAAAGCTAAGAGTGATTTCTTATCAAGAATGTCACATGAAATCAGGACACCTATGAACGCTATCATTGGAATGACTAATATCGCAATGGAAGAAAACGGGCTTAAGAATAGCACTAAGGATTATCTTGAAAAAATAAGCACTTCTTCAGAATATCTTCTATCCATAATCAATGATATTTTGGATATGTCAAGAATTGAAAGCGGTAAAATGAAACTATCACCTTCCAATTTCAGTTTGACTAACCTTATCGATGAAGTAGAAACTTTGATAAGACCTCAAGCAGAAGATAAAGAACTTAACTTTAATGTTAAGGCTGATGTTAAAGAAGGTATTCTATATGGAGATTATATGAGAATAAATCAAATTCTTATAAATCTTCTCGGAAATGCAATAAAATTTACACAGTCGAAAGGAAATATATTACTTTCGGTAAGTGAAGAAGATTATAATGATAAACAAAGCAAAGTTACATTTATTGTAAAAGACGATGGTATCGGAATAAGCAGAGAAAATAAAGAAAGAGTTTTCCATGCATTTGAACAGGCAGAAGACGATACTTCCATTCATTACGGAGGGACAGGTCTTGGGCTTGCAATATGTAATAACCTCGTAAAATTAATGGGAAGCAATATAGAGCTTGAAAGTGATTTAGGAAAAGGAAGTACATTTAAATTTACATTGCTCCTTGAAAAATCTTCAGTTCATAAACTAGAAAAGAAAGATAATAATAATATAAAATTTGATTTCTCAGGGAAAAAAGTGTTATTGGTCGAAGATAATGAATTGAATATTGAAATCGCAAAAACCATACTTGAAATGAATAAGTTTATAGTGGAAGTTGCTGAAAACGGACAAATCGCTGTAGATAAATTTACAGAGTCTGAGGCCGGATATTATGATTTGATTTTAATGGATATCAGAATGCCGATAATGGACGGTTTAACAGCAACAAAAACTATAAGAAACCTCAATAAAGCTGATGCAATGACAGTACCGATCGTTGCTATGTCCGCAAATGCATTTGATGAAGATATGAAAAAATCAATAGAGAGCGGTATGAACGGACATATTTCAAAACCTATCGATTTAAATAAACTATACTCACTTCTCGGAGATTTACTTTGCAAATAATAAAAAGAAAAAAGACCCTATGCAAAAATAGAGGTCTTTTTATTTTATAAAGACAGGGCACTACACCCGCTTATGCGGATTTCGCGCCCCTGAACATACTATTTTACAATCAAAAAAGACCCTTTTAAAGGGTCTTTATCTTTATTATTTAATTAAAGGCATTCTACAATAAGCTTACCCATTTCTTTAGTTCCAACTTCTTTTGTATCTTCACTTTTTATATCTGCAGTCCTATATCCCCTGTCCAAAACCTGAGCTACCGCATTTTCAATATCATCAGCTTCTTTATTCAAATTAAATGTGTATCTAAGCATCATAGCCATTGAAAGAATAGTTGCAATAGGGTTTGCCATATCTTTACCTGCTATATCAGGAGCAGAACCATGTATAGGCTCATACATCCCAAATGAATTTTCTCCAAGGCTTGCGGAAGGAAGCATACCTATAGAACCTGTGATTTGACTTGCCTCGTCAGATAGTATATCACCAAACATATTTGATGTAACTATAACATCAAATTGCTTAGGGTTTCTTACAAGCTGCATTGCTGCATTATCCACATACATGTGGGTAAGTTCCACTTCGGGATAATCTTTAGCCATATCGGTAATTACTTTTCTCCAAAGTCTGCTGCTTTCAAGGACGTTGGCTTTATCTACACTGCAAAGCTTCTTATCTCTAGCCATAGCAGTATCAAAAGCAATTTTGCCTATCCTTCTTATTTCCATTTCGGAATAGCTTTCGGTGTCGAATGCTTCGTTTCCGTACTTGCCGTCTCTGTATCCTCTCTCACCGAAATAGATACCCCCGGTTAGTTCTCTAACGATCATTATATCTAAGCTGTCGCCTATGATTTCTTTCTTTATGGGACAAGCTTCACTAAGTGCTTCATGGATGATTGCGGGACGAAGGTTTGCATATAATCCCAGTGCTTCCCTAATTCCGAGAAGAGCTTTTTCCGGTCTTTGGTCTCCCGGAAGATCATCCCACTTCGGACCGCCTACGGCACCGAGTATTACGCTGTCGGAATTCTTGCATACCTCTACTGTTTTATTTGGAAGACATTCTCCCTCATTGTCAATAGCATCCCCGCCCGCTTTTACATATGTAAAATTAAATTTGTGGTCATATTTTTCACCGATTTTATTTAATACTTTTATTGCTTCATCAACTATTTCCGGACCTATTCCGTCCCCCTTGATTACAGCTAAATTAAAATCCATAGACTACTCTCCTATTTTTTCCTTTGTATATTCAACAAGTCCGCCTGCATTCATGATTTTCTGCATAAATTCAGGGAAAGGTTCTGCCTGATAAGTTTTTCCTGTGGTAATATTTGAAATCACACCGCTGTCAAAATCAACTTTCACTTCGTCTCCCGCTTTTATATCATTTGCGGCTTCTTCACATTCGAGGATAGGAAGCCCGATGTTTATTGCATTACGATAGAAAATCCTTGCAAAAGTAGAAGCAATTACACAAGATATTCCTGCACATTTGATTGCAAGAGGTGCATGTTCTCTGCTTGAACCGCAGCCGAAGTTTTTAGTTGCAACCATGATATCACCTTTATTTACTTCTTTTACAAAATTTTCATCTATATCTATCATACAATACTTTGCAAGTTCATCTCCGCTCGATACATTCAAGTATCTTGCGGGAATGATTACATCAGTATCTACATTATCACCATATTTAAATACTTTACCTTTAGCTTCCATTAAAACTCTCCTTTCATGACCTTTTCGGGATCGGCAATATAACCCGCAATCGCAGAAGCTGCCGCTACCGCTGGACTGGATAAGTAAACTTCACTGTCTACATGCCCCATTCTTCCCACGAAGTTTCTGTTCGTTGTGGATATCGCTTTTTCTCCCGCCGCAAGTATTCCCATATGCCCTCCGAGACACGGTCCGCATGTAGGTGTAGAGAATATCGCTCCGGCATTTACGATATCTTCAACATAACCCAGCTTAACACTATCCAAGTAAATCTTTTGAGTAGCAGGGATAACAATAGTTCTGACTTTCTTGTCAACCTGTTTTCCCCTTAAAATATCAGCCGCCATTTTTATATCTTCAAGCCTTCCGTTTGTACATGAACCGATAACAGCCTGGTCTATATAAACCTTTCCCGCTTCATCAACTGTCTTTGTATTTTCAGGTAAATGAGGGAAAGAAACAGTTGGTCTTAGTTTACTTAAATCAATCTCTATAACTTCATCATATTCTGCGTCTTCATCAGCTTCGAATACTTCAAATGTTTTTGTAGAATGTTCTTTTGCATATTCTATTGTCTTATCGTCAACAGGAAAAATACCATTCTTCGCTCCTGCTTCAATAGCCATATTTGCCATGGAAAATCTATCGTCCATTGAAAGATATTTAATCCCGTCTCCGGTAAATTCCATAGATCTGTAAAGAGCTCCGTCTACGCCGATTTTTCCGATGATATGTAAAATAATATCTTTACCGCTTATCCATTTTGCGGGTTTATTTTTAAGAACAAATTTTATTGCGGAAGGAACCTTGAACCATGCTTCTCCTGTAGCCATTCCGATAGCCATATCAGTACTCCCTACCCCTGTAGAAAAAGCACCTAGGGCACCATATGTACAGGTATGAGAATCCGCTCCGATTATTACTTCTCCGGGAACTACGATACCTTTTTCCGGTAAAAGTGCATGTTCTATCCCCATTTGACCTACATCAAAAAAATTTTTAATATTCATATCCCAAGCAAAATTCCTGCAGCTTTTACACTGTTCGGCTGCTTTAATATCTTTATTTGGAGTAAAGTGGTCTAATACGATTGCGACTTTTTCTTCGTTAAATACTTTCTTTGCTCCCGTCTTTTTAAATTCTTTTAGGGCAACGGCAGTTGTTATATCATTACCCATTACTATATCAAGTTTAGCTTCTATAAGCTGCCCTGCTTTAACGCTGTTAAGTCCTGCGTGTTTTGCAAGGATTTTTTGAGTCATAGTCATTCCCATAATATATATCTCCTTATTTTTCTATTCTACAATTTTATTTGCAACACTCACTACAGCATAGAAAGATGATAATGTGATATTGCTCGATACCCCTGCACCATAATACATTTTATGGTCTTTTCCTTCTATTTGTATATAAGATATAGCTCTCGCATTAGTACCATATTCCATAGAATGTTCACGGTAATCCGTTACTTCCATCTCTACGTCAAAGTGATTTTCAAGTGCATGCGTAAATGCATCTATAATACCATTACCGGATCCGTTCACTTCAGCTTCTTTTCCATTATACTCTATAATTGCCTTAACAGAAACATCTTTGTCTTCATCTTTTGTCGTTTCTTTGTATCTTATAAGTTTTATAGGTCTTTCATTGTTTATATATTCTTTCTTAAATATATCAAATATCACTTCGGGAGCTAAATCTCTATGATGTTTATCAGATACTGCTGTGGTAACTTTACTAAAATCTCTTTGGAAAGCTTTTGGAAGATATAATCCATAATTTTGTTCAAGTACAAATGCTACCCCGCCTTTTCCTGACTGCGAATTTATACGAACGATTGGATCGTAAGTCCCTCCAACATCTTTTGGATCGATTGGAAGATAAGGAACTTCCCAAATTTGTTGTTTCCTTTCTTCTCTTTTTGCCATACCTTTTCTTATTGCGTCCTGATGAGAACCGGAGAATGCGGTAAATACAAGGGAACCCACATAAGGATGTCTCGGATGAATTTCCATTCTGGTAAGTCTTTCAAACAAATCACCAAGTTCTCTCATTTTTGTAAAGTCCAGTTTAGGGTCTATCCCCTGTGAATACATATTCATTGCGACTACCATGATATCACAGTTCCCCGTTCTTTCACCGTTACCGAATAAAGTACCTTCTACTCTGTCTGCTCCTGCCATCAATGCAAGTTCGGTAGCGGCAACCCCGGTTCCTCTGTCATTATGAGCATGAAGAGATAAAACAACGTCTTCTCTATGATGAAGTCTTTCCGAGCAGTACTCTATCTGATCGGCATATATATTGGCAGTTGCCATTTCTACCGTCGAAGGAAGGTTTATAATTATTTTGTTTTTTACATGTCCATGCCATACATCTATTACGGCATTACAAATTTCCACCGCATAATCCATTTCCGTTCCGGTATAACTTTCCGGAGAATATTCAAAAGTAAATTCCGTTTCGGGATACTTCTTCATTTCTTCAAGGAATTTCTTTGCACCCTTAACTGCAATTTTTGTTACTTCTTCCTTACTTGCGTTAAATACAACATCTCTTTGGAGAACAGAAGTTGAATTGTAAAGATGTACTATTGCTTTTTTCGCACCTTTGATAGAAGCAAAAGTCCTTTCAATAATTTCATCTCTCGACTGCGTAAGAACTTGTATATTTACATCATCCGGAATCAAATCATCATCAATAAGTTTTCTCACAAATTCAAATTCGGTATCGCTAGCTGCGGGAAAACTTACCTCTATTTCCTTAAATCCGATTTCAACCAATTTATTATAAAATTCTAATTTTTCATCCAAGCTCATTGGTATTTCCAATGCTTGATTTCCGTCTCTTAAGTCTACACTGCACCAAATCGGTGCTTTTTCTATAACCTTAGAAGGCCA
Source organism: uncultured Anaerofustis sp. (assembly GCF_938029165.1). NCBI lineage: Bacteria > Bacillati > Bacillota > Clostridia > Eubacteriales > Eubacteriaceae > Anaerofustis > uncultured Anaerofustis sp. The sequence continues at coordinate 69,004 of NZ_CALHFB010000030.1, forward strand.
TTTTCTGTCTTTTTTATCCACGGGTGGATATGGTTTGTACTTTTCAAAGTTTTTCATTTTTTTACCCCTTATGATAATTTATGAACGTACCTTATTTAAAAATAACACACTTCTCGGTAGCCTTTATTTCTTATAATATTTCAACTTATATGTAAAAAAAGGAAATAAAAAACCTTCCGACTCAAATATTTAAATAAGAGACGAAAGGTAATATTTCCGCGGTACCACTCTAATTTATTCTTATAAATAAGAATACACTCATTAAAGATACGGGCAGTGTGCCGATATCCTGTCACTGTAACGGGTGACACCCGATTTAACCTACTCTATACAATTTCAGCAAATCACTCTGAGGCGAGTTCGGATTTCATTAAGCACTGTTTCGCACCAGCCAACAGCTCTCTTTAGCTTATTAGAAAACTTACTATTCCTCTTCTTTGTGTTTTAAAGGTATTAAGTTCATATTGATATTAATCTATCACAAGAAAGATTGATTGTCAATAATATTTAGAGAATTCTCTATAATATATTTATAATCAATATTACTTTATATTATAAAAATAATAATTAAATTTTATTGTTACTTTTTATAATAACGAATAAGTAAACAAACATATATTAATATATAACCATGCCAGTTTGATATTTAGAATTTATAATTACTTTCTATAAATAGTATATAAGAACATAATAGACAAATCATTTGCAGATGAAATTTAATTATAATATAAAAATATTTCATAGTTAAACGTCACTGCTAACAATGAAATATACTAAAAGGTAAGAATATAAAAAATTCAAAAACATTAAAGTTATACCCAAATGTAAATTGACATTATATAATAAAGCGGAGCAAAACATAATTTAAAACAATTTCTAATGTAATATTAAATTTATTTATTCAATTTGTAATATACAATAAAATAATTGATACAAAAAAAGATCCAATAATGGACCTTTTAAATCTCTTTTTTGGAAAAAGAAGTTTTTACTTGGACATTAGAGATTTTTCCAAGCCTTCCCGTGAAAGCATTGATCATATCGACTTCTCCTACAACCGCTATTGAAATTATCGATACATCTTCATCGGGCAATGGAACGCCCATTCTTCCTTTAATAATATCCTTATAACTTCCTATAACTTCATTTACTTCTTTTTGCACAGACGTAGGGTCGTCCAAAACCATACTTACTACCGCTATTCTCATTTTCTCTCCTTATTTACATTTATTTATAAATTCTTTTATTATTTTTACACTTGTTTCTTCTTTTTTATAGTTAAATTCGGGGTGCCACTGGACGGCTAAAACAAATTTTTTATCTTTCATATAAGCCCCTTCAATAACTTTATCTTCAGAAACAGCCATTACTTTAAGTCTATTTGAAAGTTCTTTAACTGCCTGATGATGACAGCTGTTGACGTCAATTTTATCTTTATTTAATATATCATATAAAGGGGTATCCTTAATAATATCTACTTTATGAAAACTTTTATCATATGGAGGTTTCTGTTTATGAAGGATACCGAGCTCATTTCCCAAATCCTGATATAAATTTCCTCCAAGAAGCACATTTATGATTTGAAGCCCTCTGCATATCCCAAGTATCGGTTTGTCTTTTTCTATAACTTTATTAAAAAGTATTTTTTCCATTTCGTCCCTTTTTATACAGATGTTTTGACAGTCAGCATTTTTCTTTTCGTTATACAGCCTAGGATTGACGTCATGCCCGCCTGAAAATAAAAAACCGTCGCATATATCTATAAGCTCACCTATTGTTTTATCGTTAGTCGTAAGGGGCAGCATGATAGGAACTGCACCATTATCCTCTAGACAAGTCATATAACCGGGAAGCATCCAATAACTGTCTTTATATTCATCATATAAGGGAACTATTCCAATAATGGGATTTTTCATATGTACCTCCAAAATATAATTTATAATATCAAAAAATATGTAAATAGTAAATAAACTAATAATTTATTATAATAAAAAAGGACTTTAAAGTCCCTTTTCATTATGTACTTAACTTATTCTTTTCATATATGAATTTTTCAACGAAATGTGTAAAAATTATTAAATAAGCCATTGATAAACTAAATCCCGCCAAAACATCGCTGGAAAAATGTACGCCTAAATATATCCTGCTTACCCCAATCAGCACTATCAAGGTAATAATCGCAACCGTCGCTATCCATTTCAATACATCGGTATAATCCGTCTTCCAAAGAAGATAGAGAAAAAATCCATAAAACGCCAAGGATACCATGGAATGACCGCTTGGAAAACTAAATCCGCTGGCTTCCGCAAGTCTAAACACGGTAGGTCTTGGTCTTTCAAATAAAAATTTAAATATTTGATTTATCATAACTATATTTATTAAGTTTACTGTCGAAAGGATTATTTTCCTTTTATTCTTAAATAACAATAATGTAAATATCCATAAAGGCAGGATCACTTCACCGGATCCAAACCTGGTTATAAACCTGAATATCCTTGTCATTTTATATGATATAAATCCTGCTACGGTGTAATATATTTTATTATCCAGGAAGATGAGTTCATTTTCAGTAAGCTCTATGGAAATATGTATGAAAATAAATAAGCATACAGCACATATGACCCATTTAAAGTATTTATGATAATAATTATTGATACTCTTTACTTCCATAATATTTCTCCTTTTAAATATTTTACACTTATATAATTAATTGAACCTTAAAATACGTATCTTCGTATATATTTATAATTTTATTTTATATGTTGTAAGCTCCAAACTCAAAAGAAATATGTAAAATAATAAAATTATTTCAACATCAAATAAAAGAAACATATTTAAGATACAAAAACGTATAAATAAACATAAGGAGGGAGAAATGAAAAAATATCTTTATGTTATTTTATCGAGTATTATTGTAATCGGAATTTTATTTGGTATGTGCTTTTATCTTTTGGTAACTACTTCATACGTGGATAGTTCATTATATATATTAGACGGGAAAACTATATGTATAGACCCGGGACACGGAGGACAAGATCCCGGAAAAGTAGGCACAGAAGTAAACGAAGACAAAATAAATTTAGCCATTGCTGAAGAATTACGAAGTATTTTAATGACAATGGGTGCAAATGTAGTTATGACAAGGGACAGCGACAACGGACTTTTTGAAGACGGAAGTATGACTTGGACAAAAAAAGGCGATATGAAAATGAGAAGAGATATCATAAAAGAGTCCAAGTGCGACATAATGATAAGCATACATATGAATGCACACAGTGATAACAGCAGAGGTGCACAGGTATTCTATTTAAAAGATCATGAAAAAAGTGAAAATCTTGCTAAACATATCAAAGAAGAACTCGACAATACATCAAAATATTCCAAACACAGACAAATAAAACCAAGAGATGACTTATATATTCTTAAAAATGATAATACACCAAGCGTAATAGTAGAATGCGGATTTTTAAGTGAACCAAACGAAGAAAAACTATTAAATGACCATGACTATCAAGTTCAGTTAGCAAAATATATTTCTCTCGGAGCCGTAAAATATTTTTATGATATAAAATAAAGAGCATATCAATGCTCTTTTTTATTTATTTTTGATGTATATTTAATCTTCGGACCTACTATAAACGCTATAACGGACTTTATAATATCACCGGGAATATAAGGAAAGCAACCTATTATAAAAGCACTTATGATACTTATATTACTTTGAAATGCGAGCCATAAGCTTCCTATGATATAACAAATGATATTTCCAAGTATAAATCCTAAAATAATAAAACCTTTATTATCATAATATTTATCTATAAAATATCCCGTTACCAAAGTTAAAAATATAAATCCAACCAAATAACCTCCAGTAGGACCCAACAGTCTGTTTATGCCGCCCATAAATCCGGAAAACACAGGAAGCCCTATGGAACCGATCAAAATATATAATAATGTAGATATCAAAGCATATTTATATTCAAGAGCATAAACAGCAAAATAAATCCCGATTTGAGTTAAAGATATAGGTACCGGACTTAGAGAAATGGGTATGGATATTGGACCTAGTATACACATTACCGCTGTACATAATGCTATCTTCGTTAGGCTCTCTGTTTTTAAATACACCTTTCTTTTCACTTTGATACGAATTAACCTTTCATATAATATTTATTAGTCATTATATATCAAAAACAAACTTTTTCATAATAATAAAAAAAACAACTTATAAAAAGCTATTTTTATTTATTTAATAAATAATTTGCAGTATTTTCATCCGTTATAAGACTATTGATATATTTATTTTTCAAAGCTAAATATATAGCAAACATTTTATTTTCGCCTCCTGCAACAGCTGCTCTAATAGGAACTTTTTTAAAACATTTTGGACTTATACCTACGATCCTGTCTAGTATTTCCAGGTTTTCTTCCACTCCCTCTCGATTTAAAAATAATGAAGAGACTATATCACAGCAAATATCTCTGTCTTTAAGTTCTTTAAGATCTTCATCTTTAAAATATCCGGATTTATGTATCGTAGCATTTTCGTCTGCCGGATTACCTAAAGAAGTTATTACGCAGTCAAGCTTTCTGTACATATCAAAAACTTCTTTTATTGAACCTTCATTTATTATTATCTCTTTAAACTTTTTATTATCCACTATGGAAGGAGCAAGCAGCACCATAGACTTACTGCCGTATACTTCGCTTATCATAGCTGTTATTTGATTTGAGTGCATCTCAATAGATACATTTCCGTATCCTCCGAGAAGAGATACAAATGTTTTCTCGGGGTATTTGATATCACTTTCGATATTCAGATTACTTAAAGTTTTTCCCCAGCCTATACCTATATTATTATTATTTCTAACCAGCTCATCCAATACTTCACCCGCACCGTCGGCAAGAGAGCGGACGAGTTTTTTTGTTTCTTTGAAAAAAGGAACTATTTTAAAATCGGCATAAGGATATTTTTTCTTAAGTGCATCTTCCAAATTACTGAGGGGAGTAAATTCTTTTATCTTGATTTCTACTATACCTTCTTCTATGCATCTTTTTAAAGCTCTGGAAATCCCTATTCTTGAAATGCCTAAATTATCTCCTATTTGTTTTTGAGTAAGACCTTCCAAATAGTACATTTTCGCTATTTTTGATAGTGTATTATTATCCAGCATAATTTTCTCCTGAATTTAATAAAAATTAGTTGACATCTTTATTTTTTTATTATATAATACGGTTGAAATTGAACATATGAACTTATACGATGTTCATATGAACATGAATAAATAATAACATTACTATTTATGTTTGTCAAGTTAAATAACACTTTCAAAGTATTTAGGAGGAAAATAATGGAAGGTAAAATGAAAGCTGGTAGACTTCATGCTATCAATGATATAAGATGTGATGAAGTAGATATACCACAAATAAAGGATGACGAAGTACTACTTAAGGTTTACTGTGCGGGGATATGCGGTTCCGACTTAGGAAGAGTATTTTCAACAGGTACATATTCTTTCCCAACTACACTAGGTCATGAATTCGGCGGAGAAATCGTTGAAATAGGCAAGGGCGTTAAAGATCTTGATTTAAGAGAAGAACTTAAAGTAGGTCAAAGAGTAGATGTTAACCCGATGACAGGCTGCGGAAAATGTAAAGACTGTTTAAACGGAAACATCAATTTATGTGATACATACGGTTACACCGGTTCAAGAAGCGACGGAGGTTTCGGACAATACGTTGCAGTTAAAGCAACACAGTGTTATGTATGTCCAGATGACTTCAGCTGGGATATGATTTGTCAAATCGACCCTGCTGTTATCTCTCTACATGGTGCTCTTAGAGCAGGTATAAAGGTAAATGACGCAGTAGTAGTATTCGGTACCGGTCCTGTTGGATACTATATGGTACAATGGGCAAATATCTGCGGAGCAAGAATGGTAATAGCAGTAGATATCAAAGACGAAAAACTTGACTTAATCAAAAAAGTAGGTGCTACATATACAATCAACTCAATGGGAATGACAAATGAAGAAGTTGTTGCCAAAATCAAAGAATATGCGGGAGAAGAAGGTCCTGAAGTATGTATAGAAGCTGCAGGCTCTCCTATAACATTCAATCAAGCTCTACAATGCTTAAAGAAACATGGTACATTCACATGTATCGGAACACCTCACGGAGATGTAAATATATTGGATAAATCTTATGATAAATGTATCCTAAGAAAAGAACTTACAATAAAAGGTTCTTGGTGCTATAACTTCACACCAGAATACGAAGAATTCTGTGCAACAATCGATGCAGCTAAAAAAGGTTTATTGGACTTAACATCTATTATCTCTCACAGATTCAGCGTAGATGAAGTAAAGGACGCTTTTGATTTAATAGAAAGAAAAGAATTCTTTAATAAGATAGTAATCACACAAGACGGTTACGAACCGGGCAAATAGTTATTAATTAAAATTAAATATAATAAATTCAAGGAGAAAATTAAAATGATAACAAAATATGAATTAGCAAGAGCAAACGACCACTCTTTATTAAAACCACAATTAACTTATGATGAAGTAAGAAAAGGTATCCAATTCGCTAAAGAATGGAAATGCAGAACTGTATGTGTTACTCCAAGCAGAGTAAAAATGGCTTATGAAATCCTTAAAGGTTCTGAAACAGCAGTATGTGCATGTGTTGGTTTCCCTAACGGTGCGGAATTAACTGAATCAAAAGTTGCAGATACTCAAAGAGTATACAACATGGGTGCTACAGAAGTTGATATCGTACTAAACGTTTCAGCTATGAAATCAGGAGACTACGACACAGTTTATAATGACGTATATGAAGTAGTAAACGCTTCTCCTGCTAACATCAAAGTTATCTTGGAAAACTGCTTACTTACAAAAGAAGAAATCGCAAAAGCTTCAAGAATTTGTTCTGACGCAGGTGCAGGTTTCGTTAAAACATCAACAGGATTCTCTTCAGGCGGAGCAACACTTGAAGACGTAGCTATAATGAAAGAAAACATCGATACAACAAGAGTACAAATCAAAGCAGCAGGCGGTATCGCTAACATTGCTGACGCAGAAGCATTCCTAAACGCAGGCTGTTCAAGACTTGGTATTTCAAAAACACAAGCTATGTTTGATGAAATCGACGCAGCTAGTAAATAATTAAATTAATATGAAACCAAATAAAAAAGAACCTAAGATAAGGTTCTTTTTTATTACTTTAAACCGGTATATCTTTCTTTTCTCCTATATTTAATTTAGTTAAATTATAATTATTAATAAACTTCTTAAATATTTTTTGTAAGATAAACATCAAAACAACAATTAAAGCTCCTCCGACCAAACAAAAGAGGCGATTTTCTATGGCTTCAGATACGTCCAATAGTACCAACGAGGCATTGATTGCGCAAACAGCATTTACGATTTGTTTATATTTATATTCTGAAGTAAAAAAGCTGATATATCCTAAAAATAAAACCATGGGAAAAGCATACCTTGCAGGAATTAAAATTTTAAACAATAATATAAATACTAATACTCCAATTACATTCCCAAACATTCGATGTCTGATCCTTTCTGACATTTCATTAAAATGAAGCTGAGTTAAAGACATGACGACTATACTTATCCATAGCGGCTTTTTTATATGAAAAATCATACCTATAAACATTGCTACTGCAATCCCGAGAGACATTCTTAGCATATATCCCTTTTTCTTCCTGCAAAGCAAAATTTGTTCTTTTAAATTTCGCCCATCGTCTCCTTTATTATCCGATTTCCATTTTATCATTGTTATTATCCCAACAACTAAGCCCCCTGCCAAAGCTCCCAGTAATCTTTTAGGGAACATTTCCATTGAAACGGGAGTTGCCTGTGAAAATATAAAACATAACAGAAAGCTGATAGCAGGTTTAAACTCATTGGGTTCGCATATTAAATTCATTATCAAATATACAAATAAAAAGTTTATAATGATTGCAATCCACGGTGAGCTCAACGCTGACTGTGCCGCTAATACGCTTCCCGCATAAAGTATTACTATAATGCCTCCCATTGTTTTCCTTTTTATACCTATATATCCATCGGGAAACATTGTAAGTCCTACACCAATAGCAACTCCCGGTAAAATATTTTCGGCTCCGAATAGTATCTGAAATATCATTATAAATCCTAAATTAAATATAAATCTAAATGCATTCTCCAACGCTGTCTTTCCTATATGGATCGTCTTAAGCTTTATTTTACTCAATAAAATTCCTCCTTTTTTATCTTGCATAACTATATAAAATATTGTAGACTATTTTAAAGTACATAAATATATATAGTACATAAACATGTACTATATATTATAAAGCTATTATAACTATTTTTCAATACTAAAGGTTAGGAAATGATTAAAGAAATGAACTTTACCAGAAAACTGCTAAAATTACTGCCATATTGGCACTATAAAATAGATAAACCCTTTAAATTATTTATAAAAGATAAAATGAGCCTTGAAACATATTATTGTCTTCAAATACTTTTAGAAAATGGTCCAATGACCATGTCTCAAATATGTAACAAATTAAATATCAGTAAACAACGTGCCACTACACTGATAGAAAAATTATATGAACATAAATTTGTTGAAAGGAAAACAAATGAAAGAGACAGGAGATATATTGATATTTTTGTATCTAAAACCGGAAAGGATTATATAGAAAAAAATATCTATAATAATAAAGAATTTATAAATTCACTAGAAAAAGGATTAACTAAAGAAGATTTGATTAAACTTGAAGGATCAATCAATACACTTCTTGAAGTCCTAACTAAAATAAAATAAAAAGAAGGATAATATCCTTCTTTTTATTTATAATGAAAACAAATCATTTAAAGCTTCGCTCATAGTAGGATGAGTGAACACTTGATTTTTAAGTGTCGTATAATCAGCACCCAAATCCATTGCCAGCTTTACTATATTTATCATTTCATATGACTCCTCGCAGAGCAGCATTGTACCGAGTATCTTATTTGTTTTCTTATCTATTATAGCTTTTAAGACACCATATGGCTTCTTAAGTACCTGTGCCTTGGGTATTGACCCTACCGGTAATTTTAGTACTCTTATATCATAACCTTGTTCTAAGGCTTCTCTTTCATTCAAACCTACTCTTGACAGCGGAGTATTCATAAATACACTATAAGGAACATTTTCTCTTTTGCTTAAGTTATATTTATTTTCATTTTCAAGTCCGCTTACAATTATTCTGTAATCATCCAAAGAAACATAGGTAAACTGAAGCCCTCCGTTAACATCTCCCATTGCCCAAATATTTTCATTTGAAGTCCTTAAATTATCATCTACGACTATCCCGTCGCGTCTGTTCATTTCAACACCCGCAGCTTCCAAATTCAATTCATCGGTATTTGCTCTTCTTCCCGTAGCAACTAATATAGCATCCGCCTTATCATTAAATTCTTTTCCTTTTTGGCTATAGGAAACAATACCGTCTTCACTGAATTTTTTAATTTTAGCACCAAGTTTTATTTCAATACCTTGATTTTCGAGCAATGATTTTATTTCGTTAGCAATATCTTCGTCTTCTCTCGGAATAAATTTATCACCGTCTTGAATAACAGTTACACTACTTCCAAAGTTCGCATACATAGAAGCAAATTCAAGACCGATATATCCTCCCCCTATTATAATTAGCCTCTTTGGTAAAGTATCGAGGTCCATTAAGGTATCACTAAAATATACATATGGATTATTTTCGACCCCTTCTATCTTTGGAACTACAGATGTCGAACCAGTATTTATATATATTTTATCTGCACTTAATAATTCTTCACCGTCTTCATATGTGATTTTAATCACATTTTTATCTTCAAAACTTGCTTTTGCATTGATAACATCAACATTATCCAAATCATTTAATTTAGCATAATTTTTGCCTCTAAGCATTTCGGTTAAGTTTCTTTTTTCCAAAATCGCTTTATGGTATAAGTCACATTTTTCTTCAAATGAAATATCTCCCATTTGTGCTGTCTTTGAAGCATTTTTAACAAGTGATTTAGAAGGAATACATCCCACGTTTATACAAGTCCCGCCATACATTTTATTTGACTTTTCTATTATAGCAACCTTTTCACCTTTCTTTGCCAAATATCCTGCTAAAGTTTTTCCGCCCTTACCAAATCCTATAATTGTATCATCATATTTTTTCATTTCTATTCTCCATTTTTAAATATTTTACTGTCTATATCCGTTATTGTTATTTTACTTAGCTCTTCTTTACATACATCATCTAATTTTTCATATACTTCGTCCATGATATCCCCCATACCGGAAGCTATCAAACATTCCATATTGACATTTCCCGAACGCCAAGATATATCTATTACCCTTTTGCCGATTGCCTGATAAACATCAAGTAAAGTGATCTTAGCCGCATCTAGAGTAAAACTATATCCGCCCTTTACAGAACCTTCTTTTGTATTTACCAGTCCTGCCTTTTTAAGTTTGGAAAGGATTTTCCTTGCCCTTGCTGGATTTATACAAATATTCTCGGATATTTCTTCACTTGTCTTAATTTCTTTATAGTGATGATTTAAAAAAACCAATGCATGAACCGAAACCGCAAATTCGCTATTCATCAATTACCTCCTAAAATTATTTCTCTATTTCATAAGGCCAGTCAATTATCCCGCCAAAATCATATATATTTTTATATCCTATATCAACTAACTTCATCGAAGCATCTTTACTTCTCTTACCCGACCTGCAGTAAACTAATATAGTTTTTTCTAAATTTGGAATTTCTTCTAATACTTCATTACTAATAGTTTCATTTGGAACCAATACTGCATTTTTTATATGTCCGCTTTTATATTCATCTTCTCTTCTTACATCTAAAATAGTTACATCATCTAGTTCCATCATCTCTTTCGCTTCCAAAGCAGAAATTTTATGATAAGCACTTTTATTTTCTTCTTTAGGGATAAAAAATTTAAAACTAATAAACAAGATAATAACAATTCCCACTATAATCAATATATTTTTCACAACATCCTCCTTATGTAACAATTCGTGTTACAGTTTCTTTAATGTAATTATAACTGTTACAGATATATTTGTCAATATAAAATAAAAAAGAGAGGAAATAAATTTCCTCTCTTTAAATAATAACTGTCTAAACAGTTATTTTAATTCAGATTTGTACAGTTCTTCCATTTCATCACAGCTAAAAAATTCATCCATTTTCATATCGAGTACTCTTGATAAACTATATATAACATCTATACCCGGATTTTGACTTTTTCCATCAAATAAACTATATACAGTTGTCGGAGGAATACCTGCGCTCTCTGCAAGACTTTTAATGGAAATTTCTTTTGCTTCGCTTATTCTTATTATCCTTTTCGTTATAGCACCAATAAGATTAGTATCTGTTTTATATATTGCATTTACTGATATTTTTTCTCTATTCATTGTTTTTCTCCTTTAAAATTAAAATTGCCAAAGGGATTTTTATCCCTCTGACAACAAATCTTGAACATTCTATTTAAAACCTTTTTCTAAATTTACAAAGAATTCAGAATCGAAAAAATCTTTTATATCCATATCCAAACTATCGCAAATCATTTTAATAGTTTTGAAACTTGGATTAGCACATTTGCCGTCAAACATACTATAAACAGTAGTAGGCGGAATTGCTGACATATTCGCAAGTTTATTAATAGATAGTCCTCTTTCATCACATAATTCAATTATCCTTCTATTTAGTGAGTCTCTTAACTGCATTTCTATACCTCCTTTTCTAATTATTTTCATAGATAAAAACCCAAAATTATCTTCATATATCACCTCCTTTCAATTTTAGTAGCATAAAGTAGTATCTACATATAAAACAATTATTAAATATTTACTTAACATTTTGTAATAAAAAAGGACGCGTAAAAACACATCCCGAAATCACTGAAAATATAAATAAATATCTTAATAACACAAAAGAAAACAATCATATACTTTCTCCCATACTTTAACGTCAATATTCTATATCAGATAACTATGCCCACTTATATATTTTACCAATTTCATCCATTAAGTCTACATAATTTAAAATATTTTTATTTATAATGTAATTATATTGACATAAAGTAAAAATATATTATAATAAAGGAGAACAATCTTCAGGGTTGGGTGCAATTCCCTACCGGCAGTTAAAGTCTGCGAGCGCAAGCTGAAAAGGTGAAATTCCTTTACCGACGGTAAAGTCCGGATGAGAGAGGATACATAAAGTATTTTTTTAGTAATTTCCTGAAGGGTGATTACTATTTTTTTATGTATACCTTAATTTTAGGAGGTATAGAAAAAATGAAAGACACTAGAAGACTTGTAACAGTATCGATGCTTATTGCTTTATCGATAGTACTTATGTTAATCATAAGATTTCCTATCATGCCGTCGGCTGCATGGCTCGAGTATGAACCAATGGATATCCCGTTATTAATTGCAGGATTACAGTTCGGACCTGTAGTTGGGATCATCGCAGTCATTATTTCAAGCTCAATTCAAGCAATGACGGTGAGCGCTATGAATGGCTGGGTAGGAGCACTTATGCATATTATTTCGAGCAGCGCCTTGGTTGGAGTAACCGCACTTGTGTATAGAAAAAATAAAACAAAAAAAGGTGCAATGATAGGTTTGATACTAGGAGCATTATCAATGGTAATAGTAATGATCCCGGCAAACTTACTTATTACAACCAATTTTTATGGAATGCCAATGGATGCTGTAATAGCTTCCCTACCGGTAGCTGTAATTCCATTTAATTTACTCAAAGCAGGTATCAATTGTTTAGTTACATTTATTATTTATAAACCAATAAGTAATTTTATCAACAAACAAAATGACAGAAATGTAATAAATACAACTAAATAATATATACAATTCTTTACTTAATGAAATCCTTAGACCTTCTTTATGAAGGTCTTATTTTTTATTAATCCATCTAAAGTGACCGCTGATATCATTATATCTATACATTGCATAAACTTCTTTTTTCTCAAACTTACTTTGATGTATTATGAATACTTCACCATTTTTAGTTCTCTTATCCGATACTATTCCTATATGACTATCTGAAAATGTTATTATATCTCCGGGCTGCCACTGGTCTACCTTTGTTATGTCTTTCGTAAGAGAAAGTGCATTCATCCTAAAAAAGACTAATAAATTCGGTACCCTTCTAAAGTCAATATTGGGGTCCGGATTACCTTCTACTCTATAATATTCTTTTATGTTATTTTTGATATCATAATCAACCAAATCTTTCAAATCATATCCCGCTTTTTTAAATGCATACCATATTACGTCTGTACATACTCCTTCGCCCTTAGGAGGATATCCGTCTTTATAATATGCACTTTTATATTTAGGTTTCGTCATTACATACTCTCTGGCGCCAAGCATTATATCAGTATAATCATCTATTCCGTCCTTATCCTTATCTATATCAGACTTTATATCTTTTATTCCAAGTTCTTCCGAGCTATAAGATTTAGTTGGTATATATCCGAAATATTTAAAAATATATAATAAAATAACAGCAAATACTATTATTATTAAAAACAAAATTCTCTTTTTATTCATAATCCCCTCATTCCAAATACAAAAAAACAGTTCCCCTAATAGAGAACTGCCCTTTTAGAAAAACTAATCTTCAACTTCGTTTTCTAATTCCTGTAACTTTTCTTCATAAGCTTTTAAAACCTTATTTTGAATATCGACTCTGGTTTCAAGGTTTATAGGATGTGCAATATCTTTGAATTCCCCATTAGGCATTTTTCTGCTCGGCATAGCAATAAATACCCCATTATCTCCTTCAATAATTTTGATGTCGTGAATAACAAACTGATCGTCAAATGTTACTGATACAATTGCTTTCATCTTACCTTCATCATATGTCTTTCTTACCCTAATGTCTGTGATTTGCATTATACGTTTCCTCCCTTTAATCTGTTATAAATATTATACCTCATAAATTTTATAATTGCAACAACGATTACATAGGCTGTACATAAGGGATTTGGGATTTTCATAATAGTTATATTTTAAAATAAGATGCATATATTTTATTAGTATATTTAACTATAGTTATATACAATAAAATACATATTGTAAAAATTATAAAAACATAGTAAAATGTATATTATATTTATTTTAAGATAAAAATTACATGGCGGTGAATTAATTATGAATATAGATTTAGAGAATATTAAAAAAATATATTTTATAGGTATCGGCGGAACCAGTATGTCGGGGCTTGCACTTATGTCTAAAATCAACGGCAAAGAAGTTTTGGGTTCTGACATGAGACCTTGTGTATATACAGAGAAGTTAGAAAAAAATGGAATTAAAGTAATTATCGGACATAATAAAGAAAATATAACTGATGATATTGATCTAATCGTATATTCAGCAGCTATAAGAGAAAATAACCCTGAAAGAGTAGAAGGAAAAAACAAAGGTATCTTAGAACTTGAACGTTCTGTTTATCTCGGACTCATCAGCAGATATTATAAAAGAACAATTGCAGTAAGCGGTACTCATGGAAAAACTACAACCTCTTCATTGATGTCTTTAGTTTTTTTAAATGCAAATTTAGACCCTTCTATTTCAATAGGCGGAACGCTTAAAAAGATAAACGGGAATTCAAGAGTGGGCGACAGCGATTATTTTGTTATAGAAGCATGTGAGTTTGTGGATAGTTTCTTACACTCAAGACATTTTGTGGGAACAATTCAAAATATAGAAAAAGATCATTTAGATTACTTTACCGGCGGACTTGAACAAATAAAAGAATCATTTAGAAAATTTGCACAGATAACACCAAAGGACGGAATGCTTGTAGTAAACGGAGACGATGAAAATGTTTTGGATATACTTGAAGGTTTAGAATGTAAAATTGTTAAAGCAGGACTATCCGACAGCAATGATTTTGTAGCCAAGAACATAACATATGATAAATTCGGTAATCCAAACTTCGATGTTTATAAACACGGAGAATTCTATCACAATTTTGAACTAAATATCCCGGGTGAACATAATGTTTTAAATGCTTTGAGCGTAGTAGCCGTAGCAGACTTTTTCATGATAGATAAAGAAGTTGTAAATGACAGCTTTAAAGAGTTTACCGGAGCTAAAAGAAGATTTGAAAAGAGAGGTATAGTTAACGATATTACTGTTATTGAGGACTATGCACATCATCCCACAGAACTTAAGGTTACAATTGATGCTTGTAAAAATTATGAACATAATAAGTTGTTTGTAATATTCCAGCCTCATACTTACTCCAGGACATTCCTCTTATTCGATGAATTCGTGGAAGCAATGAAAGGCGCGGATGAACTTATATTAAATGATATTTACTCTGACAGAGAAGATAATGAATGGAATATCTATTCCGAAGATATAGCAAAAAAAGTAGTAGAAAAATATAATATACCTTCAAGAGTAATAAGTGAATTCAGCGATATAAGAGACTATGTAGTAAAGAATGCAAAAGCGGGAGATTTTGTATTGGTAGCGGGAAGCCAATCAATAAATCAGGTTGCATATGATATAGTAGAAAAATTAAAAGAAGTTTATAAATAAATTATTAAGATGTACATTGTTGTACATCTTTTTTTATTTCTGATATAATATTTATAATAAACTGTGGAAGGTATTATATGAAAGAAGAAAACATAAAAAGATGCAAATGGGTAGATTTAAATTCTGAAATTTATATCGATTATCACGATAAAGAGTGGGGCGTACCTACCTATAATGATAAAGAGTTATTTGAAATGCTTATACTTGAAGGGTTTCAGGCAGGTCTATCGTGGATAACGATACTAAAAAAAAGAGAAGCATTTAGAAAAGCATTTGACAATTTCGATGTAATTAAAGTATCTAAATACAGTGAAGAAAAGGTAAACGAATTATTAAACAATAAAGATATAGTTAGGAATAAAAACAAAATAAATGCAGCAATAAACAATGCTAAAATATTTATAAAGATACAAAATGAATTCGGAAGTTTTAAGAATTATATCTGGGGCTTTACAAATGGCAAAATAATAAAAAATACCGATGACAATATGCCAACGCATAATGAACTATCTGATACTGTATCAAGAGACTTAAAAAAACGCGGTATGAAATATGTGGGGACGATAATTATATACTCTTATCTTCAATCCATAGGAATAATAAATGACCATGAAAAAGAGTGTTTCAGATATTAAGAGAGGTGTTTATTATGAAAGTAAGAAAACATTACATTTTTAAAGGAAGAGTTCAGGCTGTAGGGTTTAGATACACCGCTTATAAAGAAGCTACTAAACTTGGTCTGACAGGGTTTGTAAAAAACTTAAAAAACGGAAATGTAGAAGCTGAATTTCAAGGAGAAGAATATCTTATAGATGAAGCTATAAAAGAATTAAAGTACGACCGTTTTATCTATATAGCATCTATGAAGGTAGATTATATAGAAATCATTCAAAATGAAACATCTTTTGACGTCTTATATTAAATAAAAATAGCACTAAATTTATAATTAGTGCTATTTTTTATTTCTTTATTATTTAACACATCTCTTACAAGGTAAATATCCTGCTTTCTTTGCCTTACCTAAAGTTGTTTTCTTTGGAGATTTTAAACAAGTTTTACTGTAATGATAACAAGTACTTTTTCTATTGGAAATATATACTTTCAAATGAGATTTACTTAAAACTTTTATTTTATATTTTAAAGTAATACCGTTTGCCTTAACTTTTATTGTTGTAGTTCCTGCCTTTTTACCGGTAACTACACCTTTACTGTTAACTGTTGCTATCTTTTTATTTGAAGATACAAATTTTATTTTATTCTTTGGACTGCATTTTGCTTTTATCTTTACTTTCTTACCTGAAATAATTTTCCCGGACTTCTTAGATAATTTAAGTTTAGATTGTTTAACGGTAACCGGAACTTTTACTTTTCTTCCGAGAGAAGAATAAGCTAAAATATGCGTCTTTCCTGCTTTTTTTGCTTTAATTGTTCCCTTTGAACTTACAGTTACGATTTTATTATTATAAGATTTAAACTTAATATATGAAGAAGGTTTCGCACTCCCTTTTATATTAGTACTAAAACTTGTGTATAGACTAATCTTTTTCTTAGACACCGATAATATTGGTGCTTTAACGGTAACAAGACATTTAGCTACTTTACCTGAAGTCGACTTTGCGTAAACATAACATTTACCAACTTTCTTGCCGGTTACAACTCCGGATGAAGTAACTGCCGCAATCTTTGAATTACTGCTGGAAAATGTTATTTTATCCGTAGAATAATCAGGAGTTAGACCTGCTTTAATTGTCTTCTTTTCAGATAGATACATACTCGAAGACGGAGTCACACTGACACTTGTACTTGGACATGTCGCCTTTTCCTTCGTAACATTAATTCTTTTATCATCAATAGTGACTGTAATACTTCCGTCCCTATCTGTACGATAAACTTTAGAACCCACTTTTGTTAGATTGTTTATGGTTTCTTTAGTGGGATGTCCGTAACTATTCTTTCCTACGCCAATGATAGAATATGTTGGTTTGACTTTACTTAAAAATGGCATTGAACTAGAAGTTTTGGCACCATGATGAGCTACTTTAAGTACATCATAATGCTTGATTAAGTTTTCATTTAATAAAATATTTTCTGCACTGCCGGTCATATCACCTGTCAGAAGTAAATTTCTGCCTAAAAAACTTACATCTAAAACAAGGCTTGCATCATTACCGGCTAAATCCGTCTCACCATAGAGAACTTTATTCTTTATATCACCTATATCAAATGTATCTCCGGTTTTAACTTTGATGACATCTATATTTTTATCTTCTAGTAATTTCATCAATTTACCATAAGCTACTTTTGCCTCTGCATTTTCACCTTCCATTACAGAAGAAATAAATACACCATGCTTGATATTGCCAAAATGTTCAACTATTTTTATAGCACCTCCCATATGGTCTATATCGGGATGAGTGATGACAAGTCTGTCTAATTTACTTACATTTATTTTATTTAAATAACTTATTACTTTATCTCCGCCGGGAGAATTACCGGTGTCAACAAGCATATTTTCTGAGTTATTTTCTATGAAAATACTGTCGCCCTGACCTACATCAATAAAATGAGCTTTCATTGAATTATTATTCCCGGATAATCTCTCTGCAAATACAAAAGGAGCAAACACTGAAAACGAAATTACTATGGTCAATACAACACATAATATTTTATTTTTGAATTTCATAATATTTCCCTCATCAATTTTTTTGTAATAAAAAAGAGTGGATAAAATATCCACTCAAATTATACAATAATATTTAAACTAATAATTACTATTTTTCGTAAGTATAGTATTCTGCACCTTTTTCTTCAAATTCCATTATAGCAGAAGTTGTCAAAGGATGATAAATAAGTTGTTCGAATAAGTCACAGCTGATTGTAGCAGCATGAGAACCAACCATAGCTACATTGTATACTTGTTGTGTATTTTTAAAGCTTGCAGCTAAAACTTTTGTATCTTTATCATACATTTCGAATAAGTTTACTATATCACCAACAACACCGATACCGTCAGAAGAGAAGTTATCAATTCTGTTTACGTATGGAGCTACATAATCAGCACCTGCTGTAGAAGCAAGTAAAGCTTGCTGAGCTGTAAAAATAGCTGTAGCAGTTACATTGAAACCTAATTCCTTTAATACGCTTATTGATTTAAGACCTTCACCTGTTACAGGAACTTTTACAAAGAAGTTTCCGCCTACAGTATCTCTAAGTCTGATAGCTTCTTTTACTATTTCATCGCAAGTTGATTCTAAAACTTGTGCATGAAGTTCAAGATCCGGACCGATTACATCTCTGATTGCTTTTATTTTTTTATAAACATTTTCTCCGTTTGCAGCAATAATACTTGGATTGGTAGTTACCCCATGAATTGGGAAATATTGTGTAATAGTTTTGATGCTTTCAACATTAGCATCATCAATTAAATATAACATATGTAATTTCTCCTTACTTTTTATAACACTTGTTTTTATGATAAGTGAATTATATATTATACTTTAAGTAATTACAAGTAGTTTCGTGTAAAAAAAGAAAAAAAGGTTATGAAAATAAAGGTAAATTTTCAAAAGATAATTATGTTTGATTAATTATAACCTTTACATTTATATATAAATAAAAAAGGATATAATGTTGTCGTAATACTGCTTTATATATTTTTAATTTCATTTGTTATTTATGATTTTAAAATGAAAGCAAAAGCACTACACAAATATTTATTTCAAGAATAAAGATATTTATGTAACTTTTACATCATGACAAAATGTATATATTGTTAAAAATAAAATTTTAATATATAATAATTATACTAAATTAAAATACAAAGGAAGTATTAAAATGGCTGAACTAATTGAGCTTAAAACCTTATTAGATAATATAGATAAAGAACTTTCGGATATTGCAAATTCAATAAATATAGAACTGTTAAAAGACGAGCTAAGATCAAAAGAAACCCTTATGAATGATAAAAGCTTTTGGAATGAAAGTGATAAAGCAAACAAAATCTTAAAAGAAGTCAAATCATTAAAATCCCAAATAAATTCCTATTCTTCTTTAGAGTATAAAAAAGATGATATAAGCGTACTTGTGGAAATGCTACAGGAAGATTTCTCTGAAAGTGATGCTGACAGCACGATGGAAGAATTATTAGCTCTTGAAAAGGAACTTAAGGTTTTTACTATAGACACATTGTTATCGGGAGAATATGATGCAAACAATGCTATATTATCTATCCACCCAGGAGCGGGCGGTACCGAAAGCCAGGACTGGGCTGAAATGCTTCTTAGAATGTTCATTAGATTTGCTGAAAAAAGAAATTTTAAAATAAAAATATTGGAGCAGCTTCCCGGAGATGTTGCGGGAATAAAAAGTGTTACAATATTAATAAGCGGGGATAATGCATATGGTTATTTAAAAGGAGAAAAAGGAGTTCATAGGCTTGTGAGGATCTCACCATTTGACAGTAACAGCAGGAGACATACCTCCTTCGCTTCCGTAGATGTGGAACCGGAGATAAAGGAAGATACTAATCTTGAAATAAATCCAAGTGATTTAAAAATCGATACGTACCGAGCAGGGGGTGCCGGAGGACAGCACGTCAATAAAACTGATTCAGCGGTAAGAATAACACATCTTCCCACAAAAATAGTTGTATCATGCCAAAATGAACGAAGTCAGTTCCAAAATAAAGAAACAGCAATGAAAATCCTTAAGGGGAAATTATATAAAATATTAATGGAAGAACATAAGGAAAAAATCGATGAAATAAAAGGAGACTACGGTCAAATAGCATGGGGAAATCAAATAAGGTCATATGTATTTCACCCTTACAGCATGGTAAAAGACCATAGAACAAAGGCTGAGACCTCAAATGTTCAGGCAGTGATGGACGGAGATATCAATGTATTCATCGATGCATATTTAAAAATGTAGAAAAATAATAAAAATAGAAATAAGTTTAAGCTTATTTCTATTTTTTACTTTAAATCAATATATACAATTATATTTAATTTTGATAATTTTCTAAAGAAAACAACCAATTATTAACTAAAGCATTAAATATTTGAGTTTGCTCAATTTGTAAATTATGACCTGCATAATTAATAACAGAAAAAGAAGCACTTTTATAGTCCTCTATTAAATTCCATAAATCCTGATAACCAACACAATTATCCTGTCTTCCCGCTATTAATAAAACAGATTTTTCATAATTAAGTTTACGAACTTCTTTATCAACATCAAATGAAAAACAATAATCATCTTTTAAATAATCAATAAATACATTATTAGCTATTTTAAGACCAGATTGTATTTCGTTTTTATATCTATAGAATACTTCACTATTGGCTACGATACAATACTCTAAAAAATCATTTTTTTCACTATCGTGTAACTCTTTTAAAAAGATTTCATCTCTATATTTGATTTTTACTTCCGGTACATTTCTTTTTTTAACATCAGAGATTACCACAGGGCAGATTAGTAGCATACCATCTACCATATCACTACATTTTGATAATATACCCCTAGCCAAATAACCTCCATATGATTGCCCTATCAGTAAAAATTTACTATTTATCACTTCTTTAATAAATGATAACAATATTTCTAAAATTTTATTAGATGAAGAATATTCTTTTAAAGCATCGGATTTCCCCATTCCTGGCAAATCTATATAAATACGTTTATAATTTTCATGTTTTTTAAATATTGGTTCCATACACTTTTTCAGTAAAGTCAAGTCACAGCCAAGACCATGTATCATTAGTACAGGATTACCGACACCGATAGTTTCATAATAAATATTTATATTTTTATAAGTATAAAACATAAGTTGTTCATCCTTTCTAAATTATATTTTTTGTAAATATCATAAATATATATCAAAGACAATATAATATAAATCAAACAATTCATATATTTATTATATAATAAAAACAGTTTAAGCATAATAAAGATCTTAATTTAAATCAATCAATATTCATTAAAAAAATATAATTCATTAAATATAACAAAATAATATAAAAAACCTTTTAAATCATTGACAGAACAAGGTCTTGGTGATATACTATTTAAGCATGTATCCGCACTGAAGAAGGTAAAAAGAAGTTGATTATTCACACCTTGGACGGCGAGACAGGATAGTGGAGGTAAAAGATATGTATGCAATTATTAAAACAGGCGGTAAACAATACCGTGTACAAAAAGGCGACGTTATAAACGTTGAAAAAATCGTTCCAAAGAGAAAAAATCAAAAGAAAGTTACTTTTGATGAAGTATTATTTGTAAACGAAGACGGAAATATGTTAGTAGGTGCACCTTTGGTAGAAGGCTATAAGGTAGAAGGTAAAATACTTGAACAAGGTAAGAGCGAAAAAGTCATTATCTACAAGTATAAAGCTAAAAAAGACTACAGAAGAAAACAAGGACACCGTCAGCCATATACACAAGTTGAAATAACAGGTCTTGTAAAAAAAGAAGAAAAAGCAGCTGAGTAATGATCAATATCAGCATTGATATAAAATCTGATTTTATTGAAACAATTAAGCTCAGCGGTCACGCTGAAAGCAATGAAAAAGGAAAAGACTTGATATGCTGCAGTATTTCGACTTTAACTATATCCCTTATAAATGCTTTAACGGAAATAGCTAAGGCAAATATCAAAGCAGAAGTATCTGAAGGATTTACATTGATAGAAATAGACGAACAAGAAAAAAATAAAAGATTAAAATCCGATATACTTACAAAAAGTTTTATGCTTTCAGTCAAAGGAATTGAAGAGGAAAACCCTGAGTTTATAAAACTAAATATCACGGAGGAATAAAAATGATTAAATTTAATTTAGATAACTTACAACTATTCGCCCACAAAAAAGGAATGGGTAGTACAAAGAATGGTAGAGACAGTGAATCAAAGAGACTTGGTACTAAAAAAGGTGACGGTCAATATGTTTTAGCTGGAAATATCATAGTTAGACAAAGAGGAACTAGAATTTATCCAGGAGTTAACGTAGGAATTGGCGGAGATGACACATTATTTGCTAAAGCTGACGGAGTTGTTAAATTCGAAAGAAAAGGCAAAACAAGAAAACAAGTTAGTGTTTACCCTAAGGCTCAATAGAATAATTTAAATAATAAACTCCATACTAAGTGTGTGGAGTTTAATTTTTTATAAAGGAAAATAATATATGTTTGTAGATAAAGTTAGTATAAATGTTAAAAGCGGTAAAGGCGGAGACGGTGCTGTCGCTTTTAGAAGAGAAAAATATGTTCCAAACGGAGGTCCTTCAGGAGGAGACGGCGGAAAAGGCGGAAATGTTATTTTTAAAAGTAATTCTGCCTTAAATACACTCGAAGCCTTTCGTTATAAAAGAAAGTTTGCTGCAGAAGCCGGAGAAAACGGCAGCAGAAGCAATATGAGCGGCAAAGACGGAAAAGATATAGTAATAGAAGTTCCTGTAGGAACCGTTATTTTTGATTCAGCAACCGGAGCTTTAATATGCGATATGGTAGAAGATAACCAGGAAATAACAGTGCTTAACGGAGGAAGAGGCGGCAGAGGCAATCAGCATTTTGCCACATCTACAAGACAGTCTCCCAAATTTGCAAAGCCCGGTGATGAAGCAGAAGAAAAAAATCTAATATTAGAACTTAAAACAATAGCCGATGTAGGACTTATCGGTTTTCCGAATGTAGGCAAATCAACGATCCTTTCAATGGTAACAAATGCTACACCTAAAATAGCCAATTATCACTTTACGACATTATCACCTAACCTAGGTATAGTTAAGTATAAAAACAGTGAGGAATTTGTTTTAGCCGATATCCCGGGACTTATAGAAGGCGCAAGCTCCGGACAAGGACTTGGACATCAGTTTTTAAGACATGTTGAAAGAACGAGACTTCTCGTGCATGTTCTTGACGCTTCGGGAGTAGAAGGAAGAGATCCAAAAAAAGATTTTGATATTATAAATAATGAATTATCTTTATATGCAGAGAAGTTAAAGGAAAGACCTCAAATAGTTGTTTTGAATAAAACCGACCTAATTGATATAGATAATAAGGAAGAAATAATCAAAGATTTAACAACTTACTTTGAACAAAAGGGATATAGAGTATTTGA
The DNA here is from genome assembly GCF_938029165.1 of uncultured Anaerofustis sp. Lineage (NCBI taxonomy): Bacteria > Bacillati > Bacillota > Clostridia > Eubacteriales > Eubacteriaceae > Anaerofustis > uncultured Anaerofustis sp. Next base: position 92,770 of record NZ_CALHFB010000030.1, read on the forward strand.
CTCAAGTGCGGCTATGAATGACGGACTTGATAAAATAATGAATTATATAGTAGAAGTACTCCCTACAATAGAAAGAACTCCATTATTCTTTACAACTGAAGAAAAAGTACTATATGCACCAAAAGCAGAAAAAGAATACGAAATCGAAAAAGAAAACGGAACTTATTATGTTGAAGGAAAAATGATGAGAAGACTCATAAATTCCGTTAATCTTGAAGATTATGAATCAAGCACATATTTTCAAAGAGTTCTTAAAAACAAAGGGATTTTTGCAGAACTTGAAAAAATGGGCATTACAGACGGAGATACAGTAAACATCGAAGGATTTGAATTTGAATATTATAAATAGGAAGTAGAAAAATGAACAGCAAAGAAAGAAGTTTATTAAAAAAAGAAGCGAGCAAGATGCAGCCAATAATACACATCGGTAAAGACGGAATGAGTGATAATATTGTCACTCAAGCCGATGATGCATTAAAAGCAAGAGAATTGATAAAAGGAAAAATACAGCAAAACTCTCTTGAAGATGTTAGAGAATCAGCAGAATATTTAGCAGATAAGACAAACAGTGAAGTAGTTATTACGATAGGAAGTACTTTTGTACTTTACAGAAGAAATCCCGATAAGAATAAATATAACATCTAGGAGATAAAATGAAAGTTGGTTTTATCGGCGGAAGTTTTAATCCCATACATAACGGACATATTAACTTGGCGCTTGCAGGAAAAAATGAATTTGATTTGGATAAAGTGATTTTTATTCCAAACAGTATAAACCCTATAAAAGAAAACAAAAGTAAAGTATCAACAGAAGACAGAGTAAAAATGGTAGAACTTGCTACTCAAGATTATGATGATTTTGAAATCGATACTTATGAAGTCGATAAAAAAGGAATAAGTTATACTATTGATACCGTTGAATATTTAAAAAATAAATATAATGATTTATATTTTATCGGAGGAGCAGACCTAATATTTGAACTTCATAAATGGAAAGACTATGAAAAGTTACTAAAAGAAGTAGATTTTATTATTGCCGGCAGGAATCCATATAAATTACCGGAACTTGAAGATAAAGTAAATGAGTTAAACAAAAAATATGATATAAATATAAATATCTTAAAGAACTTTAAGATGATCGATTTATCTTCCAGCGAAATAAGAAATAATATTTTATCAAATAAGTCTTTAAAAATTCCTAAAAAAGTGGCAGAATATATTATAAAGAATAATTTATATTATGATGACTAAGGGAGAAAAAATGAAAGAATATACCAGCATAAAGCAAACACTTAAAACACTTTTAAAAGAAGACAGATATATTCATACATTAGCTACACAGCGTGAAGCTGTCAAGCTTGCAAAAAATTATGGAGCAGATCCTGAAAAAGCATCTCTTGCCGCACTTTTACATGACTGCGCAAAAAATATGGAACCGGAAGCAATGATAGATATCTTATCTAAGCAGTATATCAAATTGGACGATATAGAAAGAAAAAATACTGCATTACTTCATGGAAAAGCCGGAAGAGTTATGGCAAAATTTAAGTTCAATGTAACGGATGAAGATATTTTGAATTCAATAGAATATCATACAACCGGTAAAGAAAATATGACATTATTACAAAAAATAATATTTCTTGCAGATGTGATTGAAGAGACCAGAACTTATGAAGGTGTGGAAGAAGTAAGGGAAGTAGCATATGAAAATATTGATAAAGCAATAGTTATGTCCCTTAACAGAACTATTTTATCCATTCTAAAAAAGGGATATCTTTTGCATCCAAATACTGTTAATGCAAGAAATTATTTGATAATGGAACGAGAAGAAAAAATGAAAGATTAAAAAGTCCTATGACAGGACTTTTTTTATTTCTAAAAATATAAGTTTTAATTGTCTTTTTTATAATTATTAACTAATAAATACAATTATAAATCATTAACTTTTTAACTAAATGATATATAACTTTTATACACCGCTGGCATCATTTAATTCAAACAGATTTCCTTCGGGATCTCTGAAATAAGTACAGCGCATACCCCATTCTTCAATATACTGCGGTTCACCTAAAAAAGCAACTCCCGCTTCTTTCATACGTAAATAATCAGAGTCTAAAGCAAGCGTAGGAATAACTGCAGTAATAGTATCCGGCTGTGTACTGAAATTTGGTTGTTCATATCCTTTAAACATTGACATTGCCTCTGCTGAAAAAATAGCAAAACAAGGATTTGACTTATCATCTACGGCAAAAGAAGTATAAGGTCCGTTTCTATCCCCCCAAACTGCGGTCAATCCAATTTTTTCTGTGTAAAAATCAAAACATTCCCCATAATTTTTTCTTACTAAAATACGAATTGTTGTTTCGTTAAATTTCATTTTTTAATCCTCTCTTTCTGTATTTAACATTACAGTAATATTATAGATTTAAAATTTCGCTATTTCACTGTAAAAATCGGACATATTGGCTCTATATTCACCGGGTGTAATATTACACACTACTTTAAAATCTTTTACAAAATGAGAAACATCATAATATCCAAGTTTTTCGCATATGATATCCAATGTAAATTTATTATTGTTTAAAAGCTGAAAAGACTTATTAATTCTAACTAATCGAGAAAATGACTTTATGCTCATGCCAACATATAAATTGAATAAACGATTTAAATGTCTCATACTGTAATAAATGTTTTTTAAAATTTCTTCAGAAGTAATACCGCCTTCAGTTTGAATGATAAGTTTAACAGCATTAGTAAGTTCACTTGGATATTGAAATATAATACTTTGCAGAAGGATTTCTTCTGATTTAAATAATAATTCATCTACGGATATAGACTTATTAAAAATAGCTCTCATATTAATATCAAGAGAATTATCAATAAATGAAAGAGGGATAATTTTATCTGTAAGTTTATTTTGATTTATTTTTGCAATGGGATAAAATCCTCCCGGTTGAAACTCGATAATGAATATGATATCGCATTTATTTGCAATATCACCTACTTTGACTGATTTAGTGGTCGGTCCAAACAAAAAGCTATGTATTTTTTTATTATATTGGAACAACACTAGTGTAACACTTCCGTGAGGCATAATAGTATAATAATCTGAAATGATCGTTTTATTGGGAATAGTAATTGTAAAATTAGATACTAAATGTCTTAATTTTTTACATGGACGTAAATAAACAAAGTTTTCTTCGTAAATTAGAATTTCTCTATTTTTAGTTATATTCTTTAAACTGCTTTTATTTATCATTTATATCATCCTTATTTTAATATTTGCATTAAATGAAATCGATCATATATCTACATGATACATGCTAATAAATAAATTTAAAAGCATTCTATTATTACTGAATTTTTATGTTAAATATAAATTCTTTTTGTAATAATGTAAATTATTTAATATTATTAGGAATATTTTAATAATTATTTAAATTTAAAATCAAAACGTTAATTTGTATATAACTTGCTTTAAAAATTAAAAAACTTATTAGAACCTCTATTTATCATTCTCAATGACATTTATCATAACCTTACTTATAAAATCAATATTTCTTTTATCAAAAACGACATCTTTATTTGTATGTATTTTATTCATATAATATCCGATTATAGGTTTCTTTTTAAGTGCGGCTACACCTATACTCTTTTTAAAAATCATTTGGTCGGATGGATAAAACGTATTTTTTGTATTTTCTATTAACACATTCTTTTTATAATTTTCTTTTTCCTTATTTAAATTCTCTTCTAAAATTTCGAATTTTTTATCAAACTTCGCTTTTTTAGAACACACAAACATAATATTATCCCCGTCGGATACACAGTCAAAATTTATTATTAACTTATAATTTAAGTTCTTATACTTTTTCTTAAAAGCAGATGAACCAACAAGCCCTGCCTCCTCATTATCAAAGAAAACAAAAGCTGTTTTATTCATATATTCTCTATCCAAACCATGGATTATAGTCAGTAAAGTTATTACTCCGGAAGTATTATCATTTGCAGTATGTCTATTGGGCTTACCGAATATCATTAAATAAATATCCATGAATAGAATAAACATATATATAAGTCTAGAGATAAGAGACTTATGAAATAAAAGTTCTGCGATAAAAGCACATATGAATGCACTCATTATCATTAAAAACGCTAAAAACAAAGAATATAAAAGATATATAAATATATTTTTAGGCGTTATGAAGTTTGGGAAAGGAAGTTTTGCACAAGTATCATAATGGGCAGTAAATATTGTGTCCGCTTCATCGATATCCCCTACTATAATATTTCTGCTTTTTATCATTCTACCATGGTTATCTATATTAAATTTAATTCCAAGCTTGTTAAAAATACTCTCAAGATATTCGATGAATTTGCTTTTATCATTATAGCTTTTTCTTACTTGATACTTATCAAAAATTTCATTAATAAAGTCATACATAATAATTCTCCTAGGATTTTATTCATTATAGCATATCATCTTATATACTTAAAAATATAAAATTATATTTCTAACAATAAAATAAAGCAATTCATCATATTAATATCACCATTATTAAACTTTTTAAATATTATAAAATAAAAGGAGGATTATATATGCAGTTAATAAACGAATTTGTACCATATAGTAAAGATATAATCGGACAGAGTAAATTAAATGAAAATTCTTTAAAATTTACTAAAACAAACAATAAAGAAGATATTATTGATGATGTCAGCAAGGTTGCTATAATGGCGATAACCTCAATGACAGGAATGGTAAAAATGGTAAGTGAAGCCATAATAAAAAGAATAAATGAATAAATACATATTAAAAAAACTAATAATAAATGATATAATGTATAAGCTGATTAAAATTTAGGAGAAAACACAAACATGTACTTAATAGTTGGACTTGGGAATATAGGAAGTGAATATAATCTTACACGACATAACATAGGTTTTGAAGTGGTAGATTATATAAGTGATGAATATGATATAAAAATAAATAAAACAAAGTTCAAAGCCGACTTTGGCAAAGGCAAATTGGCAGGTGAAGATGTCTTTTTAATCAAGCCTAGGACATATATGAACTTAAGCGGAGAAAGCGTTAAATTATTCAAGGATTATTTTAAAATACCAGAAGAAAATATATTAGTTATTTATGACGATATAGAACTTCCAAAGGGAAAACTCAGGATAAGAAAAAACGGAGGTCCCGGAACCCATAACGGAATGAAATCCATAGTGAAGGAACTGGGGACAAGAAACTTTCCAAGATTCAGACTGGGAGTTGGAAGTCCCGAACACGGAGACTTGGTAAATTATGTTCTCGGAAGATTTAACGAAGAAGAGCTCCCTATAATAAAAGATATGGTTATTATGACAAGTAAGGCTGTTTTTACTGCCCTCGATAAAGATTTGGATAAAGCAATGAATATGTACAATAAAAAATAAAAAAGAAGTGATTTACACTTCTTTTTTATTTATATGTAATCATCCTATTATATTTAACTACCTTTTAACACATATATATTACCGCCTATTTTATATAAATTATTATTTATGTTATAATATAAAAAATGGCATTTAAATCCTTACAGAAAAGATATACTTTAATTATAAGTGAGGTAAATCAAAATGAAAGAAAAATCATTTTTAATAGACTCAAGCGATGAAAAATTAAAAATATCATGTTATATGAAAATTCCGGAAGATAATATAAAAGGCATTGTTCAAATTGCCCATGGTATGGCAGAACATAAAGAAAGATACTATGATTTTATGGACTATTTATCAAATAATGGATATATAACCGTCATCAACGACCACAGAGGTCACGGAGAAAGTATAATCGAAGATAAAGACTTAGGTTATTTTTATGACGACAGCGGAGAGATGATAGTTAAAGATTTCCATAGTATAACTGAAGTTATTAAAGAGGAATATCAAGATATACCTTATTATATTTTCTCTCATAGTATGGGTACGTTAGTGGCAAGAAATTATTTGAAAGAATATGACAACGAAATAAATGGCATGATATTATGCGGTGCACCATATAAAAATCCAATGGCAAAAATGGGTCTTAACATCTCTTCGATAATCGGAAAATTAAAAGGTGAACATCACAGAAGCAAATTTATTCATGGATTGGCTTTTAATTCATTCAATGATAAATTCGAAGAACCTATAATGAATAAGTGGATAAACAGTAATATGTCAAAAGTCAAAGAATACAATAAAAACCCACTTTGCGGATATATTTTTACCATAAACGGATTTAAAAATCTTTTTAGTCTTGTTGACAAGGCATTCAATAAAGAGGAATATAAAATCAAGAATAAAGAATTACCTATATTTTTTATAGCGGGAGAAGATGACCCGGTTATCGGAGGAGTGGAAAAATTTAGAGAAAGTATAGAGTTTTTAAGAAATATCGGGTATACAAATATTTCTTCAAGATTATACTATGGTTTGAGACACGAAATATTAAATGAAAAAAATCATATGGAAGTTTATAAAGATGTACTGGAATTTTTAGATAATATTAATAATTAATTTTAATAAACAATTTACAAATTTAAGAATTCATGTTATTATATGAACTGAAAATGCTGCTATGGCTCAGGCGGTAGAGCACTTCCTTGGTAAGGAAGAGGTCACGGGTTCAAGTCCCGTTAGTAGCTCCATTAAAAAAACTATCTGTACTGAAGTTTCAGTACAGATTTTTTTATTTTTATAAAGCTATTGAAATAATTGTCCTTATTTATATATTCGACTGACAAGCGATTGCTTATTTTATTATTTTCCATTATGATTGTAATAACATAACGGAGGAACATTAATGAATTATAAAAAAATAGGAACATTTATCTGCAGTCTCAGAAAAGAAAAAAATTTGACTCAAAAAGAACTTGCAGATAAACTCAATATTACAAACAAAGCAATATCAAAATGGGAAAGAGGAATAAGTTGTCCCGATATTTCTTTGCTTATACCATTATCCGATATTCTTGAAGTAACGACAAATGAAATACTTAACGGACAAAGAGAAGAAGTATCGGATATCAATAAAGACGTAGACAAAAAAGTAAAAAAGACACTTACATATATGGTTGATATATCGAGTGAAAAGAGTAAGAAATATTTAAATTATATATTTTTAGGTGTTACATTCTCTCTTATTATAAGTATGATAATTTGCTTGATATGCGATTATGTATTGTATGATTCTTTTTCATGGTCGCGTGTTGTATCAGCTTCATGTATATTAAGCTGGTTTATTATACTCCCGTTTTTTAAATCCAAAAGAGACAAAGTTAAATCGGTCATTATAAGTATTACGCTGTCAATTATCCCATATCTATTTGTGTTAAGTATTTTATTAAAAAATAATTTAATATTTTCTCTTGGAAGTATTATAGCTGTACTTAGCATAATATATATTTGGATACTATATTACTTATACACAAAAATGAAACACAAAAAATTTAAAGCTACAGGGATGGCATTTTTATTATTGATCCCTTTAAGCCTTTCTATAAACCATATAGCAAATTATTTTATAGGTCCGGATCCATTTGAGGTATTTAACGCAATTATAAATACAATAAGTGCTATAATAGTTGCACTGGTATGCTTTAGTATGAGTAAGAAGAGAAATGAAGGTTAAAATAAAAGTAAATAATAATAAAAATAGTATTTCTTTAAACCGTATAGTATAATTAACTAAAGCTATATAGGAGAAAAATATGGAAACAGAAAATAAGACGACGATAATAAAGAAAAGTGTGAAATCCGGGATTTCATTCGGAAGTGCCCTTGCAATGGTCATAAGCTATTCTACATGGCATTCCATAGGCTGGGCAATCATTCACGGATTATTAAGCTGGGTATATGTTATATACTTTTTTATTGTTCATTATTAATTTATAAAAAATATACTAATATAAAAAGGAGATATGTGATTTATCTCCTTTTTTATTATAATAACTATTTTGCTTTTACAGGAATCCAAATCTCGCTGTAATAATCATCATCTTCTACACCTTTTTTATACTCCGCCGGATCACTGTACATTTCAATATTATATCCTGCAGCTATTTCATAGTCCCTACAGTTCGGTAACCACTGTGAAAAAATCTTCTTTTGCACATCGGGAATCGATTTAGAACTTGCACCTTTACAAGAAAATACCGCCCAAGTATGTTCCGGAATGGTTTTTGTTATAAATTCTTCGGAAATATCTTTTATAGGGTCGTAATTGTCCGCAATAAGATATTCAAACTTATTACCCTCCATATTTTCATCGATAGAAATACCATACACACTGCATACAATATTACTTAACCCTTTTTGGTAATATTCTTCCCATAACTTAGGAACCTCTGTTTCGGCTTCATCATAATTAAATACATTTGATATACCTACAACGGTAAATTGATCCTTTTTTACTATTTTATAATCCATAGTATAACCTCCTTCTAAGGTAAAATTGATTTTTAGCGAAGCAAAAGATTTTATCATTGCTTCACCCTTTCGTACAGAAGTAGGCGTTGCACCATGAAAACGAGTGAATGCTTTTGTGAAACTGTCCGGAGAATTATAACCATATTTTAAAGCAATATCTATGACTTTTTCATCTGTTGAAACAAGCTCACTGCCGGCAAGCGAAAGTCTGCGTTTTTTTATATAATCTCCCACGGTAAATCCGCAAAGCATGTTAAATCCTTTTTGAAAGTAAAAAGGTGAAATCAATACTTTATGTGCAATATCTTCGATTGTAAGTTCTTCTGTTAAATTATCCTCAATATAATTTATTGCGTCTATGATACATTCAGTCCACTCCATGATAAATACCTCCTATCTGTATTTATATCTTACTATTATTAGAAAAAGGTTTCCCGATTTTCTGTGCTTTGTTTTGTCTTTTAAAAATTATAATATAAGTATTTTATACCCTAACATATCAGACATACTTTTATTATGATTATGTATTATAATATTACCATTAGATTATATAAAAAACTACAGACCTTACAACTAAAATATATCTATTTTATAATTATATTTATTAATCATATTTCATAACGATACTTTTTAATACCTAAATATTTTATTTAAAAAATTAAAGTTATAATTTGATTATCTTTTAAGTTAAACAAAAAAACATCTTTCATTAGAAAGATGTTTAAAATCGTATAAATGGTGGGGGAGAATGGATTCGAACCATTGTAGGCTGAGCCAACGGATTTACAGTCCGCCCCCTTTAGCCACTCGGGCACTCCCCCATGAATATGCTATAATATTTTATTATATTATTTCCCTTTTGTCAAGAGATTAGTCATTTATATAGTATTTAAATAAAAAATGCACCAATATTAGGTGCATTTCTTATAATATTATTTATTTTATTCCCAAGGCTTCAAAACTACCTTAATTGCCTCTCCGGTCCTTGTCATTTCTATCCCTCTTTTTATTTCGGATAAAGGAAGAGTATGAGTAACAAATTTATCCGCAGGTATAGTACCGTCAACTATTAAATCAAGAGCATGCTTAAATGAATCGGGTGAAAAACTATATCCACCGCATATTTGCAGTTCTTTATAATGTATTAGATTACTGTCAAAATTTACATGGCAGTTATCATGAGGAAGTCCTCCGAACAATAAAACTTTTCCTCTTGGTCTTACATAGTGCGTTGCTTCCTCTTGCACAGCACCTACAGGACAAGCAGTAATAGCCACATCTACCCCGTCCCCGTCTGTTTCTCGCATAACTATTTCTTCTAAATTTTCGGTTGTAGGATTTACAAATAAATCTATGAAATCAAATCTTTTGGCTTTATCAAGTCTGGGCTGATTTACTTCAGATAATATAACTTTTTTAGCACCCCTGATTTTCGCCATTGCACTATGTAAATTACCAAGTGGTCCCGCCCCGATTATGAGGACGATATCGCCTTTTGTTATATTAATAAAATCATGAGTGGAATAAACGCTCGCCAAAGTTTCTGACAGCGGGGCTAAATCCAAATTAAAATCATCCGGTAAGATATGTAAGAATTTTGGATTTGCACCAACTTCCGGAAGTGCTACATAATGTGCATATCCCCCGTAAAAATCCATTCCCGGTACTACTATATTTTTACATTGGTTACCTAAATTTTTATCTGAAGTACAGAATTTGCATTTACCGCAGGTAATTCCCGGATTTAACATTACCTTCTGCCCTTTTTTATAATATTCACTGTCGCTTTCTTCAACTATCCCCGCAATTTCATGACCTATTACAAAAGGAGGTTTGACCTTATGATGTCCGGAATTAAATGTTCTGATATCAGAACCGCAAAGCCCTACGGATATGACTTTAATCAGTACACCATTTTTAGGACACTCTGGTGTTTCTACTTCTTCATAATCAAAATTTCCCGGTCCTTTATAAAGTATTGCTTTCATTTTCGTCTCCTTAAATCTAATTTATCTTAAGTTAAGTTTAATATTATAATTATATAATGGCAATACTGAAAATATTTTCACTAGTCTCAAACTTTTCTGTTTTTATATTAAAAAGCGTACTCTGAGGGCTAAGTGAGTACGCTTTTGAGGTGTAAAACCTGTCTGACCGATTAATATTTAAAATGTAAATACCCAGACAGTAACTTTTATTCTTCTTCAGGTTCTTGAAGAGCATCAAACCCTTCTTCACCTGTCCTGATTTTAACGACATTATCAAGCCCGTAAATAAAGATTTTTCCGTCTCCGATATTTCCTGTGTATAAAGCTTTTTTGGCAGCTTCGATAACGGTTCTGACAGGTACGGCTGCAACTACTATCTCTACTTTCAATTTAGGAAGGAGTACCGCATCTACTTCACTTCCACGATAATAGCTTTTTCTTCCCTTTTGGACACCGCATCCAAGTACATTTGTTACGGTCATACCCGTAACTCCAACTTTTTGCATTGCCGCCTTAAGAGAATTGAATTTATCTTTATTTATTACGATTGTGATTTTACTTATACCGGTATCGGTTTTAGTGATTTTAATTTGACTGTCTTTTTCATCAGCAGGTATATCTTCTATCGTTACTGCCGGAACAGGTTCCGTAACAGAAGCGAGACTGCCTTCGTCTTCCAATGAATAATAGAAATCCCCTGCGGGAGCAAAGTCTGCATAAGAACTTACCAATCCATGCTCGGTTATATCAAGTCCTAAAATTTCTTCTTCTTCACTTGCTCTAAGTCCCACTGTCTTTTGAATAAGTTTAAAGACAATAAACATGGTAACTAAGACATAAACAGCAACAGAAACAACCCCAAGCAACTGAATTAAAAACATATGAGTTCCACCGCCGTAAAAAAGTCCGCCGTCTAATGCAAATAATCCTGTAAGTAATGTACCTGTAGCACCGCAGCAGCCATGAACGGCAATAGCTCCGACAGGATCGTCTATCTTAAGTTTATGGTCGATGAATTCAACTGCAAATACTACTAAAGTACCTGCAACAGCACCTATAATGAAAGCACCTACGGGAGAAACCATATCACAGCCCGCTGTAATAGCGACCAATCCTGCCAAAGCACCGTTAAGTGTCATTGAGACATCAGGTTTCCCGTATCTTACCCATGTAACTATAAGCGTCATTAATGTAGCGGCAGCAGCTGCCATGTTTGTAGTTACGAATACACTTGAAGCGGATATCATCGCTTCATCTGTAGACATTGCTACAGTTGAACAACCGTTAAATCCAAACCAACCCATCCAAAGGATAAATACGCCTAAAGCACCGATTGCAATATTATGTCCGGGGATAGCTTTACTTTTTCCATCTTTATCATACTTTCCAATCCTTGGTCCAAGGATTTTAGCTCCTACCAATGCTGCAACTCCGCCGACCATATGTACTGCGGTAGAACCTGCAAAATCATGAAATCCCAACTGACTTAACCAGCCGCCACCCCAAATCCAATGTCCTGAAATAGGATAAATAACAGCACTTATAACCGCAGAATAAATAAGATAAGAAATGAATTTTGTTCTTTCAGCCATTGCACCCGAAACGATTGTGGCTGCAGTAGCACAAAATACTGTTTGAAAAATCACAAATGCCATTGTGGGAAAGGCACTGTCATAATTACCTCTGATAAAGAAATCTACTTTACCGATGACGCCCAATATATCAGGTCCCATCATTATCCCGAAACCAATGACCCAATAAATGATTGTACCGAGGACAAAGTCCATCAAGTTTTTCATAATAATATTTCCTGCATTTTTAGCTCTGGTAAACCCTGATTCTACCATGGCAAATCCCGCTTGCATCCAAAATACCAGTATAGCTCCCAGCAATACCCAAATGGTATCGAGAGCATTAAATGTTGTCTCCATTTTAATTACCTCCAAATTTTATTGTTAATTTATATAAAAAAGCGTGTAATCATATAGAATATCTATACAATTACACGCCTTCGTGTCGAATTTATTAAATTAATTTTGATTACTTATTTTACACTAAATAAAATTTCTCCGTATGTAGGATATGGCCAGAAATCTCTGTCTACGATAGTTTCCAGTTCATCTGCATATTTTCTGACTTCTTCCATATTTTCAAATACATCTTTTCTGAATGACATGGCTCTTTCTTGTACATCTTCGATATTTTCAGCCTTTTTTAGTCCTTCTTCCAAAGTAGCGATAGCTTTATATAATGAAGCGTTAAGAGAGCTTACTCTCATTACCGTATCTTCTTCAACCGTGCTGTCAGCCGCAGGACAAACATCTTTCTTAACCGCTAGAGTCTCTGCAACTTCTTTTACGTATGATACACATGAAGGCAAGATTGAAGCTTTTGCCATATCCAGGCAAGCTTTTGCTTCTATTGAAATTACATTTGAATAATCTTCAAGAAGAACTTCCGTTCTGCTTTCAACTTCTTCTTTTGTAAGAACTTTATGTTTTTCAAATAATGAAATATTTTCTTCTCTCTTATAATAAGGGATCGCTTCCGCACAAGTTTTTAAATTAAGTAATTCTCTTTTTTCTGCTTCAACTACCCATTCATCGGAATATCCGTCACCGTTAAATATAATCCTTTGATGCTTCGTAAACGTATCTTTAATCAACTTCTTAATAGCTTCATCAGAATTGTCTTTTTCAAGGATATCAGCAAACTCACAGAAAGCATCGGCAACAATAGTATTAAGCATCATATTTGAACATGCAACCGAATCCTGTGAACCTACCATTCTGAATTCAAATTTGTTTCCGGTAAATGCAAAAGGTGATGTTCTGTTTCTGTCCGTAGTATCCTTTGTTAAATCGGGAAGGACTGTAGCACCGAGGTTAAATTTAGTTTTTCCTTCGCTCTTATAATCATTATCTGAGATGATCGCATCTACAACTCCTTTTAAATCATCTCCCAAGAAAATGGATATGATTGCGGGAGGAGCTTCATTTGCACCGAGTCTATGGTCATTACCCGCACTTGCAACGGAAATCCTAAGCAGATCCTGATGTTCGTCAACGGCTTTAACAACAGCCGCAAGTACTAATAAGAACTGCATATTTTGTTTAGGGTCATTTCCCGGTGATAGTAGATTTTCACCTTCTTTTGTCGTAATAGACCAGTTATTATGTTTACCGCTTCCGTTAATACCTTCAAATGGTTTTTCGTGAAGTAAACATACCAAACCATGTTTTTTTGCAACTTTTTTCATCATTTCCATCATAATTTGGTTTTGATCGCAAGCTGTATTAGTAGAAGCATATACAGGAGCCAATTCGTGCTGAGCTGGAGCTACTTCGTTATGTCTGGTTTTAGCGGTTATACCAAGTTCCCATAAAGTTTCATCCAAATCTTGCATATATTTCATTATAGGACCTTTTATAGGAGCAAAATAATGGTCATCCATTTCTTGTCCTTTTGGAGTCGGAGCACCGAATAAGGTTCTTCCTGTGTAAATTAAGTCAGGTCTATTTTTGTACATTTCTTCAGAAATAATAAAGTATTCCTGTTCTGCACCTACTGATGTAGTAGCTCCAGCACTTTCTTTACCTAAAAGTTTAAGAAGTCTTACAGCTTGATCGCTTATTGCTTCTATGGATTTAAGCAAAGGTGCCTTTTTATCTAATACTTCGCCGTTATAAGAACAGAATATTGCAGGAATGCAAAGCGTATTATCTTTAATAAAAGCATAGCTTGTAGGGTCCCAAACCGTATATCCTCTGGCTTCATTTGTAGCTCTGAGTCCCCCTGAAGGGAATGATGAAGCATCAGGCTCGGCCTGAACCAAATCTTTTCCGGAAAGCCTTATAACAACTTTATCTCCTGCCGGTTCTATAAATGCATCATGCTTTTCGGCGGTTAAACTGGTCATTGGCTGGAACCAATGTGTATAATGCGTACAGCCGTTTTCCAGTGCCCATTCTTTCATTGCATGCGCAACCGCATTTGCAATTGTTATATCTAGGGCTTCACCCTCTTCTATAGTTTTCTTCAATATCTTATATGTATCGTTTGATAGTTTTTCCTGCATGGTTTCATCATTAAAAACTTTACACCCGAATAAACTCGCAACTCTATCCATCATTATTTATACATCCTTTCTCTTAGTTAAATTAAATATTTATTAATTTTACAATATGAATTAATTATACATTTTTTTTCATAATCTTTCTACCATATTTTAAATCTTTATATTCCTTTTCACCTTTTTAACCTTTCATTATAAAGTCAATAAAACCTATCTTTATCTTTATACCATTTTAATTTTAAAAAAGAAAAAGGCGCCGTAAGCTTTTTGCCTACAGCGCCGTTGCTGTTATGAATGCATAATACTACGCAAGTTCGTATTTGTCAAGTATTTTTTTATTATTTTTTAAATATTTAGAAAATTCAATTTATTTACGTATTAAGTCTTGATTTTTATTGCTTCCGGGTGTATACTATTTCCACTATAAAATTAAATAGCCGGACAAAGAAGTCCAATGAACATAGATTGTATTCTGTGTTTATTGGATTTTTTTATGTTTTCATGGGGGTGTAAAAATGGTATTTGATGAAAGATATAAAGAAGGGAATGTAAGGATTCCCTCCGGATGTGCAATAAGCGGTATATTTCATAAAGACGGAAGAAAGACCGACGGAAGAGATATTATAACTTCTATTGAAGTCATGCATGAAAGAAGTAATGGTTTAGGCGGAGGCTTTGCAGCATATGGGATTTATCCGGAATATAAAGATTATTATGCTTTTCATGTATTCTTTGATGACAATATAGCAAGAAAAGAATGCGAGACATTCTTAGACACTCATTTTGATGTTATTGACTACGGAATAATTCCTACAAGGAAAATAGATAAAATAAAAAATGAACCATTGATTTATATATATTTTTTATTTCCAAAAGAATCAAAATTAAAATCTTCACAATTGGATGAAAAAGAATTCGTAGTCCAAAGTGTAATGAATATAAATACAAATATGAAGGGATGTTATGTTTTTTCAAGCGGAAAAAACATGGGATCTTTTAAAGCCGTAGGTTATCCCGAGGATGTCGGAGAATTTTATAAACTGGATGACTACAAAGCATATTCATGGACGGCACACGGAAGATATCCGACAAATACACCGGGTTGGTGGGGAGGAGCTCACCCTTTCAGCCTGCTGGATTATTCTATAGTACATAACGGAGAAATATCTTCATATGACGCGAACAGAAGATATATTGAAATGTTCGGATATAAATGTAATTTACTTACAGATACGGAAGTTATTACATATATGATGGATTATTTATTAAGAAAAAAAGGATTGAACCTTGAAGAAACCGCGGAAATTATAGCTGCACCGTTTTGGAGCACAATCGAAAGAATGGAAGAAAAAGAAAAAGAAAGATTAACATATCTAAGAACTATGTTTTCAAGCATGTTAATAACAGGGCCTTTTTCTATTATGCTTGGATTTGAAGGCGGTATCATGGCTCTTAACGACAGACTTAAACTTCGCTCGATGGTAGTCGGAGAAAAGGGAGAAGACGTTTATATTGCAAGCGAAGAAAGTGCAATAAAAATTATACAAAAAGACTTCGACAGAATTTATTCTCCTGCCGGCGGAGAAGCCGTAATCGTAAAACTAAATGAGGGGGCTAAATAAAATGGGAATTAATTTTATACATCCACAGTTTGAAGTGGTAAGAAATCAAGATAGATGTATACAGTGCAGAGTCTGCGAAAGACAGTGCGCAAACGAAGTTCATTTTTACGATGAAGACAGCAAGTTAATGTTAAGCGACGAAACAAACTGTGTTGCTTGTCACAGATGTGTTTCTCTGTGCCCTACAAAGGCTTTAAAAATAGTTGAAAGCGATCATACTTTTAAGCCACATGCAAACTGGACGGGAGAACAAATAGAAAATATTTACAGACAAGCCGAAAGTGGAGGAGTTCTTCTTGCCTCAATGGGAAACCCCAAAAGCTATCCTATTTATTTTGATAAAATGCTGATTAACGCATCTCAGGTTACTAATCCTTCCATTGACCCTTTAAGAGAACCTATGGAAACAAAAGTAAGCCTTGGAAAGAAAAATGTAGAAATAAAAAGAGATAAAAACGGAAATATAATTCCCGATATTCCTCCTCAAATAAAACTTAATGTACCAATAATGTTTTCTGCCATGTCATATGGTTCAATAAGCTATAATGCTCATGAAAGTTTAGCAAGAGCGGCAAGCGAGCTGGGAATAATGTATAACACAGGTGAAGGCGGACTTCATGAAGATTTTTATAAATATGGTAAGAATACTATAGTACAAGTGGCTTCAGGAAGATTTGGTGTACATAAAGACTTTTTAAACATAGGTGCAGCAATAGAAATAAAAATGGGACAAGGTGCTAAACCGGGTATCGGAGGACATCTTCCGGGAGAAAAAATAGGTCCGGATATTTCAAAAACCAGAATGATACCCGAGGGAAGCGACGCTATAAGCCCCGCACCTCATCATGATATATATTCCATAGAAGATTTAAGACAGCTTGTATTATCCCTTAAGGAAGCGACAAATTATGAAAAGCCGGTAATAGTAAAAATCGCCGCCGTACATAATGTGGCTGCAATAGCAAGCGGAGTTGCAAGAAGCGGAGCGGACATAATCGCAATAGACGGTTTCAGAGGAGGAACAGGAGCTGCTCCTACAAGGATAAGAGATAATGTAGGAATTCCAATCGAGCTTGCTCTTGCAAGCGTAGATTCAAGACTTAGAAACGAAGGTATAAGAAACAATGTTTCACTTGTAGTGGGAGGAAGTATAAGAAGCAGTGCAGATGTCGTAAAATCAATAGCACTCGGTGCCGACTGTGTATACATTGCAACATCAGCCTTAATGGCTCTTGGATGTCATTTATGCAGAAACTGCCACAGTGGTAAATGCAACTGGGGTATCGCCACTCAACGCCCCGATTTAGTAAAAAGATTAAATCCGGATATAGGATATAAAAGAGTAGTTAATTTGGTTACCGCCTGGGAACATGAAATAAAAGAGATGATGGGCGGAATGGGTATTAACTCAATCGAAGCATTAAAAGGAAACAGATTAATGCTGAGAGGCGTAGGACTTAATGAAAAAGAACTTGAAATACTTGGAATTAAACATGCGGGAGAATAGAATTGAAAAGAGTATATGTTAACGAAGAATGGTGCTTAGGCTGTCATTTATGTGAATATAATTGCGCTTTTGCAAACAGCAATGAAGACAGAATGGTCAAAGCACTTAAAGATAAAAAAATCAGACCCAATATAAACGTAGAGGAAAATAAAGATATACACTTTGCAGTTTCATGCAGACACTGCGATGATGCGATTTGCGTTAAAAGCTGTATAAGCGGTGCACTTACAAAAAAAGATGGATTGATAAGCGTAAATAAAGAAAAATGTATTGGTTGTCTAACCTGCGTTTTAGTCTGCCCTTACGGAGCTGTACATCCCGACGAAGAAAATGGTGTGGTAGATAAATGTGAATTTTGTACTAATAATTTAAAGGGCGAACCAAACTGCGTAAAAGGGTGTCCCAATAATGCCATTGTATTCGAAGAAAGGGGTTAAATATGAGCAAATATGTAATTATAGGAGGTTCTATTGCTGCTATAGGAACAATAGAAGGAATAAGAAGTATAGATAAAGACGGTGAAATAACATTGATAAGTGATGAAAATCATTTTATCTATTCTCGCCCTTTAATTTCTTACCTAGTTCAAGGTAAAACAGACTTAAAGAATATGAGATATCGAGATGATGATTTTTATAATAAAAACAATGTAAAGGTAATAAAAGGAGTCAGGGCTTTAAATATCAATCACCAAGACAAATACATATCCCTTAGTAATAATGAAAATATCCCTTATGAAAAATTAATGATTGCAACAGGCTCTTCTCCTTTTATCCCTCACATTGAAGGAGAAGAAAAAGTAATAAATAAATTTACTTTCATGTCCCTTGATGATGCACTAAGTTTACAAAAAAAAATAAATAAAGACAGCAAAGTATTGATTTTGGGAGCAGGACTTATAGGGCTCAAATGTGCCGAAGCGGTAAATGATAAAGTAAAAAGCGTAACAGTAGTGGATCTTGCGGATAGGATTCTTCCGAGCATACTAGATAATAAAGGATGTAAAATCGTTCAAAAACATATAGAAAAACAAGGCGTTAAATTTGTTTTAAACAATAGCATAACCGGTATAAATGAACATCAGGCGACACTAAAAGATAATACTGTAATTGATTTTGATGTTTTTGTAGTGGCAGTGGGAGTAAGACCAAATATATCATTGGCAAAAGAAATAGGAGCGGAAGTCAACAGGGGCATTATAACAGATAAAAAAGGAATGACAACAATAAAAGACATTTATGCTGCGGGAGACTGCACCGAGAGCTATGATATAACCAGAGAACAAAATATTATCCTAGCGTTACTTCCAAATGCTTACTTTAAAGGGGAAACCGCAGGGATAAATATGGCAGGAGGGAAAAAATCATACAATAACGCAATTCCAATGAACTCACTCGGGTTGTTCGGACTTCATATGGTAACAGCAGGAAATTATGACGGAGAAGAATATATTATTGAAAAGAATAACTATTATAAAAAACTTATATACAAGGACGGACTTTTAAAAGGATATATTATTATTGGAGATGTAAATAAATCCGGAATTTATACATATTTAATAAGGGAAAAAGTAAAATTAAATGATATAGATTTTGATTTAATTAAAGATAATCCCGGGCTTATTGCCTTTTCCAAAGAATACAGAGGGACTACTCTGGGAGGGAAAAAATTATGATGGAAATAAATGCAAAAGGACTTGAACATAGAGAAATAAATTTGGAAATAAAAGCATGTGCCATAAAAGAAAGGGATATTACCGTAAAGGAAGTAATGGGACAAAGATTTATTGGTTCTGCCCTATCTAAAACAAATCTTATAATAAACGGAGTTCCCGGTAATGCTGTGGGAGCATATCTTGACGGCGCTAAAATCACCATAAACGAAAATGCACAGGACGCTACCGGAGATACCATGAATGACGGAGAAATCATAATCCACGGTTCAAGCGGAGATGCCACGGGATATGCAATGAGAGGCGGAACTATATATGTTAAAGGTGACGTCGGTTACAGAGCCGGAATTCATATGAAAGCTTATAAGGATAAAAAACCCACTATAGTTATCGGAGGAAAAACCGGTTCATTCCTCGGAGAATATCAAGCGGGAGGAAATATCATAGTTCTTGGATTAGAATATGAAAACAAAGAAATCCCATTGGGACATTTTTGTGCAACGGGAATGCACGGAGGAAAAATATTTTTAAGAACGAAATATCCGCCCAAAATAGAAACTGATAAATTGATTATTAAGGAAGCGGACGCTGAAGATATAGATGAAATCAAAGAATATATAAAAAAATTCAGTTCTTACTTTGACAAAGAATATGATAAAATAATTAATAGTAAGTATTATGCAATAATACCTAATACAAAAAGTCCTTACAAACAATTATACACTAATCATTAGGAGGAGTAGTATATGAACAGTATAACAAGGGAAGTAATCAATTTTGTCAGAGAAAATGATATAAAATTTATTCGACTAGCATTCTGTGACATCTTTGGTGTACAAAAAAATATAGCTATAATGTCAGACGAACTTGAAAATGCCTTTGAAAATGGAATTTCTTTTGATGGATTTTCAATTGACGGATTTTTAAATGACAAAAGCAGTCATCTTCTGCTTTACCCCGATCCGTCTACACTATCCATATTACCATGGAGACCTTCGGAAGGAAGAGTTGCAAGATTTTTTTGTGACGTCAAATATCCAACAAAAGAATTATTTGATAATGACTCAAGGTATATTCTAAAAAAAGCAATCAATAAAGCAAAAGATATGGGATATCTGGCTAAAATAGGAGCGGAATGCGAATTTTATATCTTCGAAACCGATGACGAAGGACATCCCACTATGATACCTTATGACGAAGGCGGATATTTTGATGTTTCTCCTTTAGACAAAGGTGAAAATATACGTAGAGAGATTTGTCTCACACTGGAACAAATGGGTATTACTCCAATAAGCTCTTATCATGAGAGAGGTCCGGGACAACATAGAATTAAATTCAGATACGGAGATCCGCTGACGGCAGCAGATGATTTTATTACATTTAAATGGATTGTAAAATCAATCGCAAATAAAAACGGAGGTTATGCGACATTTATGCCAAAACCTCTAAAGGAACTATATGGCAGCGGACTTCATGTGAGTCTTCTATTATTTAAAGAAGGTAAAAATATATTATCTGAAGGTCTTGATAAATCAAGTGAAGCTAAATCTTTTATAGCAGGAATAATGAATAGGATAAACGAAATTACCGCTATATTAAACCCAACTAGGAATTCATATAAAAGATTCGGAGAATTTCATGCACCTAAATATATTACTTGGTCAGAAAAAAATCCAAATACTTTGATAAAAGTTACTACATTCAATAAAGATAAAGCAAAATTTAAATTAAGGTCTGTAGACCCAACAACCAATCCATACCTTGCTTTTGCCTTGATTTTACTTGCAGGTTTAAAAGGTATAGAAAACAAAGAAAAAATAGAGGATAAAGCAAATATCAAATCTATAATGGAAGAAGATATACCGACCGGAGTAAATATGCTTCCGCAAAACTTTAAGAGTGCTTTAAAGATATTTGAAAAAAGTGCATTTGCTGAGAAATGCTTAGGAAAAAATTTAGTTAATAACTTTATTGAGAAAAGAAAAAAAGATTTAAAAATTGACGAAGATATTCAAGAGCTTAAATACTTTTTAATGGATTAAAATATAGAAATTTTATTACAAGGGGGTGATTATTTGGAAAAAGTATTGATAGTATCCGCAAATGAAAAATCAAAAGATACACTATGCGAATTATTAAAAGAATATAATAATATCCAAATAGTTACCACGACTTCCGCGTCAAAAGCAAGAAGATATGCCGCAAATAATGAATTATCAATTGCCATAATCAACACTCCGCTGAGAGAAGAATTCGGTACCGAACTTAGTATAGATTTATCAAGATTGAATATAGGAACTTTATTGCTGGTTAAAAGCGATATTGCAGAGGAAATTAGAGCAGATGTAGAAAGCTTCGGAGTACTAATCATATCTAAACCTGTTATAAAATCTCTTTTTTATCAATCACTTAGACTGCAAATGTCAGTGAAAAACAGACTTATTTCTTTAAAAAAGGAAAATGAGCAGCTTAAAAATAAAATAGAAGAAATTAAAATCGTGGATAGAGCTAAACTCATACTAATGGAAAATGAGCATTTAAATGAAAATGAAGCACATAAGTACATAGAAAAAGAAGCTATGAACCGCAGATTAAATAGATATGAAATAGCAAAGGAAATACTTGATAAGTATAATATTTCTTGACATATGTATTCTTATATTATAAAATATTTTTTAATTCGTAGTTGAATTAACATAAGTGGATTAGGAAAACTTATGTATGTAACATAAGTTTTTTTAATGCAAAAAGGAGATAAAATGATCAGAGATATAATATTTCTTATAATAGGATTTATACTTCTTATAAAAGGTGCGGACTTATTTGTGGAAGGCTCCAGCTCGGTGGCAAAACTTTTAAAAGTTCCTACTATTATTATAGGGCTAACAATAGTTGCAATGGGAACAAGTGCACCGGAGGCAGCTGTCAGTATTTCCGCAGCACTCAAAGGGCAAAATGCGATTGCCATAGCAAATGTCATTGGTTCAAATATATTTAATCTTTTAGTCGTAGGCGGAGTATGCGCTGTAATAACCCCGATAATAGTCAAAAAAAGCATTATTAAAAGGGAATATCCATTTTCAATCATAATAAGTATACTGTTACTGTTTTTCATTTCCGATTTTATATTTGGAAATAATAATATTACGATTGGAAGATTTGAAGGTCTTATCCTTTTAGTATTATTTATACTATTTCTTATATATATGGTTGTTTCTGCCATTAAAAACAGAGAAGAGTTAGATGAAGATTTTATAGTTCTTTCTCCTATAAAAAGTGTATTATATATACTACTGGGTCTTGTAGGTGTAATCTACGGAGGAGATGTAGTAGTTGACTCAGCGTCTTCAATAGCATCCAGTTTAGGTTTAAGCGCAAATTTGATAGGACTAACTATAATAGCACTTGGGACAAGCCTTCCCGAACTCGTTACAAGTATCGTTGCCGCAAGAAAAGGAGACAGTGATATGGCACTGGGAAATATAATTGGCTCAAATATTTTCAATATCTTATTGATTTTAGGTATGGCATCCTTCATTCATCCGATAGCAGTATCAATGGAATCTGTTTTTGATTTAATTATGCTTTGTATAGTGAGTATAATTACTTACTTCTTCTGCATATCCAAAGATAAAATAAATAAAAAAGAAGGCTTTGTAATGATTTTTATGTATTTGATATACATGATTTACATTATAAACAGGTAAAATTTTAATAAAAAAAGGCTTCAATTATGAAGTCTTTTTTATTTATGCTTCTTCAATTTGTTTTAAAGTCATTTTTATAGCAGTATCCAAATCTTCATGAAGACTGAATAAGCCCCTGTTTCCGACGATATAAACATCTACCCCTGCTTCTTTATATTCTCTGAAATGTTCTTTATTTACAACGCCGTCAATTTCTATTAAAAAATTCAAATCTCTTTCTTTTCTGATTTTAACTAACTTTTTTATTTTATCTAAAGTTCCCGGTATAAAATCACCACCCGCAAACCCCGGCTCTTCCGTCATTACAGTAATCTTATCAATTTCACAAATATAAGGCATCAAAGTTTCTTCGCCTATTTCAGGACACAGTACCACACCGAACTCTTTGTTTCTTTCATGTAAAAACTTACTGGTTCTAAATGCTTCGTTAATAAGTTTTTCAGAATGAATGCTTACACAGTCCGCACCGCAGTCAACCATTTCTTCCAAATAGTAAAAAGGATCCACGAGCATTACATGCGCATCTAATTTTGCGGAAGTTACTTTTCTTACAGCCTTCATAAAAGGAGGTGTGAAAGAAAAATTTTTAAAATATACTCCGTCGATTATATCGACATGATAAGAATATACATATGGATTAAGAGTTTTTATTTGACTTTCTATATTA
The DNA here is from genome assembly GCF_938029165.1 of uncultured Anaerofustis sp. NCBI lineage: Bacteria > Bacillati > Bacillota > Clostridia > Eubacteriales > Eubacteriaceae > Anaerofustis > uncultured Anaerofustis sp. Next base: position 116,461 of record NZ_CALHFB010000030.1, read on the forward strand.
AGCAGATCCATACACATAAGAGATGGACTTATTTTATATTTCATTTTTACCTCCCTAAATATATTCATTTATAATATATCATAAAAAAATTATAAAACACAAATATATTTATATAAAAAGAAAACTGATTTATAAAATAAATCAGTTTAATTATTGTTTATAATATCTTTTATTTCATTTGCGGCTCTATTTATATCATCATTGACCACTATGTAATCATATTTATTTTTAAATAATATCTCTTCTTTAGCCGTCGCAATTCTAAGTTTTAACTGTTCATCGCTTTCCGTTTTTCTGTTTGTAAGTCTTTCGATAAGTTCTTTCTCACTTGGGGGCATTATAAATATAAGTACAGCCTTATCGTTTTGTCTTTTTATTTGCATAGCACCCTGAACATCTATTTCAAGAATTACATTATATCCGCCGTCCAGCATTTCATCTACTTTTTCTTTAAGGGTTCCGTAGTAATGATTGAATACACTGGCAAATTCGTAAAAAGCTTTCTTTTTTATCTTTTTTTGAAATTCTTCATTACTTAAAAAATAATAATTAACTCCTTCTTCTTCACCTTTTCTCATAGGTCTGGTCGTTGCGGAAATCGATATTTTTATATTTTCTTCTTTTTCAAGTTCTTTACATATAGTACTTTTTCCGCTTCCCGAAGGTCCCGAAATAACAAATAATTTTCCCCTCATGAATATCTCCTATTATTTAAAAATTTAATACCATTATATAATCTTCATCATTTTCTTTTATTATATCAAATCCCAGCTTTTTATACAAATCAACAGCATAATTTTCTTTATTGACACTCAAAGAAACTCTATTATAATTCTTTTTAAGTACTTTAAGATGTTCTTTAAGTAAAGCTGTCCCTATACCTTTATTTCTGTATCCTTTTAAAACAGAAACAGCGATTTCGGGAGTATTATTATCGATATTACCGTAACCCTTTATATCACCGCTTAGTATCCTGCTCCAGGATAAAGCAACAATTTTATTATTATATTCACATCCTAAAATAATATCATCTGCTTTTCCAAGTCCTTCGATATAGTTATAAATTTCTTTATTATAGATTATACTTTTATCTATGGGATTACTGTCTTCAGGTATGTAAATCGCATTAAATAAGAACTCTTCCAATATTTGCATGTCAGGATTTTTTATTAATTTTATATTATACTTCATTTTTTATTCTATATTTTGGATTTGTTCTCTTATCTTTTCAAGTTCGCTTTTTATTTCGACTACTGAAGAACTGATTTCAAAACTGTTGGATTTTGAAGCTATTGTGTTCGCTTCCCTGTTTATTTCCTGAAGTAAAAAATCAAGTTTTCTTCCTATAGGTTCTTTCTTTTCTATTATGGTTAAGAATGATTTAAGATGATTATCTAATCTTACCAATTCTTCTGTTATATTGACTTTTTCTGAATATAAGGCAATTTCAGTAGCTAATCTATCAGAATCGATTATTCCTAATTTATATTTTTCTATATTATCATTTAATTCCTTGGCATAGTTTACCGGGATGTCATGAGCCAATTTAGAAATTTTTTCAGTCTCTGCACTTACAATATCGATCCTTTTTATGAAATCCTTCTTAAGTGCCTCGCCTTCAAGTCTCCTGCTTTCAACCAAAGTCTCTACAGCTTCACTAATTGCTTCTTCAAAATACTTCCATTGTTCTTCCAAATCAATTTCAGCTTCTTCTGTTTTTATAACCTCAGGATATCTTGCTATAGTAGTTATTGCAATATCGTTTTTAATATCGGTAAATTCACATCCGATTTTATTTAATATATCATAATATTCTTTAGCAAGGTTTTCATCATAAACCAAAGAAACATCTTCACTGCCAAATTTTTCGGTCTTAATAAAGACATCGATTCTTCCTCTGTTTACTTTCTTACTTATAAGATTTCTTACTCTCTCTTCAAAAGCAGAATATTTCCTGGGTAATCTTATATTAAAATCTCTGTACCTGTGATTTATAGTTTTGATTTCAACATCTATTACCAAAGTTTCGCTTCTGTATTCTCCTCTTCCGAAACCTGTCATGCTTTTCATAATATTTCCCCTTTTCTATGACTCTAATATATCATCTATTCTATTAAATATTTCATACACTTCATCTATTTCATTAACATTGTTGATACTGTTCCTAATTTTAGCACTGTTCTTTATACCTTTAATATACCAATATAAGTATTTCCTGAATTCAATCACTTTCTTTTTATCGTTTGAATATTTTAAATGTATTTCAAAATGTTTTCTTGCAGCATCTATTTTATCATGAATAGAATACTCACTTATTTTTTCACCTAAAATGCACTCATTGAACTGAGAAAAAATAAAGGGATCATAATTCGCACCCCTGCCTACCATGACACCGTCAGAACCGGTAAAATCCATTTTTTCTTTTGCCTTAAAATAATTATCCAAATCCCCGTTTGCAATAAGCGGAATGCTTGCTGTCTCTTTAGCTTTTTTTATTCCGTCATAGTCCACTTCTCCGGTAAATACCTGTTCTCTGGTTCTCCCATGAACGGTTATCATATCCGCACCGCCGTCTTCAATAGCTTTTATAATATCCTCGATGATATTTTCGTTAAAACCAAGCCTGACTTTAACACTGACAGGTTTAATTGAAGCCGACTTTACTTCTCTGACTACTTTATTTGCCTTATCCAAATCCTTTAAAAGAGCAGAACCGTCTCCGTTATTAACTATCTTTTTCATCGGACATCCCATATTGATGTCAATAAAATCAAAAGCAGTGTCATTTATATATCGCTTGGTAACTTCTGCCATTATTTCAGGTTCACTCCCAAATATCTGGATACCGGTTACTGCATCACTATGTTCAAGTTCATTAGTTTCCATTAAAGGAAAAGTATTTCTGCTTTTATAATATAAACCTTTGGCACTTACCATTTCACTTATAAAAATCTTACAGCCCATTTCTTTCATAAATAATCTATATGGCAGGGTCGTTACCCCTGCCATAGGTGCCAAGATTGCTTTATTTACCTTTAATAAATCTTCGAAATAATTATTTTTTATTTTTGTCATATATAATTTTTAGTCCTTTTAATGTTAATAATGGGTCAAATACATCTATTACATCTGTTTCCGGATATATTATTTTCCCATATCCGCCGCATGCTACAACTTTTATGCCTTCTGTGTTTAATTCTTCTTTCATTTTCTTTATTACATATTCGACTTGACCGATATATCCATAAACAAGTCCAGCCTGCATACTCGTTATGGTATTGCTGGCAAGTATGCTTTTAGGTTTTTCTATCTCTATTTTAGGAAGTTTTGCGGCACCTTTCCAAAGTGCATCCGCCGAAATTTGAATTCCCGGCGAAGTCACCGCATAGGAAAAGACACCTTCCCTATTTACATAATCATATCTCGTTGCTGTTCCGAAGTTTACTACTATTACCGGACATTTATACAAATTATAAGCAGCAGCCGCATCTACGATCCTATCTGCCCCCACTTCTTTTGGATTATCAGTCCTTACGTTTATACCCGTTTTTATCCCGCTGCCCACCATCAATGGCTCTACACCTATGTATTTCTTTATTGCATTTACAAGGTGATAGTTGACATCAGGAACTACACTTGAAATTATTGCACCTTTAAAATCTTTGATATCGATATTGAAGTGTGCAAAAAAAGTAATGATCAGTGTTCCTATTTCATCACTTGTCCTATCCTGCTTTGTAATATACCTGAACTCATGTATTAACTTATCATCTTTAAATATACCAAGCTGAGTTGTTGTATTACCTACATCTATCACTAAAATCATTTTTTCTCTCCTATTGTTCCGCTTTAATATTAGGATTTTTCTTTATATAAACAGCCATGACTGCAAGGGTAAATATTCCCATTACCGCTGCTTCAATCAACATCGAAGAAGTTATTATACCAATAAGTAAAATTTTGAACGAACTTCCGACTGCCTTTGCAATTTCCGTTCCGTAAAGAAAATATAACATCGGCATTACAAGCGCCGTGTTGGTGATTGCACCAAGTGCACCCGATAAAAATGAAGCAATACTTTTTGTTTTTATGATTTTTTTACTTAGTTTATAAACGTAATATGGAACTACCCCGATAAAGAGCCTTGGTAATACAGATACCAACGGATTTATAAAGTAAGGATCCAATATACCCGCAGGCATTAAAATTGCTTTTGATAAAGAAACAAGTCCCGCAAGTGCTCCCATAAAAGCACCTTTAACCGGACCGTAAATCAAAGATGTAATTACCGTAGGAATAAAACAAAGAATAGCAACAGACGCCATCCCCGCAGGTATCATCCCCGCAGTGTAAGTGAAGAAAATTGTAATCCCGAACATGATACTTAAAAAAGTAAACTCTTTTGTGTCTTTAAATAATCTATTTTTCATAATTAACCTCCGTTCTCACTCCTCATTTACTGTATACAAAGGATGCAAGACGATTTTTTTGTAGTTAAGAACATTATATCATCACCGATTTTATTGTCAATAAGAAAACCTTTTATTGACATCAAAGTAATTTTATAAAATAAAAAAGGAATATTAAATATTCCTTTTAATAAATGTTTATAATTTATACCTCTGCGGCAATTTTACTTTTCTTTTTCACATAAATCTGCATAATCGCAAAAGCGGCAACTCCCATTATAATCGCTTCTATAATCGCTGATGAAGTAAGTATTCCAAGAAGTATGACCTTAAAAGATTTACCAGCAGCCATTACAATATCCTTAGCATAGACTATATATAACATACCCATTGCCAATGTTGTATTAGTAACCGCACCCATAACACCTGCGCATAATGAAGCAATACCAATATTTTTAGATACTTTCTTAACGAATTTATAAACGTAAAAAGGAACTATGCCTATAAAAATTCTCGGAAGAACCGAAACAAGAGGATTTATAAAAAACGGAGATAAGATACCTGACGGCATTGTTATATTTTTAGACATTGCAACCATACCTGCCAATGCACCCATAAAGGCACCTGCCTTAGGTCCGTAAATCAATGAAGTAAGTACTGTCGGGAAAAATGCAAGAACCGCAATAGAAGCCATACCTGTAGGTATCATTCCCACGGTATATGTAAAAAGGATAGTAAGAGCAAACATAATACTTAGAAAAGTAAAAGTGTTTGTGTCTTTAAAAAGTTTATTATTCATTTGTACCTCCGTTCTCGCTCCTATATTTTTTAGTTTTCACCAAAGGATGCAAGACGTAATAACAAAATCATTATAACACTAACTTTTTTATTGTCAATAAAACACTTCACACTTTTCATTTAACAATTATTACATAATAGAACTGTCTTTTTAAATCGAATTTAAAAGTAAAGCAAATAAAATACAAAATTTTTAATGGCTTGTCTGAGATAATAAATATTAAATATAAATAATATATATTTTATAAAGATTATATATAATTTTATAAAAAGAGTATAATAATATGCTCTTTTTGTTTTATTTAATTATAATACTATAATTTTCTTTTCTTGGTTTAGCTTCTTTAATTTTACCTTTTGCATATCCCAATGCTAAAGCTCCCACTCCGACAAGATCATCACTCAGCCCCCATTTATTTAAAAGGTCTCTTCCCTCTTTTGTATTGAACATTTCATATTCCCTGTTGATCCAACAAGTAGATATTCCAAGAGAATTAGCGGCAAGCATCATTGTGCCAATAGCCAAACTCCCGTCTTGCAGATAAGTATTTACATTTTTATCTGCAAGAACTATGATAATAGTTGGAGCACCATAGTATGGATTTAAATCTGTACCCATTATTTCTGCATTCATTTTAACAAGCTTGTCTATGGTTTCCTTGCTTTGAACAGCCACTATCACAGGTGACTGTTTTCCCATACCCGACGGTGCATATTCACCAGCTTTTAATATTAACTTTAAATCATCTTCACATACTTCTTTATCTAAATAACTTCTAACACTTCTTCTCGATAAAATATTATCTATAACTGCATTACTCATTTCCATACCCCCTATTGTATTTATTTATATTATAATCCTCTAATATTAAATTTAAGTGAAACTTATGTAATAAAAAATTATTTTGTTCACAGATCTCATTAATATGTGTTTACAACGAAATAATGTTAAAATACTAAATAGCACGTAAAAAGTGCGTAATTGTATTAAGTCAGTTGGTAGAAGTTAGCTTAAAATTAAAATATAATTTGATTATAAATCAAAAAGGAGAAATAATATGAGTTTTAAAGAACAATTGATACACTTAAGAAATACTAACGGATTATCTCAGGAAGACCTAGCAGAAAAATTAAATGTAACAAGGCAGTCGGTATCAAAATGGGAAGTTGGAGAAACAATGCCTGATACGGATAAGCTTATAAAAATAAGCGAGATTTTTAATGTTAGCACAGATTATCTTTTAAAAGACATTGATAATGTATCAAATAGTAAATCAAAAATTTCAGTAGCATTATCCAAAGAAGTAAATGAAACAATTGAAAATATAAATAAGATGAGTAGATCAAAAAGATATATTATAGGTCTTATATTTATAGGTATCATATTTATAATAATAATTTTCTTAATAAACATAGTAAAATAAAAAAGAGTAATCATTACTCTTTTTTTAATTTATTAACTTATTTATTTCCTTCATCATAATGCTGCTATTAAGAGGCTTTGAGAGATGTCCGTTCATACCCGCTGCTTTTGCGGCATGTATATCTTCCGAAAACACATCTGCTGTCATTGCTAGTATCGGAACCGTTAAAGAATCATTTCTTTTTAACTTTCTTATGATCTTAGTTGCCTCATAACCGTCCATTACAGGCATTTGAATATCCATCAACATCAAATCATAATAATCTTCTTTAGAAGACTTAAACATTTCCACACATTCTTTTCCGTTTGAAGCACATTCAATATTAGCTTTTGTTATGGATAATAGTTCCACTGCAATATCTCTATTTAGTTCATTATCTTCAACCAGTAATATATTTTTATTTTTAAAATCGTAATAATTAGTTTTCTTATCTAAATAATCTTCGTCATTTGTTTTTAAAACATATTTATTGAGTGCCCTGTAAAGCGTTGAACGGAAAAGTGGTTTTGATAAAAATCCATTCACACCTTCAGCTTCATTTTCTATTTCACTCCAGTCATATGCAGAAACGATTAAAATAGGTATATCACCATTTATGGAAGCTCTGATTTTCTTTACTGTTTCTATTCCATCTTGGTCAGGCATCATCCAGTCAAGAATTACTATATCAAAATCTGTTTTTTCGTCATGAGCATTTATTACTTTTTCAACAGCATCCTTACCGCTGTCTACCCATTCTGCATTTGCTCCTAAGGCTTTTAAGTTACTGACTGTATATTCACACATGATATCATCGTCATCAACTACGAGTACATTTGTATTTGGTAAAGTATAGTCTGTTACTTTGTTTTTATCTATTTTAAGAGGAAGAGTCACGATAAATGTTGTTCCCAAACCCACTTTGCTTTTTACTTCAATAGTACCATCCATTATGTCTACTATCTTTTTAGTAATAGCCATCCCAAGTCCGCTGACCTCGGTTTTATCGACTCTTCCGTCTTTTTCACGAGTAAAGGAATCAAAAATATTGTTTAAAAATTCTTTTTTCATTCCCATCCCCGTGTCAGTAAACGTAAATGTCAATTTGGAATAATCCATATCATCAGAATATTCCTCTTCTACATCTACAGTTATACTCCCTTTTTCAGGTGTAAATTTAGTAGCATTAGATAAAATATTAATAAAACATTGACGGAGTCTCAATGCATCAAAGTAAAAATCCTCATGTACTAAATTATGAATTCTGATTGAAAATGACTGTTTTCTCGATTTCACCATTGGCTGAAGTATAGATACTATATTCTCTAACACTTCCGGTAAAGATACAGAATCATTTCTTAAAATCATCTTTCCGCTTTCAATTTTAGACATATCCAAAACATCATTTATAAGTCCAAGTAAATGCTGACCCGATACAGAAATCTTTTTAAGGCAGTCGTTTACTTTATCAGTATTTAAAATATTCATTTGGGCTATCTCAGTCATACCCATGATAGCATTCATCGGTGTTCTGATGTCGTGGGACATACTTGATAGGAACTCTGATTTTGCTTTGTTTGCATTTTCAGCTTCATTTAACGCTTTTTTAAGTTCAACGGATTGTTTTTCAAGTTTTACCTGCATTTCTCTTAAATCCGTTAAATCTGTTACATCTATACAAACAAATAAGTAAATTGGATCTTGTCTGATCCAGTCAATACAATCTCCATTTATTTGCATCCATGTATCTTCATTTTTATTATTTTTAAGTTTTGCCAAAAAACGTATATGTTTACCGACTTCAACTTCTGCTAAATATTTTCTTATTATTTGTCTGTTATAATCAGACATAATATTATAATTTTCATTTTTATAATTAAGTATCTTTTTATTTTTACCTTGTTCATCTAAAAGCTCAAGTTCATTATCATTTTTTATAATACCTTTAAAAATCAATCCGGGTAAATTGTTAGTTGTTATATGCTGAGTTTTTTGAGTTTGAACCAAATCATCTATATTTGTAATTACAGTATAAGATACTTGCTTACCGCTTATTATTTCATCGGTAAAGGTTGCATTCATCCTTACCCATATATGCCCCTTTTTCCCTTTTATAGGAAGACGGGTTATCAAACTATATCCTTTTCTTCCGTTATTGATTGCATCCATTACAGCAGCAGTAAGTTTTGCCAGTTCATCTAAATATCCAAGTTTACTGTAATATATATCCGGACGATTTTTAAATTTTTCTTCATATTCATCTTTAGGATAACCTATTAAATCATAATAATAATCATTAGCCCACACAGTTGTAAAGTATTCATCTAAAAGGTGTTTGCTTACACTCACTTTCATCGTACTCATTAGATTATTATATTCGTCACTTAATGGCAGTGATTTATCTGTTTCATTTATATCATGTTCCATAATATATTTCTCCTATACACGGATAAACATTTAATATTAAAAATAAATTTCAATTAAAGGTGAATACTTATATTAAAATATCTATAGCTTCTGTGTTCATGTATATATAGATTTATTGTAACAAATACTTTAAGATATAGCAAGAAAAGAAATTATTTAATTATTAAATAACAATTATTAGGTGGGTATTGTGAACAGAGCTTTTTATGAAATGATTTATGAATATTATTCCACACAAATATTATTTGGACATATAAAATATGGAGAAAAACTACCTTCAATCGAACACCTATGTTATAAATTCCAGGTAGCACCCCAAACCATAAGAAATATGCTATATAAACTAAAAAAAAATGGATTTATAGAAATTTCATCGGGCAAGAAGGCAACTGTAGTATATAAAACTTCAAATGATGAGGTTATAAATTATATAAACGATTATTACGTAAAAAGAATTGAAGCAATAAGGGATATAAATGAAATCGCTCCTTTAATGATACATCCTATGCTAAAAAAAGCATACCTATTATTAGATAAAGAAGACATGAACATTTTATATAATTCAATTAAAAATACTGATCCTAAGGATACTTATTTATCTTTTACTATGGGAAGTGCTATACTTGAAAAACTTAATAATAAATTAGCTATGAATTTATTTAATGAAATAATTTTATTTTATAAATTCCCTTATTTTGATGATAAAAACGATCATTTTAATACATACACTAAAGATAATAATATAAATATTTTAGAAAGAAAAAGTTATAAAGAGGCTATTAAAAATATATTAATAAGTTGTAAAAACCATAAAGCAAACGATTTTTTAAATAATTATTTAATTTTTGAAGATATACTACTTACAGATATAAAAAAATATATTAAATATCCTGATAAAAAATCGTTAACACCTGAAAAACAGATTCCGTTTATTTGGCATGTATTTCGTGACAGACCTCAAAAATGTTATTCTATAGCCGAACATATCATCGGCGGGATTTATTATGGAGATTATAAAATGAATTCTTTCTTACCTTCTTTTACAAAAATGGAAGAAAAGTATAAGGTTTCATTTAGTACAATAAGAAGGACAATAAATCTTTTAAGCACATTGGGAATAGTAAAAACGATTCCGAGAAAAGGCACAATAGTAAGTATAGAAAATATAAACATAGAAAATTTCAATAATAAGACTATAAACAAAAATATAAAACTTGGATATGAAAGTCTGGAAATATTAAAACTTAATGCATATGAAATGAACGAAATTATTTTTTCAAAATTTTCTAATGATGATTTCGATAAAATAAAGGAAAAAATTATATCTTTAGATAATAAAAAATCATTGGATATAATATTTGCTTATTTGGAATGTATTATATTATTAACAAAATCAAAATTTATTAAAATGGTATATTCTCGTTATTTTGCACTAATCCTTTGGATATATCCTATAAATCTTATATATAATGAAAAAAATATGAACGACATTCAAGACATTTTAAATATATTAAACAGCAGAAATGCTGATGAATTTTCAATAATAATGATTAAACTGATAAAAAATGTCCAAGATATTACAAAATCTGTGCTACAAAAAAAAGAGTAAGTCATACTCTTTTTTTGTTATTATTTTTTACTTCAACTTCTTCAATAAACATAAGTATAAAAACTGCTATTAGACCAATCAGAGAAAATAATACTGCTTTAACAAAGAACAAATGCGTAAGTAAACTTCCTATTAGTGCTCCGACTATAAAAAATAGTATTATCCCATAATACTGTAGACTATTTTTAAGTATTCTTTTATCTTTTGTTTGCTTGTAGTTATATAAATGTTCCGTAGCACTTCTTAAATTTCCTGTGCACATAGTAGTAGCATAAGCATTACCGTTGACTTTCCTAAAGCTTTCAACTTGAAGCGAACATACAAAAGATATCAATATATTACTTAACATATCAAATCTTCCCGAAGGAATAAAACCTACTATTAAAAGAGTAACAATTTCTATTATGATTACAATTTGTCTCCAGTGAATGTTCTCATTATATTTATGTCTTTTCTTTATCATCTCTGCGCCTATAATACCTACAAAAAATGCAATAATAGGAAGCAGATAAAAAGCAGCTTCTTTAAATTCCCCTTCTGCAAAATTCACCCCGAGAAGTACTATATTACCGGTTTGAGCATTGGCAAATACTTTACCTCTTGAGATATAAGTATATGCATCTAAAAATCCTCCTACAATGGCGAGGATCATACCTATTATATAAGTCTCCGACATTTGTTTTTTTCTGGTCATAATCATCCTCTATAAGTATTCTATTTATGATATGTCTCATTATTATTTATTTTAAAACATCTATATATCTGCTCTAGGAGCATAACTCTGAATAACTGATGGGGAAAAGTCATTAATGAAAACGACATTTTTTTATTAGCTATTTTCAGAACATCTTCGCTAAGCCCCAGGCTTCCGCCGATTATAAACGTAAAATCGCTTTTGCCGGATACACTTAAACTATTAAGTTCTTTTGCAAAATCTGTGGAAGTGAATTGTTTACCCTTTATATCCATGGCAAAAATATAAGAATTTTTAGGTATTTTATTTATAATACTCTCCCCTTCCTTATTTTTTGCTATTTTATCCAACGATTCACTGCCCGTCAACTTTTCATCATTTAGCTCTATAATTTTTATTTTAGCAAACCTTGATATTCTCTTTAAGTATTCACTCTGTGCTTCTTTAAGATATTTTTCTTTTAATTTCCCTACGCATATTATATTAACATTCATCTTTTTTCTTCCACAAAATCTTAATCAAAGTATAAATTTCATTATCATCATTACATATTTTAACATTTGTGTAATGCTGTTCATCTTTTACTTCATCTTTTGTATATACATATGGTTCATCATCAATAGTGATTTGCTTTTTATATGTAAGCTGGATCTTATAAGGGATATATTTTTCCAATACTTTCTTATCGATATAATCATAAAAATATGAAAAGTATAATGTATTATTAACATGATTATTTATATCAAGATCCGATCTTCTTATTTGTAAAGGCTTCTTTTCTACATCACTAAACAACTTATCATCTATGCTGTCTACTTCAAATCCTTTTCCCTTTTCTATTTTATGAAGGTCATATACCTCTGCAATTTCTTCGGTTACTTTTTTTATCTTAAAAGTATCTTTTTCAACAAGCAGCCATCTTGTCTTTGCCTCTATTAAAACATTATCATTTTCGTCTTTTAAGAAAAACATTCTATTCCCATAAAATCTATTAAAAGAATAAGGATATGTTTCTATTTTTACACTATCTCCGATTTTTCCATACTTATAAATATTCATATCATAATTTAATAATATCCAAGTAAAATCATTGGTCCTCTCAATTCCCAGTACTTCGTCCTGCCTTAAAAATATATCCTGAAACCATCTTGCGGCTTCCATCGGCTTTAACATATTATTATTATCTACATTTGAATATTTGATTCTGTGATTTTCTGTTATATATGATTTTAAGTTTTCCATTTTAGCTCCTAATACTCTATTAAACTTCTTTGAAATTACATTATACTACGTCTTGTTAATTTTTCAAATTATATAAATACACTTTATTGTCTTTAAACCCTCGTTATGGTAAAATTTTTCCCGGAAGGAATTACATATATGGATGATTTGATTTTTAGTTTAAATGCAACTTTACCGATTTTTTTTACTATGGTGGTCGGTGTAATATTAAAAAAATTTGATATATTCAATGATAACTTTTTATCTTCTTTAAATAAATTTGTTTTTACCGTAGCGCTTCCAATCCTATTATTTCAAGATATAAGCTCGACGGATTTTATAAAAAATTGGGATACCAAATTTGTAATATTTTGCTTTATTGTTACTTTGATCTCAGTATTGATATCTTATCTGGTTTCTATATTTTTAAAAGATAAATCGATACAAGGAGAGTTTGTGCAGGCTTCATACAGAAGTTCCGCTTCTATTATAGGAATAGCATTTGTACAAAATATATATGGAAATATAAGTGTTGCCCCTCTTATGATAATAGGCGCTGTTCCGTTATATAATATAGTAGCTGTAGTAGTGCTTTCTTTTCTAAAGCCGGAAAAAGATAAGCTTAACATAGAAACAATAAAATACACAATTAAAGATATAAAAACAAATCCTATAATACTTGGAATTATTATAGGCATGGTATGGTCTGTTTTAAAAATACCAAAGCCTATTATTTTAGATAAAACCTTGGTCAATCTCGCAAATTTAGCAACACCTTTGGGACTAATAGTAATCGGAGCGAGCTTTGATTTCAATAAGGCATTTAAGAATATAAAACCTGCACTAATGTGTACTATTCTTAAATTGATAATATTTTGTGCACTATTCATTCCGCCGGCAGTATTCATTGGATACAGAAACGAATATCTTGTAAATATATTAGTCATGCTCGGCTCAGCGACGACCGTAAGCTGTTACATAATGGCTAAAAACATGGGACATAAAGGAATATTAACCTCGAGCACTGTTATGCTTACTACAATGCTTAGTTCTTTCACTTTGACAGGATGGCTGTTTATTTTAAAAAGCTTGGGACTTATATAATGTTTCACGTGAAACAAATAAAAAAAAGAGACTATATAGTCTCTTTTAATTTGCACTTTACACTTTTATTAAATTTAGCTCTTGATAAAGTAACTATCCTTTTGCACTGGATACATTCAAGTTTAACATCAGAGCCTATCCTTATTATTCCCCATTTATTGCTCCCGCATGGGTGTCCTTTTTTCATCATCACAATGTCATTTACTTCATAATTTTCCAAAATATATATCTCCCGATCAAAACAAAATATATCCTATATAAAAGTAACTTGCAAATAAGGAATCTCTAAGTGCTATATTAAGAGGTGAATCCTTTAAAAATATTGCTATAACAAATAAAATACTTATTATGACAAGATTTAAGATAAGTCCTTTTAAAAATCCAAATACAGCTCCGCCTATCGTATTGAAAGTCCCGATGACCGGAAGTTTTGTTACCAAATTCAAAACTTCTACAAGTAGGGAAATAACTACAAAGGCAAATATCAGTAATCCAATAAATGATATAAATGAAACTATAGAAGCTGTGGTTATATCTGCAACCGTCGCATTTGCATTTCCCGCAGCTTGAACACCGCCATTCCATAAATTTTGAAAAAAGTTAATTACGGAATTAGGTACTTCACCAAGGTTTAAACTATCAAACCACACGCTTACACTATTTGAAGCATCACTTACCCCGCTTGGAACACTGGGAAGGGTATCTTTAACTTTAAAAAAGTTATGTATGGTGTTTTCTATATTGGTATTATTTATAAGCCAGCTTGAAAGGACAGGTGTGAACATCTTAGCAACTAAGAAACTTAAAACAATAGTCACCAAAGAGAATACACTTTTTACAAGTCCCTTATAAGCTCCGAGTATAATGCATATACCAATAATTACAATTATTAAAATATCAATCCATGTCAGCATAATTTTTTCCTTTTGAAGAAGACTTATTCATCTTCATTTTTAGGTTCTTTTTGCTCCTTTAAATTTTCCTTTAATATACTATTTACAATTTCCTCTGCTAACTTATCTTCTTTTTCATCTAAATCTTTTGTTATTGTAGTAGTGTCGGTAACCAAGGCTTCTTCTATTTTATCGTCGTCATTAGAAATCTCGTTCAGTTCATCTTTCTTATATGATAATTCATCATCTATTTCTTCGGTTACCTTTTCACTGTCTTCTTCAACTTTTTCTTTTTTCTTTAGTTTTCTCTTATTCTTCTTTTCTTTTTTTGCTTTTTTATCTTTTTTATTAGGTTTAGTGACAACATTATTTTCTTTTACCGATTTTTTATTTTTTCTTCTTTTTCCCCCATTAATGGCATAACCTAAAAGTTCGCCTATAAAATAGGAAATACCCATTACCGCATAATTCACTAAGAACAGTAAATATCCGCTGCCTTTAAACATAGCCATAAGTAACGTAATTGGTTTATTGAAGAATATAAGAGGTCCGCCTAGGAAAAAGAAATGAGTCCACCCCTGACTTTCCACTGGTATAAATCTGCTTACACCATAAGATATCCCTGTATATAATAATATTGGGAATAAAGCGATCAAAACAGCCAAAAACAGTTTGCCTACCTTATCCATATCACCGCTTACTGCAACTTTAAAACCGCATATCAGCCATATTATAACTTCCGCAATAAGCATGGCCATTGCTATAACCACATTATTAACACTAACTATCATCCCCACAACATATATTATAAAACATAATAAAAGCTGTAGTCCGTTTACCAACATTGCTGTCCCAAAATATCTAGTTTCTTTTTTTGTCATATTATTTATCCTCTATATTAAAAAGTTCCAAAAGTCTCGATAAATCTTCATTTGAATAATAATCAATCACAATACTTCCCTTATTGCCTTTATCGTTCAGTTTAACTTTTGTCCCAAACGTTAAAGACAATTTATGTTCTAAATCCACAATATAAGGATTTTCTTGTTTTTCTTTTATTATTTTTTTAGATTTATCTTTACTGTTACCTTTAAATTCTTTACTTAATTTTTCGCTTTCTCTAACCGATAAGCTTTTACTTATGATTTCCTCTAAAAATTCATCTCTGTAATTTTCATCAACCGAAAGGATAGCTCTTGCATGCCCTGCAGATATTTTATCATCTCTTATAGCTTTCTTTATATTATCCGTTAATGAAAGGAGCCTTAAAGTATTTGCAACGCTTACCCTGCTGGTGCCAAGTCTTTTTGCTATATCCTCCTGAGTCATCTTAAAACTTTCTTTTAACTCATTATATGCTTCAGCTTTTTCGATTTCATTCAAATCTTCTCTTTGAAGATTTTCTATTAAAGAAACTTCACTTATTTCTTTCTCACTGTAATCTTTAATTATAACTGGCACTTCTTTTAATCCTGCAAGGATAGAAGCTCTGTACCTTCTTTCCCCTGCAACAATTATATACTCATCCCCTTCTTTTACAACAAGTAAAGGCTGAATAACACCATGTTCTTTGATTGAAGCGGATAATTCTTTTATTTTTTCTTTATCGAAATGTTTTCTTGGCTGATTTGCATTTGCCTTAACCAAATTAATATCGACTTTTTTTATATCGTGTTCACTACTTTCACTGAAAACACCGTCTACATCTTCCTGAGGTATTAATGCAGACAGCCCTTTTCCGAGACCACCTGATTTTTTCTTCATATTATTCCCCTTTTTTAAGTAATTCTTTCGCCAAATTCATATAAGCTTTTGAACCTTTTGAAGAAGGATCGTATTCAACGATCGTTTGTCCGAAGCTTGGAGCTTCGGCAAGCCTTATATTTCTTGGGATAATCGTTTCATAAACTTTATTTCCAAAAAATCTTTTTACCTCTTCGACCACCTGAGTTGAAAGATTGGTCCTATTGTCAAACATGGTAAGCAGTACTCCCTCTACTTTTAAGTATGGATTTATACCTTTCTTAACAAGATTAATTGTATTCATTAACTGACTGACCCCCTCAAGTGCATAGTATTCGCATTGAATAGGTATGAGAACACTGTTTGATGCACAAAGAGCATTTATTGGAAGCAATCCCAAAGATGGAGCACAATCAATAATAACAAAATCATAATTTCCGATTATGCCTGATATATGTCTTTTTAGAATAGTTTCTCTCTTCGGCTTACTAGCTATTTCAATTTCCGCACTTGCTAAATCAATACTTGAAGGTATCAAATCTAAATTTTTTACTTCGGTATTTATAACGACATCACTTCCGTCTATATCGTTGACGATAATGTCATATGTACTATATTCAAGTTTAGTTCTATCTATATCAAGTCCGCTGGTAAAATTACTTTGAGGGTCAAGGTCGATCCCAAGCACCTTTTTACCCATTTTTGCAAGACATGCAGATAAATTAACTGCGGTAGTTGTCTTACCAACGCCTCCCTTTTGATTAAATAATGATATTATCTTTGTCATATTTCTTACTTCTTCCCTATTATATTTTTACTTTCTACATTGTAACACAGAAAAAGTACCCCTTCAATAAATTTAATATTAAAAATGTTTCACGTGAAACATAATTTTATTCTTCATTTCTTATTTAATCTAATTGATATAAAATTAACTTGTTTTATTTATCAAATAAATATTTAATAATTTGTTAATAAAGAAAATCACTCCCTGCATTATCAGCTAACCTATAAATATCATTATTATATTCACATTCTTCTTTTATTTTCTATTTTCCCTATATATAGCCGTTAAACAATAATAATTCTTCGGATGAAATAATTTTGAATTCTAAATGTATGTATATATATATTGAAAAAAATATCTTAATCAGAGAAGACTATATTTTCTCCAATTAATAAATTAAGAAATATAAGTTTATAAATAATAAGGAAAATGGCATAAGCTAATTTATCATATAGAATTAAACAATTTTAATTTTCATTCAATGAATAATATATTTTTTTAACTTTTATCATATCCAACATAATGAAAACATATTAAATCAGAATGTGCAAATTTATTTCTGATTTTATGAATACTATTTTCTCCCCTTGAAATAAATATATATTCAATTTATTAAGTATTTTTATTATATAAAGTTTCGGATAATAAATAAAATGAAGTTTTATAGTCATTTAAAATATATATTATAGTTATCTCCAATATATTAAATAACAAAAATAAACATTCAAACTCATTTCCAGCCTTATTCAATTCTTCACAATAAAATATTTGATTTTTAAAATATTTTGAATACTACAAAGTATAATCAATAATTTTTGTTTTTATTAAAATTAATTAATTTAATTTCATATATCCTTTAAATATAAAGTTACTAAATGTTTCACGTGAAACATTATGAAATTAATATTCAAAGTAATACATTATAAATTATAATATTCAAAACTTAATTTAACTTGAATTTATTTTGAATATTCTAAATTAATTATAATATTTGACTGTTTAACACCCATATATTATATAAAACAACAATTTAAATTATCTTTATATAATTAATATTATAATCACCTAAATATTTAACAATTTTTTCTCATTTTTTATTGCATTTTCTGTTTACAAAAATAGCTTTTTGCATTAATATATATATAAATTAAAATACAGTTTACTTTTTAGAAGATAGCAGAGACTTTATCTTCGATTTTTTTATATTATAAGGAGGCAATCATGGGTAAAATTTTAAAAGAAGGACTAACATTCGATGATGTATTATTAATACCGAGAAAAAGCGATGTTATTCCTTCACAGGTAGACACATCAACATATTTAACAAAGAAAATCAAACTTAATATTCCACTAATGAGTGCGGGAATGGATACTGTAACAGAATCAAAGCTTGCCATAGCAATGTCAAGACAAGGCGGTATAGGTATTATTCATAAGAATATGACTATTGAACAACAAGCAGCCGAAGTCGATAAAGTAAAAAGAAGCGAACATGGGGTTATTGTAGATCCATTCTTTTTATCTCCTGAACATGTAGTTGAAGACGCTAATGAAATCATGGCAAGATATAAAATTTCAGGAGTACCTATTACGGACAAAACAGGTACACTCGTTGGCATCATCACAAACAGAGACTTGAGATTTGAAAGAGACCCTAAGAAAAAAATAAAAGATGCAATGACTAAAGACAACTTGATCACAGCAGCCGAAGGTACAACTTTAGAAGAAGCAGAAAAAATACTTAAGAAAAACAGAATTGAAAAACTTCCTATAGTAGATAAAAACTTTAAGTTAAAAGGTCTTATAACAATCAAAGATATCGAAAAGAAAATTCAATATCCAAATGCCGCAAAAGACGAACAAGGCAGACTTCTTGCTGGAGCTGCAGTGGGTACAGCAGCGGATACACTGGAAAGAGTTCAGGCACTGGTAGATGCAAAAGTTGACGTTATTGTGCTTGATACAGCTCACGGACATTCAACAAATGTTTCGGACTGGCTAAAGAAAATTAAAGATGTTCATCCAGATTTACAAATCATCGCCGGCAATGTTGCAACAGGAGAAGCAACAGAAGATTTAATAAAAGCAGGCGCCGATGCGGTTAAAGTTGGTATGGGTCCGGGTTCCATTTGTACAACAAGAGTTGTTTCTGGAATTGGTGTGCCTCAAATCACGGCGGTAATGGACTGTGCGGAAGTCGGTAATAAATATGGTGTTCCCGTAATTGCCGACGGCGGTATCAAATTCTCAGGTGATATCACAAAGGCTATCGCAGCAGGTGCAAGCACAGTAATGCTTGGAAGCATGTTTGCAGGAACAGAAGAAGCTCCGGGCGAACTTATAATATATCAAGGAAGACAATTCAAAGCATATAGAGGAATGGGTTCAGTAGCTGCCATGTCACAGGCAAATAACTCTTCAGACAGATACTTCCAAAGCGGACAGAAGAAACTTGTTCCCGAAGGAGTTGAAGGAAGAGTTCCATTCAAAGGAAATATTGCTGACAATGTATTCCAGCTTCTAGGCGGACTCAGAGCAGGAATGGGATACTGTGGATGTGCTACAATACACGAACTTAGAAACGATGCAAACTTTGTTAAAATAACAGCTGCTTCACTACAGGAATCTCATCCTCATGATATTTCAATAACAAAAGAGTCTCCAAACTATACAAGAGAATTTTAAGGAAAATAAAATATGAGCAAAAAAAATGAATTAGTAATAGTTTTAGATTTCGGAGGACAATACAATCAGCTTATCGCAAGAAGAGTAAGAGAATGTAATGTTTACTGTGAAATAAAACCCTACACTATTTCTCTAGAAGAATTAAAAGATTTAAATCCCAAGGGCATTATTTTTACCGGAGGTCCTAACAGTGTATACGGTGAAGATTCCGCAACATACACAAAGGAAATATTCGAAGCAGGGATCCCGATCCTTGGAATATGCTACGGTTCACAGTTGATGGCACATAAGCTTGGAGGAAAAGTTGAGACAGCTCCGGTTAGTGAATACGGACATACCGAAGTCGAACTTGATACCTCTTCCCTACTATTTGAAGATATAGATGAAAAAAATGTCTGCTGGATGAGCCATACGGATTATATATCTAAAGAACCTCAAGGTTTTAAGGTTACAGGAAAAACTCCTGTTTGCCCTGTGGCAGCAATGGAAAACAAAGATAAAAATCTTTATGCAGTTCAGTTCCACCCTGAAGTAATGCATACAAAAAAAGGAACTAAAATCATAAATAACTTCCTATATAATATTTGTAAATGCAGCGGCGACTGGAAGATGGACTCATTCGTAGAGGATACAATAAAAGCTATAAAAGAAAAAGTTGGTGACGGAAAAGTTTTATGCGCATTATCGGGAGGAGTCGACTCTTCCGTAGCAGCGGTAATGCTAGCAAAAGCGGTAGGTAAACAGCTAACTTGTGTTTTTGTAGACCATGGACTTCTTCGTAAAAATGAAGGTGATGAAGTCGAAGCTGTATTCGGTCCCGACGGTCCATACGATTTAAACTTCATAAGAGCGAATGTACAGCAAAGATTTTACGATAAACTTGCAGGCGTTACAGATCCGGAAACAAAAAGAAAAATCATCGGAGAAGAATTCATAAGGGTATTCGAGGAAGAAGCTAAAAAAATCGGAACTGTGGATTTCTTGGTTCAGGGAACGATATATCCGGACGTTGTGGAAAGCGGTCTTGATAAAAGTGCGGTAATAAAATCACATCACAACGTAGGCGGACTTCCTGATTATGTAGACTTTAAAGAAATCATTGAGCCTCTAAGAGATTTATTTAAAGACGAAGTTAGAAAAGCAGGAAAAGAACTTGGTATTCCGGAATACTTGGTAATGCGTCAGCCATTCCCGGGACCGGGACTTGCCATTAGAATAATCGGAGAAGTAACCGAAGAAAAAATAAAAATCGTTCAGGACGCAGATGCGATTTACCGAGAAGAAGTCGCAAAAGCAGGAATAGACAAAGACCTAGGACAATACTTCGCGGCACTTACAAATATGCGTTCGGTAGGTGTTATGGGAGACTTTAGGACTTACGACTATGCAATAGCCTTAAGAGCGGTAATGACTTCAGACTTTATGACGGCGGAAGCAGCAAAACTTCCTTGGGATGTCCTTCACAAAGTAACGACAAGAATAGTAAACGAAGTCGACCACGTAAACAGAGTACTGTACGACTGTACGAGTAAACCACCGGGAACGATTGAGTTCGAGTAGAATAAAAAAGCACTTCAGAATATGAAGTGCTTTTTTAATGAGATAAAGTAGTACATGTCGGAATTTGTCTTTTTTATGTAATCGTTGTATAATATTATTATATATTTAATATTATGTTAAGGAGCAAAAATGCATTTTCAAACATTTCAAATGATTATTGACGGAAATATACCTGATAATATACAAATACAAAAACTATTTAATTTAACGGATGATACATTTGAATATAATAATTATATTTATACAATACAACCTAAAAAAATAAATAATAATATATTATGGATATATTGTCAGTTTGAAAACAAAAATAAATATGGTACAACAGTGTATGATGATACTACAAAAAAAATAATAAATAATACTAGAGATAAATCTAAAGTTGAATTAAGAGAACAGCTATTTATAGCATATGATATAAATACAAAACGATTATATATAAGTAATATAAATAAAAAGGGATTTATAAAAACATATATAAAATCACGTTTAGGTTATGATATTATAATAAAAAACATTTACTCCTCTTTAGATGATTTTCAAAAAGCTATAAAATATTTAAAAACCATATCTTTTACAGAATATCATAATATAGTAAATTATCAGCCAGATACTATTTTTAATAGACAAATAAATGTATTAGGGATAGATATCCCATATAAATTAAAAATGCAACTAGATTATTCTCGTAGACCAATTTCAACATTGAAAAAAACTATTAATATGTTAAAAAGTAATAGAAATAATGCATATTTTGAAAATGTCATATTAATTGGAGAGGATGATAAAGGAATAGAGCAAATATTTGATTTTAATAATATTATAGAAAAAATTAATATAGATGTAAAGAAAGATGAAAATGAACAATATAATTCAAAAGAAGTGCAAAACCTTTTTATAAAAAATATAGAAGGTAAATATGTATAAACATCATAGAAAGATAATAGTATTAATTTTTTTTATATCTACTTTAATTTCATACTATTTAAAATTGGATTACTCAAAAATAGTTTCACAGAGTATAACAATATTATCATTCTTTTTAGTAATCCTGACAACATCTATAACAAATTTAATTTCTTCAAATTCTTTAGTAGATAAATTAAAGAAAAGCTCTGATAAACAAATAGTAAGCAAATCTGAATTAGGTGTTTACATCACTTATATAAAAACAGCATTTTATTTTGAAATTGCAAATATAGTTTTAAATTGTTTATTTATTATATTAAAAAATACTATACAAATATGCATAATAAAAATATTATCAATTCTTGGTTTTAGCATTTTAAGTATTAATTTTTATATAATTTTTTTAATATTTAAATTTTTAATTGAAAGACAATTATATAATTAAATAAATATTATTAAAACAACTTATAATATATTATATACCCCCTCCTCCCGAATATTCAGAATATATTGAAAATAATGTCGAAATATGCTATTATTAAGGGCAAAAAGAGGATATTTTATAACATTTTGAAATGTCTAAGGAGGAAATTATTATTATGTCAGAAGTAAAACAACCCGCAAGTGCCCTATCATCACCTAGATTTTGTAATATGGGGACTTTTATGAGAATGGATAAAGTGGATAGTGCAAAAGGACTAGACTTTGTAATCGCAGGTGCACCTTTTGATACCGCAAGCTCATTTCGTTCAGGCTCAAGGTTCGGACCAAATGCGATACGTAACATATCCGCAATGATGAAACCCAATAATGTATTGATGCAAGTCAATATCATGGACGGTTTAAAAGGCGGAGATATCGGTGACTTTCCTGTTATTCCGGGATATATCCACCCTACTTACAAAGCAATCGAAGAAGGAGTCAAAGGCATAGTCGATGAAAATGCTGTTCCAATAGTTCTTGGAGGAGACCACTCTATTACTTTAGCGGAACTTCGTGCAGTAGCTAAAAAATATGGACCTGTTGCATTGGTTCATTTCGATTCTCATTCGGATTTATGTGATGAAGTATTCGGAGAAAAATATAACCACGGAACACCTTTCAGAAGAGCATTGGAAGAAGGTTTAATAGATCCTTCGCATTCAATTCAAATCGGTATGAGAGGTTCACTATATGACCCCGACGAACATAAAATGGCTGCAGAACTTGGAATGCTACTCATTCCGGGACACAAAGTAAGAGAAATGGGAAGTAAAAAATTACTTGAAACAGCCCTTGAAAGAGTTGGAGATAAACCTTGTTTCTTAACATTCGATATCGACTTTGTCGACCCTGCATATGCTCCGGGTACAGGTACACCTGAAGTAGGAGGCTTTACTTCTTGGGAATCTCTTGAAATGGTAAGAGGACTCAAAGACCTTAACTTTATCGGAATGGATTTGGTTGAAGTTCTACCTGCTTATGACCATGGAGAAATCACAGCTTATCTTGGTGCAAATATAGTATTTGAATTCTTGTCAATTCTAGCTACAAAGAAAAAATAGAAAGGGCAAGAGTGATAAATGGAAAATACAACAACAAAAGTAGTCTATGATCCGGATATGCCTTCAAATGAGCTGGATAATATAACATTCAATAAAGAAAAATTTATAAAAAGTCTTATAAGACTAATTATTTGTTCTGTAATTGGTGTACTGGTATTCTTTGTATCCGTTCCTCATAACGGCGACAGTGAGATCATATTTAGTATAGTATATAACTGGCTTATAGGGCTAATGGGTAATTTTGCATACTGGGTGATTGCCTTGATAGTGGGAGGGAACCTATGTGCTCATATTTATTATAAGTACATAAAAAAGAGCACATGTACATCCACATTTGCAGGAGTATATGAAAATGATACAATAATTCACACTGTCCTATATTCTTTAGGATTTATATATGTATTCTTATATGCGATGAAAATGAATATTGCCGGCTTTGTCGGTCCCGAATTCATCGTTGGAGACGCAACGGGCGGAAGTGTAGTACCTCCTATCGTTCTAGGTGTCCTCGGTATTATCATAGTAGGAGCGATATTCATGCCTTTCTTGCTTAACTATGGAATACTTGAAATCGTAGGAGCATTATTGGAACCTTTTATGAGACCTTTGTTTAAGGTTCCGGGAAAAGCCGCTCTGGACGCAGTAGCTTCGTTTGTAAGCTCATCTTCCCTCGGAGTTCTAATTACAAACAGGCTTTGGAAGAAAAATGCCTACACCGATAAAGAAATGGTCGCAATAATGACCGGATTTAGTGCGGTAAGTATCGGTTTTGCATATCTTGTAATAAATACAGCAAATCTAGGTCATTTATTTCTAAAAATATATGCAATCAGCTTTGTGCTTGTTTTCATCATGGAAATGATAATGGTTCGAATACCTCCTATCTCAAAGAAAAAAAATGTATACCATAATGGAAGAGAACAAAGTGAAGCAGAAAGAAAAGACGGTGCTAAAGCAAGTTTATCTATATTTAAAACAGGTTTCAGCCGTGCAGTAAAAAGAGCAGGTATAGCAAACGGAGTAGCGACCGATATCAAATTAAGTTTAATGGACAGCTTGCTTATATTACCTCAAGTGCTTACAATGCTATCGGCAATAGGTGTATCGGCATTGATACTCGCAGAATACACTCCTGTATTCCAGTGGCTCGGTAATATATTTAAACCACTATTATTAATATGTCAAGTCCCAGATGTTTCACTGATTGCACCTTCTATTCCCGTTGGTATAGCTGAAATGTTTTTACCTGTCCTAGTTATGGGAACAAAAATAACCTTAATCAGCGAACCCGCAAGAGTATTCGTTACGCTTGTTTCTATAGTACAAATTATTTTCTTCTCTGAAACTGCAACGGTTATGCTTGCAACAAAATCTCCAATCAAATTTTGGGAGATTATAGTTTGCTTCTTGGAAAGAACGGTCATAGCCATACCTTTAGCGGCAATAGTCATTCATTTGTTCTTCTAAATAAAAAAATCAAACAGCAGTGTTTATTAAACTGCTGTTTTTTATTATTTATTTTATATTTATCCTTGACTTAGAGTTAACTCCAAGTGGTAAAATATTTATATAATATATATGACATCTATAAAAAATTATTATCCAATGATTTTAATCATTTCGAGGAACTATTATCAGCTCTTAAAAGAATTGAAATGCACAGTTAAAATAAATAAAACAAAGAGGTAAATAAAATGAAAAGCAAAGTTTATTTCACAAAAGAAATCACACCTTCAAAAATGGTGGAAATGTACAAAGTGATGGGCAGAGAACTAAAAGGAAAAATCGCTGTAAAAGTCCACAGCGGAGAAGTCGGCAATCAAAACTTTTTAAGACCGGAATTCATGAAGGACATTATAGATTATGTAGACGGTACGGTTGTAGAATGCAACACTGCATATGAAGGAAAAAGGAACACAACAAAAGCACACTGGGAAACAATGAAAGAACATGGCTGGAGCGAAATGTTTAAGGTAGACATTATGGACGAAAAGGAAGACATGGAAATACCTGTTAAGAATGGAAAAATCCTCGATAAAAATTATGTTGGAAAAAACTTAGAAAATTATGATTCATTGCTGGTTCTCTCCCATTTTAAAGGACACCCCATGGGAGGATATGGCGGAGCGCTTAAAAATATTTCCATAGGTATAGCATCGAGCAAAGGTAAAGCATATATTCACGGAGGAGGCACGTTCGATGATATGTTCAAAGCAGACCACGACTCTTTCTTGATTTCAATGGCAGATTCGGCAAAATCAATAATGGATTATGAAAAAGATAATATTGCATTTATAAATGTGATGTGTAATATGTCGGTAGACTGTGACTGTTGTGCGGTAGCAGAAGACCCAAAAATCAAAGACATCGGAATATTATCATCACTTGACCCTGTTGCCCTGGATCAAGCATGTATCAATTTAGTATATAATAGTAAAGATGAAGGCAAAAAAGATTTAATAGAAAGAATTGAATCCAGAAACGGACTTTTGACTATTAAAGCAGCAAACGAACTTAAAATAGGCTTAAGAGAATATGAATTAGTAGATGTAGATATAGATAAATAATAATTAAAAGCAGGTAACGATACCTGCTTTTAATTTACAAATTTAAATATTATCCCAAATACAATACCTGCTATTATTCCAATAGTAAAATATGATTTTAATCCTTCGTTTGTGGTCATAATATCAGGATGGTATTTCCTTAAATAAATAAGAAATAAATATGATCCATTTTTTACTTTAATAATATCTCCGTCGTAAGTATGTATATATAATTTATTTGGAGTATAACTGGTCCTGCTATACGATGCAGCTTCGTAATGAACCGAATTTATATCTTCCCACTTAGTATAATCTCTAAGAGTACTTATCCCCTCTTCATCAGCTACAATATTTATTTTCCCAAACCATAAATAATTGATTACTACCAAAGGGATAACAAAAATAAAGGCTGCTCCAAACATAAGTAGTATACTTAAATATTTAAAATCGAAAAACCATATCACACACATTATAGAAATAGACAAAGCTAGAGGTGCCATAACAACATAAAAACCAAGACTCCACATATGTCTGAACTTTTTACCTTCAATGTCATCTAAATCTTTGATACTATTTACCCTATAATTATTAATATAATTTTCATATATTTTTTTGAATTCTTCATAATATCTATAATTACATATACTGACCGGTACAATAACGAATAAGCAGAAGTATGAAAATATCAATGCAACCATACAAAACCAATTAGGAACAATAAAATATAACGGTAAAAATAATATAAGAAATACAGCTACATATAAATAAAACCTTTTATCAATTTTTCCATTTAAAAAAAAGTTTATATAATATTTTGACGCTATTCTATAAAATATAAAAACAAACGGTAAAGAAATCATAAAAACTATTTTGAGTACTATCAAATTAGAAAAATATTTCAAAAATAAAATACATATAACATTGCTAATTCCTAAAAATATACTTGATACAAGTAAACTTGCAAAAACCTTAGATAAAAAGCCTATTAATCTATTCGTCATATCTTTTTTGTATTTATAAAAAATAACAGAATACATTATATATAAAAATGCAGAAATAATTAATAAAATCCATGGAAAAACACCAAAGTAAAATTTACATATAAAAGTCAATACTAATTGAACAGCGAAAAAAATAAATAAAGCAATTAAATATCCAATAAAAGAAGACTCTTCCAACACTTTAAAGTCTTTCCCGTCACTGTCATTCAAAAAGTCTTTTATATTTGAAGAACTATGTCTGCATAACTCATCAATATTATAAACCGGAAATAAAAATTCTTTCAATTCATTCTCCTTATACTTATTTTTATCATTATATAATCTTTATAAGTTTTTATCAATCAATAAACTATTTAACACAATAAATTTATGCTATAATGTGTAAACAATCTTTTTATTAAATCAATAACGATGTTTATAAATCGTAAGATAGAATTCACTGTTTTTGTTTTTTAATCTTAATTACATGGACAGTAAAAGCATACCAAATATTAAAGATATTTGACATGATATTCTCATGTCTTTTTTGTAAGGTGATATTATTAATATTTAAATAAAGAAATGGAGAATAACATAGTAATGGACTATATCATAAGGTTGGAAAATAAAGAAGATTATAATGAAACAGAAACATTAACAAGAGAAGCATTTTATAATGTATATATTGAAGGTTGTTTTGAACATTATATCTTAAATAAACTGCATTCAAGCAAGGATTATATAAAAGAGCTTGCATTTATAGTTGAAAAAGATAACAGACTAATAGGTCACATAGGTTACACTCACTCTAAACTTATTTCATCAAACAATAAAGTAAAAGATATAATAAGCTTTGGTCCTGTAAGCATACTTTCGGAATATAAAATGCAGGGTATAGGAAGTAAACTAATAAAACACTCAATAAGTAAAGCTAAGGAGTTAGGATATAAGGCAATCGTTATATATGGAAATCCTAAATTATATCAGAAGTTCGGTTTTACCTTAGGTATAAAATATGGCATCAAGACTTCAGAGGGAAAAGATGCAGTCCCGCTTCTTGCACTGGAACTTAAAGAAGGGTATTTAAAAGACACTGACGGATATAGATTTATAGAAAGTCCGGATTTTGAAATCGATGAAGAAAAGTTTAATGAATATGATAAAAACTTTCCATATAAAGAAAAAAAGAAAACAAAATCTCAGATTGAATTTAAAATAATATCAAACTTAATGTGGTAAAAAACATATAAAGGAGTAAGTTATGAATATAAGTAATATAATTATGCAGATGATAGAATTATTCCTAATAATGGGAGTAGGATATATATGTTATAAAGTAAAATATATAGACATAAAATCTGCTAAGAAAATGAATATATTACTTCTAAATGTAACTACGCCCTGCCTTATTTTAGGCTCGGTATCGACCGGAGAAGTTCCATATGAAAAAAGCATAATATTTACAATTTTGTTAATAGCATTTCTTATGTATATCATTCTTCCTTTTGTTGCATTTATTTTAAATAAGTTATTAAAAGTCGAAAAAGAAAACTTCGGATTATATTTATTTATGACAGTATTTTCAAATATTGGATTTATGGGTTACCCCGTAGTGAAAACAATATTTGGTGATAATGCAGTATTCTTATGCAGCCTGTTTAATATGGTATTTGGATTATTCGCATACAGTCTTGGGATATATTTATTTAATTTAGATAAAGAAGAAAGTATCAAATTTGAAATCAAAGAAATGATAAATCCCGCAATGATTGCAAGTATAATCGCTCTCTTTATATTTCTGTTAAATATAAAACTTCCTTTAATGATAAGCGACACCTTTGTTACGATAGGAAATATCACAACTCCTCTGGCAATGATGTTGATAGGCTCATCTCTTGCCACAATGCCTGTGAAAGAAATATTTAAAGAATATAAATTATATCCATATACGTTAATAAAACAAATAATAATTCCTTTGATAGCACTTATATTATTAAAACCTATATTGACAGACCCCTTGATTTTAGGGATAACCGTCGTAGTACTTGCGATGCCCGTGGGAAATATATCAAACATATTTGCCAATAGATTTGACGGGAATTATCAGCTGGCTTCAAAAAGTATATTTATAACGACCATATGCTCCTTTATCACCATACCCATTTTATGTTATATATTATAAAAGACAGATGATTATCTGTCTTTATTTAAATACCATTTTTTAAAATCATTTACCAAAGGCTCCTCCAAATAATTGAACTTTAACCTTAAAACTTTACCTGTACTGATTATAACTTTAATAGTATAAGTTCTATGAGTACCTAAACCGCCTTCTTTTTTTATATCTGATATCTTACTTATATAATTCCTATTAAATGCAATAAATCCTGTGTTGCCCATACCTATAAACCAATCATAGGATTTATAAATCAAATCTTTATTTAAATATTTATCCTTAAAATAATCATTAAAAGATATACCAAATTCTTTTTCTTGCTTAATAATATATATAATAGATTTTATCAAGCGGATCGAACAGAAAAAAATTATACCTAAAAACATAGCTATAATGATCATCCACATATAAATAAAATCCAGCATTGTAAATCCATTTTTATCTAAATTTACTATCCCTATAACTGTCATTATTATTAGTAAGAACGAGCATATGACAGACATAACTAAAAATAAGCTTTTAATTGAATTTTTGAAAAGGGAAAATTTTGAGATAGCAATCGGTTTTCGATTAACATACTTTTTCTTGAATTTTTTGTTTTTCTCTTTTAATTTATCATTACCGACAATAAATTCAGTATATGGTATATAGCTTACTGCAGGTTCATCATCTATTGAAACGACTTCAATTTTTTCTTTAATATCAAGTAAATATTCACCGTCAATCATTCCATACTTCTTTAAATCTTCAAGTGAATTAAATTTTTTATCATCCAAATAAAAATCACATACTTCTCTTGTACTTCCGCTGTCATCACCTTCCAGTGATAAAACATGTTTCTTACCACTTATAATAAATACTATTCTGCATCCTGTTAAAATTTCAAGACTTTCATATATTGGAATAAATAAATCCTCAATATTGCAAATCACTTTACCTTTCATCCTATTCTCCGCTTTTGTATATTTATTTTATATATCATAACATAACTTTTAAGTATTAAATGTAAAACTATTAAATTATTTATAATCACTACTTTCAACATAAAAATAAATATATGTTATAATATAATAAAAAGATAGCAGGTGATAAAATGAATATATGCATTTATGGTTCATATAGTAAAAATCAAGATGAAAATTTATTAATATTATCAAAAAATATAGCGAAAGAACTCTGTAAAAGAGAGCATAATTTAGTTTACGGAGGAGGAAAAAACGGGCTTCTCGGAGAATTAGCAAGAGAAGTTCATAATAATAAAAAAGAAACAATCGGAGTGATTTTAAATGATTCCGATATGGAAACCTATGTTTATAAAGACTGCACAAAGTTGATATCAAAAAAGAATATGAGTGAGAGAAAATATTATATGGAAGAAATATCTGACGGGTTTATAATCTTACCGGGCGGAATAGGCACGTTAGATGAATTCTTTGAAATACTTGTATTATCAAGTAAAAATGTATTAAATAAACCAATAGTATTATTTAATATAAATGGATTTTTCAATGAAATAATATCATTCATGAAAATGCTTTTAAATAAAGGCATGATGGGAGAAAAAATATTTAATTTATTCTATATAACGGATAATATCAAAAAATGTTTTGATTACATAGAAAACTACAAATAGGAGAATTAACATGATAGATTATGCTGAAGGAAGCGGAAAACAATATCATATAGGAGTAGGAAAAGGAGAAGTAGGTAAATACGTACTTCTACCGGGAGATCCAAAAAGATGTAAAGAAATCGCCAAATATTTTGACGAACCTAAATTAATAGCCGATTCAAGAGAATTCATTACTTACACGGGATTTGTCGACGGAGAAAAGGTATCTGTAACATCTACAGGAATAGGCGGACCTTCCGCAGCCATTGCAATGGAAGAATTGGTCGCCTGCGGAACCGATACATTTATAAGGGTAGGTACCTGCGGAGGTATGGACTTAGATGTAAAAGGCGGTGACATGGTAATAGCAAATTCCGCCATAAGGTTTGAAGGGACAAGCAAAGAATATGCCCCTATAGAATACCCTGCCGTAGCAGACTTTGAAATAATAACTGCTCTTAAAAATGCCGCAGATAAACTGGGTATCAGAAACCATATAGGAGTGGTACAAAGTAAAGACGCTTTCTACGGACAGCACAGACCGGAAACCCTTCCAAATAAAGATGAATTACTATCTAAATGGGACGCATGGTGTAAACTTGGATGTAAAGCGAGTGAAATGGAAGGTGCTGCCTTATTTATAGTTGCAAGCTACCTTAAGGTAAGATGCGGTGCATGTTTTCTTGCAATAGCAAATCAGGAAAGAGAAAAAGCAGGTTTACAAAACATACAAGTCCACGATACGGATGAAGTAATCAAAGTTTCAATAGAGGCAATAAAAGAACTAATTAAAAAAGATAAGAAATAATATTATGAATGATTTATTTATAAGAGGAATTAAAATAAACTTTGATGAAATAAAAGAGAGTTCTTATGTTAAAGACATAAAATCAATAGGAAATACAAAAGAATTGATATTCAATAAAAACGTAACTTTTTTTGCAGGAGAAAATGGAAGCGGAAAATCAACATTACTTGAAGCGCTTGCCATAAATTACGGATTTAATCCCGAAGGAGGAAGCAAGAACTTCAGCTTTTCAACAAATAATACTCATTCACAGTTGTATAAAAATTTAACATTAATAAAAGGTACAAGACCGGCAAAAGACGGTTTTTTCCTTCGAGCAGAAAGCTTTTATAACGTAGCAAGTAAATTAGATGAATACGAAGCTATAAACAGTTACGGAGGTACTTCTCTTCATGAAAAATCACACGGAGAAAGTTTTTTATCTTTAGTGGAATATAGATTTTGGGGAAAAGGTTTATATATACTTGATGAACCCGAAGCAGCTTTATCTGTAGAAAGACAGCTTACCCTACTAATACATATAAACAGACTTGCAAAAGAAGGTGCACAATTCATAATCGCAACCCACTCCCCTATTTTACTTGCCCTTCCCGACTCTGTGATATTATCCTTTGATAATGATAAAATTTCCAAGATAGACTATGAACAAACTAGCAGTTATCAGCTTATAAAAACATTTATAGAAAATAAGGATTATATGCTTAAGCTATTGCTTGAATGATAATAGCTTATTTTCTTGCTTTTATTACACAGCTTGTATGATTTACTTTCTTATAATCGATATCTTTAAATCCTACTTTATCGAGCATTTTAATAAACTCTTTCTTCGAATATATTTTTACATCTCCGTCACTGCTGAACTTCATAAATATATTTACTATTTCCCTGGAAATAATCGGCTGAGCACATTCCCCAATAATCAAATATCCGTTATATTTTAATACTCTGTACACTTCACTTAAGACTTTCTCAGGATTTGGATAATGATGAAAAGAGTCATTGCATAATATCAAATCAAACTCACTATCTCCATAAGGTAAATTTTCACTGTCACCTACAGTAAGAGCAGCATTATTTCCCAGTTTATTTTCTGCTACTTTTATCATATTCTCCGACAAATCCAAGCCATAATATTTAGCTTTATCATTTTCAATTCTAATGATATTTATAAGCTCTCCCGTACCGCAGCCAACATCCAGCATAGAAGTAAAATTTATACTTTCCACTTCTTTTATTATATTAGCATATAGTTTCTTGGCATGATCACAGCAATTTGTTTTATCATACCCTACTGCATATCTGTTAAAGGATTTTCTTGATTTTTCTTTATATTTATTCATTATTCACCTCCATTGACCTTTATTCATTCAAAGTTTAAAAATTTACCCCGACATAAGTCGGGGATTAACCTTTAATCAAAATATCTATATAATGACGTAATTCTCTTACAACTTCCTCTATATTTTTATCTGTACTAGATAGAAGTCCCACCTGACCATACATGATAAAGTTTACCAATACCTCAGGGTTATTTACTTTTATCTCTCCGCATTCACACAGTCTCTCTATTTCTTCCTTAAAATAAGAAGATAAATATCTGCACATTTTTATAGTGAGTCTTTCATGAAACTCTTCATTTCCGTCTTTATGAAAAAAACTGTTATATTTAGATTTCTTATCCGTTTCAATCATTAAAGAGCCAAGTAAATCCAGTCTTTCACTCAGCGGTTTTGAATGGTCATTTATAAGATTTAGAAATACTTCACTGCACTGTATAACATATTGATCCATGGCTTCTTCAAAAAGTTTTTGTTTGGAATCAAAATACCTGTAACAAAGACCTTTTACCACGTTCATCTCTTTTGCTATATCCGCCATAGTAGTTTCATTATATCCCTTTATGGAAAACAACCTCATAGCAGTATCCAATATTTCCTGCTTTCTTTCTTCAGGTGCTTTAGAAATACGCATTTTTACTTCCTTTCAAAAATATATTATCACATGAATGAATTAAAGTCAATGAACTATATTCATTTATTAATGTTCAAAATATCCTTTATACTGAACTTTATATTTACTGTTTGGGAAAAGATGTTCATGTAAATCTATGAAATAATCATCCGTCATACTGGCTATATAATCAGTGACAATATCATTGGGTTTTGTTTCTTCATATTTAAAGTCCTTGGCAGTATAAAAATTGTTGCTGTTTACATAATTGATATGATGTCTGTATATGATTGATGAAGTATCCTTTTTATCCAAATCATAAAGGAGTTTTTCATATATTTCTCTCATCATAGGTTCGATTTTTTCGCTGTAATCTGACCTTACCTTATCCGTTCCGTATATGATTTCATTATTTTCGACCTTACCGAGCTTTAACGCATTATATGCTACCTCGTCCATTTGAAGGTACTCTTTGCCGTAGCTATGCTCCATTATGCTTACACTTAAATTGTTTATTATTTCGGCATTGCTGCTGCCTATCCCTTCATCACTAAACACTTCTGTTCCCTTAAGCATCTTGAGTCTTTCGGCGTCCTGTCTGTCTTTACCAAGATAAGCTATTATATCACTGACCCTGACCACACAGCCTTCCAAAGTTGAAGGTACCAAATGTCCTATATTCTTTTTATCAATATAACAAGCTTCGGCTTTTTTATCAAAGTTATCAAAACTGTTAAGAGGCACAGGTCTATATTCTTTTTGTTCAAGTTCACCGTTATGACATAGTATCCCATCCAAAACCTGAAGACTCATATTTCTCTTTATTATTTTATCTAAAACCCTTACGCTATGTACATTATGATTAAAATATCTACCTGTGTGTTCATAATATAGCCTGCTTAAAAAATCCTCTCCCGCATGACCGAAAGGAGTATGTCCAAGGTCATGTCCGAGGGCTATAGCTTCTATCAAATCCAAGTTTAAGTTTAGTACTTTTCCAATATTTCTTGCAATTCTCGAAACAAGCTGAACATGAAGACCTCTACGTGATATATCATCATTTTTATATAATGAAAACACCTGAGTCTTATCAAAATACCTATTATAATAAGGGATATGCAAAATCTTTTCCACATCTCTTACAAAGGCAGGTCTCCACAAATTTGCCTTATCATGCTCAATATCCCTTCTTATGATATTTTCATCTTTAAAAGCATATGGATTTTCCTTTTGATTTTTTCTATCTTCCATTATTCGTTGCTGTAACTCTTTAGAAAGTGAATTATATTTAGGCATCTTATCATCTCCTTTTGTTAATTGTAACACATTAATATTGTTTTATTAATAAAAAAACTTTGCCCAAAATGGGCAAAGTTCTATTTATATATATGTACTTTCCACTTTGACTACCGCAAAGTGGTTTTTGAAACTATTGCTGACCAGCTCTTTTATTCTATCCTCTACTTCTTTTTCACTCATTTTATATTTGGGAGGTATCACCGCGTCAAAAATCACATTCGTATGACTTGGACCTTTTACCATCCTAAAATCATGAATAGAAATAACTTCATCTATTTCTTCTTTTATCTTTTTACTTACTAAATCTTTCATTCTCATAGTTTCTTCGTCATCGGTATCTATGGGATCCAAATGGATAACTGCTTCACAGTGAAGTTTTTCGCTGAGCTCCATTTCGGCTCTGTCTATAGCATCATGAAGAACGTATATATCTCCGCTACCGGGAACTTCCGCATGAAGAGAAATCATGAGCCTTCCCGGACCGTAATCATGAACTACAAGGTCATGTATCCCTACTATCTCATCATAATTCATTACTATATCTTCGATACTTTGAACAAGAGAATTATCGGGAAGCTGCCCGAGAAGCGGACTTAAAGTTTCTTTTGCCGCATCATAACCTGCATAAAGTATGAAACAAGCAACAAGCACTCCGCTGTAACCATCGATATTTAAACCTGTTAGTTTAAGTATCAACATAGATATGAGTACAACAGTGGTAGCAATGCAGTCGCTTTTGCTGTCCGTAGCAGTGGCTTTCATTGCGGATGAATTTATCTTTTTACCTATACTTCCGTTATATAAAGACATATATAATTTAACAAGGATAGATATAATCAAAATAACAATCGCTATTAAACTTGTATCTATTGCTTCAGGACTGAAAATTTTAATTACAGACGATTTAAATAATTCAACACCCATTAATATTATGAGAACCGACACAATAAAACCCGCTATATATTCTATTCTTCCGTGTCCGAAAGGATGTTCATTATCAGGTTCCATCCCCGCAAACTTAAATCCTATCAAAGTAATTAACGACGACCCTGCATCGGATAAATTATTAAATGCATCTGCCATAATAGCAATCGACCCGCTTAACACTCCTGCAAAATATTTGATACCAAATAAAAATACATTAAATAAAATGCCTAATATACTGCATAATATCCCATATGCACTCCTGACATTTTCGTTATTTACATCATCATAATTTTTAATAAACTTTCTAGCTAATAAATTAACCATTTTAATCCCCTACCTTTTACTTACAATATAATACAATATTTAGCATAAATTTACAAAGCTTTTATGTGATAGTTTTTAAATTTCATAAACTATAATATTTTTATTATTTCTATATATAAAGTATCTATTCAAATAACATTATGTTATAATTTGAGTAAATAAACAAATTTAAAGGAGAAAATATATGAATAAAAAAGCAAAAGGATATAACTTTTTAACTGCTTCTGCCATTATGGATATTATTTTAGCATTAGGCAGTCTGTTACTTGTTGTTATTTTACAAAACGAATCATCATCAGAACTTTATAAATCTATAGGTATAAGTGCAAAAGAAGGATTACTTGGATTATTTGGCTTCTATGCTATCCTGATATTACATGCAATAAATGCAGCAGTAGCTTTTATGACCAGAAATAAGCCGGAATCATGGAAAACACCCTATATACTTTCTATATTCATGGTATTATTGGTTTGTTTGACAACCAACTGGTCTGCACTTAATATTATAAATGTAGCTATACCGCTCATACCTCCATGTTTTATGATGTCCGGAGCAACTATGAACAAAAAACAAACTCAAGAACAATAAGTTGTAAAAAATAACTATCTTAAAAATGATAGTTATTTTTTTATGTTAACTTTGGTTGACAAAATTCAAAGTAAGATTGATAGCTATTTTAATGTCTTTGGTGTATATTTAAGTTAACAAAATAAAACAGAGGTTAAATATGGATCTGGGAAATAAATTATATACATTAAGAAAACAAAAAGGTATATCACAGGAAACGGCTGCAAATGAAATCGGTGTTTCAAGGCAAACGATATCAAAATGGGAAACAAACTCCAGTTATCCCGAGTTCGATAAACTTGTATTAATAAGCAAGCTTTATAACATAAGTCTGGATGAACTTGCAGGAAATACAAATATAAATAATAAAGAAATTAACTATATACCAATCAAAACTCACTATGAATACATCAGCAAAAGAAAAATAGGAGGTATTCCGTTTATACACATAAATATAGGAAGAGGTCTATATAAAGCAAAGGGGATCATAGCCATCGGAAATATAGCAAAAGGTTTGATATCAATAGGTCTATTATCAATGGGACTTATTTCTATAGGTCCGGTCGCACTCGGATTATTACTGGCGCTTGGCGGATTTTCTGCCTCAGTGATAAGTATCGGAGGATTTGCAATAGGGGGAATCGCTATAGGAGGATTTGCACTTGGTATATTTGCCATTGGAGGTTTGTCAATCGGTATATACTCAATAGGAGGAGCTGCCTTTGCAAGTAAGATCGCCGCAGGAGGATATGCTAACGGACCTGTTTCAATAATGGAAAATACAAAAAATATAAAATACCTCATATTAAAAGAATTACCCAACACACCGGATTTTCTTATTAAATTATTCAGTAATATAAATATAAGATAAAATTCATATGCATTATGAAAAGAAGAGAATTATACTCTTCTTTTTTATTTGAGTACTATTGAATATTATTTTGATTATAAATTTTACAAAGTCTTT
Organism: uncultured Anaerofustis sp.; assembly: GCF_938029165.1. Lineage (NCBI taxonomy): Bacteria > Bacillati > Bacillota > Clostridia > Eubacteriales > Eubacteriaceae > Anaerofustis > uncultured Anaerofustis sp. The sequence goes on from NZ_CALHFB010000030.1 coordinate 154,401, forward strand.
ATTGCAAGTTCTAATTCATATGCGTTTTAAATTTACAAAACATTTACAAAAAATTAAGAGTAATTTGATAGTGAAGACTTTCCTTTTTATGTAAACTTTAACAAAACAAGAAAAGTAAAAAGGAGAAATATAATGCTCAAATTACAGAATATAAAAAAATCATACGGTGATAATGTTATCTTAAATAACATTAACCTGGAAATAAACGACGGAGAAATCGTATCGATTTTAGGACCATCAGGCAGCGGTAAGACTACACTGTTAAATCTGATATTGGGACTCACCGATGCAGACAGCGGCAAAATAAAGTTCAATAATAAAGACTTAACAAATATATCTATGGAAAAAAGAGGATTTAATATAGTTTTTCAGGACTATGCTTTATTCCCAAATTTAAATGCATATGAAAATATAACTTACGGACTCAAAAATAATCCGGATATCTCCACAAAAGAAGAAGTAAATGAAATGATACACCTTTTGGGATTAGAGCCTCATTTAGATAAAAGAATTGAAATGCTTTCCGGAGGACAAAAACAAAGAGTAGCTCTTGCAAGAACTCTTGTAATGAAACCCGACATTCTTCTGCTTGATGAGCCATTAAGTGCTTTAGATGGTGTTATAAAAGAATCAATAAAAGAAAAGATCAAGACTATCGCAAAAGAACTTCATCTTACAACTATAATTGTAACTCACGATCCTGAAGAAGCCTTAACTCTTTCAGATAGGGTACTTATTATAAACGAAGGTGAAATTTCACAGTACGGTAAACCGGAAGAAATCATTCACAGTCCCAATAATAACTTCGTAAAAGATTTTATATTAAATCAGCTTGAGATAAAAAGAAATAATATATTTAGTTTATTTCAAGTTAACAATAATCTAAGCGGTGAATTTGCATGAAACAAAAAAAGGGCTTAGAGATTAAAATAATATATGCATCTATTTTAATTATCTTTGCTTTTTTTCTGCTAATGCCATTACTGCATATACTTGGTAATGCATTTCTGAATGGCAGCAGTTTTACTCTGGATTATATAAAAGAAGTGTTCAGTGAAAGAAACTTTTCTACAGTGCTTTTAAACAGTTTCAAAGTATCTATAGTAAGTGCTTTAATAGCAACATTGATTGCTTTTTTTATGTCTTATACGATCCAATATACTAATGTAAATAAAAAAGTAAAGAAAATAATAAAACTTAGCTGTACACTACCAATGCTTTTACCAACCATAACATATGGTTTTGCGATTATATACTCTTTTGGTAAACAAGGACTTCTTACTAAAATATTCGGTAAACAGATTTTTGAAATATATGGATTTAACGGACTGGTTTTGGGTTTTGTGATATATACTCTTCCCATAGCATTCATGCTCATAAATAATACTATGCTATACATAGACAAAAAATTTATGATCGTTTCCAAGATAATGGGAGATAACGGCTTTAAGACATTTAAAAATACTCTGCTTAAACCTCTCCTCGGAACTCTGGCAGCATCATTTATTCAAGCATTTTTCTTAAGCTTTACCGACTTTGGTATTCCGGCTTCAGTAGGAGGTCAGTACTCCGTGATTGCCTCAAACTTATATGGAGAAATGCTTGGTGCTCTTCCAAACTTCAATACCGGAGCAGTTATAGCTATAATAATGCTTATACCTTCAGTTTTAAGTATTTTGATACTTACTTATTTAGAAAAATATAATATCAGATATCAAAAAATTTCTACAGTTGAAATAAAAAAGAATACTTCAAGAGATGTATTTTTCGGTTGTGTATCATCAGTATTCTCAATCATGATACTGTCACTTTTCCTGGTAATATTCCTTATACCTTTTATAAAAGGTTGGCCTTATGACTTGACATTTACCTTGGATAATATAAAAAATGCCATTACAGGTCAAAATCTCGGTCAGGTATATTTAAACTCGATATTTGTAGCGGTCTTAACCGCTGTAATAGGTATGCTTATTACGTATGGCGCTGCGCTTGCCACTGCAAGAAGTAAGCTAAGTAAAAAATTAAAAAAAGTAATAGAAAATATATCTATTATAACAAACACCATACCGGGGATGGTTTTAGGTATAGCATATTTACTCATGTTTACGGGAACAAGTCTTCAAAATACTTTTCCTTTAATCATAATTTGTAATATAATTCACTACTTTTCAACACCGTACCTAATGTTTAAAAATTCTTTGGAAAAGATGAACAGCTCATGGGAAACTACCGCTATGCTCATGGGAGATAACTGGGTCAAAACAATTATAAGAGTAGTAACACCAAATGCAAAATCAACAATCTTTGAAGTATTATCTTATTACTTTGTAAACGCAATGGTAACGATAAGTGCAATAGTATTTTTGGTTGGAACCAAAACAATGGTCATTACAACTAAAATAAAGGAACTTCAGCATTTTGCAAAATTCAATGAAATATTTATATTATCTTTAATGATAATGATAACAAATGTAATTATAAAAATTATTTTTGAAAGACTGGCAAATAAAAAGAATAAGGGGAATAAAAAAGAAAATGAAAAAATTAATTAGTTTATTATTATGTTTAATTTTGGGATTAGGACTTTTCGCGGGATGCGGAAATAATAAGGCAGAGAATAACTCAAACTCGGATAAAGTGATCATATATTCAAATGCAGATGATGAAGCGATTGAAGCTATGTCTACCGCTCTTGATTCTAACGGATACAAAGACAAATATATGTTCCAAACATTTGGAACAAGCGAACTTGGAGGAAAGTTAATCGCCGAAGGAAAAAATATCGAAGCAGATATGGTAACAATGTCTTCTTTTTATCTGGACAGTGCAGAAGATAAAAATACAATGTTTAAAGAATTAACATTTGATGTTAAAACAAAAGATAAGTTTCCTAAAATATATGCTCCTATAACATCTCAAGAAGGTGCAATCATAGTAAATACAGATGTACTAAAAGAAAATAATCTTCCTATGCCTAAATCCATTAAGGACTTAACAAAAGATGTATATAAAAATAATATATCAGTTACGGATATAAAATCATCTTCAACAGCTTGGTTACTTATTCAAGCTATAATCAGTGAATACGGAGAAGACAAAGGAGCTACAGTACTAAAAAAACTTTATCAAAATGCAGGACCTCATATTGAAGAATCAGGTTCGGGACCAATTAAAAAAGTCCGCTCAGGAGAAGTAGCAATAGGCTTTGGTCTCAGACAACAAGCGGTATCGGACAAAAAAGAAGGACTTCCCATAGATTATGTCGATCCTACTGAAGGCAACTTTTCACTTACGGAATCAGTAGCAGTAGTGGATAAAGGTGATAAAACAAATCCACTTTGTATGGAAATCGCAAAATGTATCATTGAAAAAGGAAGAAGTGAATTGATCAAATATTATCCTAACGCATTATATGAAGGAGAAACAACAAACAAAGAGAACTCTTCCAAATATCCTAAAGTATTTAAAGAAAAATTATCAGCGGATTTGTTGAAACAGCATCAAGACTTTTCCGAAAATTGCAAATAGGAGGATTAAAATTCTAAATATGAAATATAAACTATTAACTCCGGGACCACTTACAACTACTGACTCGGTCAAAGAGCAAATGCTCTTTGACCATTGTACATGGGATGAGGATTATAAAAAGATAACAAGAGATATAACAGATAAATTATTAAACTTAGCAAAAGTCAATAAAGATAATTATGTATGTACTTTAATACAGGGAAGCGGTACTTTTGGCGTAGAATCGGTATTATCGAGTTCTGTAGGTGAAAATGATAAACTTCTTATCCTTGCAAACGGAGCTTACGGAGAAAGAATGGCGGATATTGCAAAACATAATAGAATAAATTACGTTATATATACCGAAGATTATAATAAAAGACATAACATAAATAAAATAAAAGATATTCTTAAAAATGATAAAGCTATTACTCATGTTTCTATTGTACATAGTGAAACCACATCAGGCATATTAAATGATATTGAAGAAATTGGTAAAGTAGTTAAAGAATACAATAAAATATTTATTGTTGATGCCATGAGCAGTTTCGGCGGAATTGATATTCCCGTGGAAAATTATAATATAGATTTTATCATAAGCAGCGCTAATAAATGTATACAAGGGGTACCGGGATTTTCATTTATAATAGCTAAAAAAGAAGAAATACTAAAATGTAAAAATAAAGCTAGAAGCCTTTCTCTTGATTTATACTCTCAGTGGGAAACGATGAATAAAGACGGAAAATGGAGATTTACATCACCGACTCATACTGTCCTTGCATTTAATAAAGCTCTTGATGAGTTAAATGAAGAAGGCGGAGTTGATAAAAGATATGAAAGATATTATAACAATAACCGTTTGCTTATAGATAAAATGAAAGAACTTGGTTTTGATACATATGTAGATAATAAATATCAGTCTCCAATAATCACTTCTTTTATTTATCCTAAAAATGCCAATTACACATTTGAAGAAATGTATGACTTTATAAAACAAAGAGGGTATGCAATTTATCCGGGAAAAATTGAAAATATAAATTCTTTTAGAATAGGTAATATAGGCGAAATATATAAAGAAGACATAATAAAATTATGTGCAATTATAGAAGAATTTTTAAAAGGAGTAAACTAATGAGTAAAATTAAAGCAGTTATTTTTGATTGGGCGGGAACAACGGTTGACTACGGATGTTTTGCACCCGTTCAAACTTTTATAGAAGTTTTTAACGCATACGGACTCAATCCAACAATGGAAGAAACAAGAAAACCAATGGGTATGCTTAAAATAGATCATATAAGAACTATGCTTAATATGGATAGATTAAATAAAGAATTTACTAAAAAACATAATAGAGATTTTAATGAAGATGACGTTAAAATCATGCATGATAGATTTTCAGATATGATATTAAAAGTTTTGGATAAATATTCTGATGTAAAGCCTTATGTTTTGGAAACAGTAGAAGAGCTTAGAAAAATGAACATTAAAATAGGCTCAACTACAGGTTATACAGATAAAATGATGAAAATAGTAACCGACTCGGCAAAGAAGCAAGGATATGAACCTGATATATGGTTCAGTCCCGATTCGACTAATGGAATAGGAAGACCTTATCCATATATGATATTTAAGAACATTGAAGAATTAAAAATACAATCCGTAAATGAAGTTATTAAAGTCGGAGATACCGTTTCTGATATTTTGGAAGGAAAAAATGCGGGAGTTATTTCTGTAGGTATTATCGAAGGCAGCTCTGAAATGGGGTTGACAATGGAAGAATATAATAATTTAAGCCAGGATAATAAGAAAAAAGAAATTGAAAGAGTAAAACTATCTTATAAAAATGCAGGAGCAGATTATATAATTAATGATATTAGAGGAATAATAGATATTATTAATGCCCTTTAATATAAATATATTACTCCGTACAAAAAATAGATGGCAATGATAATTGTCATCTATTTAAATTTATAAATATAATATAAATTTAAAATAAATCCGGTAAATAACCATAAATATTAATATAATAAAAAAAAGACTTTATACATTTTAGAAAGGACACTGAATGCAAAGTTCCAAATTAGTTTCTAATATATTGGATATAGGTGAAATGCTTCTTGTATCGGGAGCGGAAGTAAGCAGAGTCGAGGACACTATGATAAGAATTGGAAATGCTTACGGTTTTAAAAAAGTAGATGTATTTACTATTACATCAACAATAATTTTAACTATACACCTCTCAAATGATGAAATATTGACACAAACGAGAAGAATTAAAAAATATAATACAAATTTTGAAAAGGTCGAATATTTAAACCAACTATCCAGAGATATATGTTCTAAGAAAATAAATATTTCAAAAGTAGAAAAGGAAATAAAAAATATAGATAAAACAAAAAATTATCCCAAAGTATTACATTTATTTTCTTATATATCTATTTCATTTGCTTTTTCTGTCTTCTTCGGAGGCACTTTTTTAGATGCTGTAGCGTCGGGAATGACAGGAGGATTTTTATATTTATTACTTGAACTACTAAATAAAGTTAATATGAATAATATAGTTATAAGTCTTTTATCCTCTACAGTAACGGCTTTAAGTGCAGTAACCTTATCAAATATGGGTGTAGGAAGTAATATAGATAAAATCATAATAGGCAATATAATGCTTCTGATACCGGGGATCCCTCTTACAAATTCTTTAAGAGATTTAATCAACGGTGATATAATATCCGGTCTGTTGGGGTTGCTCGAATCCTTACTTAAAGCTATAGCGGTTGCACTGGGGTTTGCTCTTATTCTAATACCCTTAGGAGGTTAACATGATAGAAAGTCTTATTCAAATAATAATGGCCCTATTGGGTTCCGTAGGTTTTGCGATACTTTTTAATATAAAAAGAGATAAGATATCTATAATAGCGTTCGGAGGAGCAATGTCTTGGATTTGTTATTTATTTTTTTACAGTTATAATGCAAATAAAGTAATAAGTTTATTTATTTCAACTTTTATATTATCTATATTCGCAGAAATCATTTCAAGAAAAATAAAAACTCCGGTGATAATAATCTTAATACCAATACTGGTACCCTTGATCCCGGGAGGGGACTTATATTATACGATGTATAATTTGGTTACAGATAATATGAATAGCTTCATTTATTTTTTTAATCTTGTTATAAAAGAAGCGGCGGCAATTTCTTTTGGAATAATATTAGTAACTTCAATAATGCAAATAATTACAAAAGTAAAAAAATATTATATAAGAAAAAGACCTTATTAAATAAGGTCTAATCTTATGGGCACTACGCCTGCTGCGCAGATTCCGCGCCCAAAAACATAAAGCTATAATTTATCACTTCTTCTCTATAAATTCAAGATTTTCTACACTTGGATCATTTATAATATTGCCCATATAATCAAATCTCGAACCATGGCAGGGGCAGTCCCACGATTTTTCATCAGGGTTCCATGACAGTTCACATCCCAAATGAGGACACTTTGTAGAAACTATAAAGCACTTTCCGCTTTCATCTTTATATACTCCGACTTTCTTACCATTATACTTAACAACTCCTCCATGTCCCAAAGGCAGTTTGTCAAGCTCTGTATTTGGTATATCAAGAAATTCCTTAGATAATCCTTTTATGGAATATGGACCTTCTTTAATAGCCGATTTAACAATGCCTTTGGTATCAAATCTGCTTGGAGAAAAAATACTATTTTTATTATCTAAACCATTGGATATCATATCAGCAATTATATTACTTCCAAGCATAGAAGAAGTCATTCCCCACTTGTTAAATCCTGTAAGCACATAAACATCTTTAAGAGAGTCTGAAAATAATCCGATATAAGGAACCTTATCTATACTTATACAGTCCTGAGTCGAGTATTGTCCGACTTCTTTATAATCTTTATCAAATGTTCTTAGTTTTTCTCTGAGTAATTTATACTTATCGCCTTCTTTATTTTCTCCCGTCCTGTGATTTTCTCCTCCAAACAAAAGATACTTATCATAGCTTCTAAAAGAATAACTCTTATCATCTACATCTAAATATACATTTTTAAGCTTCTTCGTATTTTCTGCTATAAGTACATAAGATCTTTCCTGATGCATCCTTAAAAAATAATATCCGGGAGTATTCACAAAAGGATAATGACATGCAAATACTATTTTATCTGCTTTTATTTTATATCCTTTATCGGTAGTTAATTCTTTATTATCTCCATTAAATTCTTTTATAAATGTATTTTCATATATTTTTAAACCGTTTATTATATGTTTTACAAACTTTAAAGGATTAAATTTTGCTTGATTAGTATATTTAATTGCACCCTTAAATCTTTTGGGCAGTTTTCTTTCATCTAAAAATTCACAGTCTATACCACATTTAATAGCTGCTTCATATTCTTCTTTTAAATGATAATCATATAAAGTAGAGTAAAGAAAAGAAGAACATTTTTTAAATTCACAATTAATATTTTCTTTATTTATCAAATCTTCAAATTCTTTTATAGCTCTTTTATTATAGTCGGCATATTCTTTTGCTTTTTCCAAAGAAAAATTATCTATCAAATAATTATAAATAAGTCCGTGAGCCAAAGATATTTTTGCTGTCGTATATCCGGTAGTACCCGAACATATTTCTTTCGCTTCAAAAATAGCAGCATTTATTCCTTTTTCCTTTAATTTATAAGCTGTTAGTATACCGGCAAGACCTCCTCCTATGATGGCTACATCAACATTGATATTATTTTTCAAGCTTTCATAGCTAGGCAAATCAGTAGTGTTTTTCCAAAGTGCATCCATAATAAATACCTCTTAATATTTTTTTATAATTATTGACACATTATTGAAATGTATAACATTATAAAAATAAAAAAAGCAGTATTTATTTACTGCTTTTTAGCTCTATCTATTCAATATAAAATTCATTATTTTTTCTGCTCTCACATGCTTTTTTTAACTTTTTCTTAGAAGCCGCAAGCATAACTTTACTGACACTTCTTGCTTTATTAGGACAAATCTCTATACATCTCATACAGGAAATACACTTTTCTTTATCCGTAAGTTTTGGGTTATCCATAGGTATTGCCCCTACAGGACATTTTTTGACACATAGCCCGCATTCAATGCATTTGTCAGAAGATTTAGGTTTTATAGGAACTCCGTTATATTCTTTATAAGGATAATTTCCGGGAACTTCAACATTGCCTTTAATATAATCATTATCATTTAAATAATCTTTAACTTTATTAGCATAATCAGTTAATTCTTTTTTATCATCTTCATCGGGACGTCCTTTACCATAAATGTGCATTATGGAATGTTCAGCTACAGCCGCAATAGCAGAAAAACATAAGAAACCATTATCTTTAAGTATATCTTTAAGTTCTTTTAGCGTATCATCATATGCTCTGTTACCATAAGAAACGATAAGTAAAGCAGGAGTATCATTACCTTTTATTTTTGAAATATTATTTATTGCAGCACTTGGAACTCTGCCTCCAAAAGACGGAACCGAGATTATACAGAGTTCATCTTTATTAAATTGATATTTTTCATAGTTTTCATTATGTACAGATATGTCTATATTATTTATTAGTTCCTTATCCCATATATCTAAAATGATATTTACTATTTTTTCAGTACCTCCTGTAGGACTGAAACATATGCTATTCACCTTTGATATTTTCATGATTATCTCCTTTTTATTTCTATTTGATTATTTTATTAATTTTCTAAAATTAATATTAATATTTTTAAAATCAACTGTTTTAATTTAAATAAAACCAAGTCATATAATATGATATTTAACTTATTATAAATTATATTTACCAAATTCTTCAATGTAACTAATCAATAAATCTGTTATTTCGCAATTCATAATTTTAATTTTATTTATATTATCAAAACAATATAAATATGATTTTATTTAAATCAATAATAATAAATAATTACTTTTATTTTATATCATATAAAAACAATTAAATCTAATTTACATTCATTAAAGGTTTATTTATTTTTTTGAAATATATAATTTTATTTAATCAATATAGATTAAATAATAGACTTATTCAATATTAACAAAGTCTGCTTAAAACAAAAAAAGACAATTATATATTGTCTTTTTTATATTTCTATTTTTTAACTCTGTCAAAATATGGACTTTTTCCGCTGATACTTATAGGGATACCTTCCCATAAAATATCTTCACCCTCAGCATAATCCATTTCCTCGGCTACTTTTCCTATCGAAAACATGACTCTGCTGTCAACCCTGTTATCAGCGGCAACAGAAACGGCTGAGCCTATAGCAATACCTAAATCCAATGTATTAAAAGCACATCTTCCGCCTAACTTTTTATTTTCACTGCAGTTTTCAAATCCGCAGAACGAGCAATGAGGAAGTCCTGTATAAGCCTTTTTTACACCAATCAATACTACTGCATCCGAAGCTCTGAGGTTTCTTCCGTCCCTTACATAATGCCCTTCTGTTTCTCCGAATTCTCTTAAATAAACTTCTTCCATTTTATCTGCAAGTTCATCCTTTTCTTTTCCGGTTAAGACAACGGTTACGATATTGTCTACACCTTTTGCCTTTGGCGCGGTTCTCGCAGCGGCACACATCTTTGCGGCAGTTTCTAAAACAGCTTTTTCTTCCATTTGTTTTTCATCGTAAAACATTTTTATATCTCCTTTTTATTTATATAAAATATACTTTATATAATTTTTACAAGTATCATTGCAAGTCCAAGAACAGCAAGAACTATACCCGTTATCCTGTTTAACTTTTCGGGAGTTGATTTATTTGCAAATAATGCAGCCACTCTCGCACCTACAAATGTAGCTATTATACAAGTTATAAGAGCAGGTATATCCGGGGTAGTACTTATGGCAGTGTGAGATAAAAATCCTGTAAATGCAGTAAAAGTCATGATGAAAACACTTGTACCGACAGCAGTCTTAAGTTCATATCCAAGAACACTCGTTAAAATAAGAAGCATCATCATACCGCCTCCGGCACCTATAAATCCGCATATAAAACCAATCAGTATACCACAAATAATAGAACTTATGATCATGGATTTTTTATCTTTTTTCTCCAAATTTTCTTTAGTAGTCATAACGGGTTTTACTATAAATTTGATACCCAGTAAAAATGTCATGAATACAGAAAAACTACCCATTGTGGAATTGGGTACTATTGAAGCTATATAACTTCCCACGACGGTAAATATTAATACTGCGATAAGCATTATAATCCCGTTTTTAATATCTATATTTTTATTTTTGTAATATATGTAAGCAGAAACTGCAGAAGCTAAAACATCCGAAGCCAACGCGATAGAAACAGCTTCATACGCATTAAATCCCAAGAATGTAATTAGCATGGGAGAAATAACCGCCGCCGCAGAAAGACCTGCCAAACCGGTTCCTATCCCTGCACCAAGCCCTGATATAATATAAATCAAATAATTAAAAATCATAAAAACCTCTCAATATAAATTTACTTAAATAAAATACTAATTATCAATATCTAATTTATTTAAACTATCTAAAGTTTTTAATAAATTAGTGAAATTTTCTTTACCTATTTTATTTTCGATATCTTTCTGAGCATTTTCCCACAATGGTACAGCCGAATTTAAAAGAGTTTTCCCTTTTTCGGTAAGCCTTACTTTTTTATTTCTTTCAGATATATCTGAAATATCTTCTATTAATTGTTCTTTAAATAAAGATTTTAAATTTCTTACCACGGTAGTTCTTTCAAGTCCTACTTTAACTGCAATCTCGCTTACCGAAGCAGGTTCTATCTTTAATATATTTTTAAGTAAAGAAAACTGATTTATTGTAATACCAACTTCTTTTAAATAATTGTCATAATATTTTGTAACTATATTTGCCGCTCTTCTAAAATTAATACAATAACAGCTATATTTTTTTGAATTATCCATACCCTCACCTTTTCGTGTATATACACCATAACACTTTATAAAAACTTTGTCAATATATTTAATTTATACGATATCTTCAAGTTTAAATTTTATGACTTTCTTTAAGTCATTTATTTTTACTTCAACCTGATATCCAACTTTACCGGCAGAGAATATAAAAGTATCAAATTCTTCTGAGGTTATATCAACGACAGTTGTAAATAATTTCTTCATCCCTATAGGAGAACATCCCCCATGAACATATCCGGTAAGCGGTAAAAGCTCTTTTTCTTTTATCATATTAATAGATTTCTCACCTACACTTTTTGCGGCTTTCTTCAAATCAAGTTCTTTATTTACGGGAATGACAAACACATAATGTTCTTTGGATTTACCTACGGTAACTAAAGTTTTAAAAACTTGATTTTCATTTTGATTTAAATACCTAGCTACTTCCCTTCCGCTTATAGCTCCTTTTTCCTTATATGTATAACTTTTATATTTAATATTCTTTTTATCCAATATCCTCATAACATTCGTTTTTTCACTCATCATTGACCTCTTTATAAGTAATTTAAATTAATTTTAACACATGATAATTTTTCTTTCAATTTTTGTAAATAAAAAATACCTTATTTTCATAAGGTATTAAAACTATATATCTACATCACTAAATAATTTTACCGACTTTTTATATGTAAATATATTAGATATAATGAATATAAATATACTGACAATTAATATCATTATTTTTCCAAATAAGAATATATTATCGGGAGTATCTATATAATTAATTACAAAGGGAAAAATATGTGTAGATGATTCAATTATTATCATAAGTATAGTAGAAAATATTGAAGCTATACAAAATGAATATCCCACTTTATTTACATTCTTATAATAATGTGTAAAGAATACATAATTATATATACTATATATCAAAAATCCCATTGCCAATAATGAAATATTTGCATCGAGTCCCGCCAGATTAGGTGTATATACAAATATATTTTTTATAATTATAAAAGGTATAAGTAACAAAACTTGAGATATTTCAATAAGGCAAACAAATAATATCCTGGCTTTCACAATATCACTTCTGTCTATGGGAAGAAGCATTGAATAATATATATCCTTAGTTTCTCTGCCGTTTAAAGATATAAAAAATATTCCTAAAATACTATAGAAAAATATGACCATATAAGGATAATTGGGTATCATTACCATTGATGATAATAGTAAAAATACATATGTACTCGGATGAACAGCAAGTTTTAATTCTTTATATAATATATTTTTCATTATTTTCATCCCTCTCTAAATGTATCATTATATTTTCCAAATCAGTATTAATTAATTCATAATAATCTTTTAACTTTTCCTCTGCCTTTATAATGCCTTCACAACCATATTTAGTTTCTTTTATTCCTATTAGATTTTTATTATCTTCAACTTTATAATTTTCTTTGTTTATTCTTACACATTTAAATTTATTTATCAAATCATCATAAGTTTCATTTAAAATGATTTTTCCGTTTTTTATATATATGATATTGTCTGCACATCTTTCCAAATCTGATGTTATGTGAGTAGAGAAAAATATCGTTACCTTTTCTTTATTTATAAGCTCTAAAAATATATCTAAAAGTTCTTCCCTCGAAACGGGATCCAACCCGCTTGTGGGTTCATCAAATATCAATAACTTTGCATTATGAGAAAGTGCAAGTATCAGAGAATATTTTACTTTCATTCCTTCGGATAATTCACAGGGTTTCTTATTTTCATCGATATTAAATTTATTCATATAATCCTTATATGCTTCATCATCCCAGTTGTCATAAAATCTCTTCGTAACAGAAGTTATAACTTTGATAGGTTTTAAAGAATAATAATCTATACCTCCGCTTACAAAACCAATATATTTTTTTATTTTATTTATATTATCTCTGTTATATTTTTCAAAAAAAGTTATATCGCCGTCATCGATTTGAATAAAATTCATAATAGATTTAATTGCGGTCGTTTTACCCGCTCCGTTCCTACCTATAAATCCTACTATTTTACCTTCATCAAGAGAAAATGATATATTTTTAAGTTCGAACTTTTCATACTTTTTATTTAAATTTTCTATATTTAATACTTTCATTTTATTATGTCCTTTTCTTATTTATCTTTTAATATCTCGTCTGTTATAGGTTTGAATATTTCTGTCTTAGCAAGAGCCAATCCTTTATTTATATCACCTAAAAATATAAGATAATCTCCTGCATTGATATTAAAAATTTTTCTTGCTTCTTTAGGTATAACTATTTGTCCCCTATCGCCGACTTTTACAGTACCAAATAAATATTTGCCTTCATCATCATCGGATTTATCATCTACATCATCGAGTAAATACCTCACCAAAGTATCGATAGTTACCGAGTAAACATTGGATAGTTCCAATATACTATATAAATCAGGTATACTCTCTCCTTTTTCCCATTTTGCTATGGCTTGCCTGCTAACACCTATCTTCTCTGACAACTGTTCCTGAGTCAAACCGTTATTTTTCCTTAAGTCTTTTAAATTTTTGTAAATCATGACTCTTCTCCTTAATTCAAAAGTATAAATTTAATATAGAAAATTTAAAACCAACCAATATTTACATTTATGTTATATTTAGTTGCAAAATATAATTTAAATATATCATCATTTATCCAATAATAATATTATTATTTCCATGTTTATATTTTTATAAAATAAAAAAGACAGGTAAAAACCTGTCTAAAAAATACTAAATATCATTAATCCGATAATTTCTTTTGATTATAAACAAATACGAATACAGTTGCAAGAACCACCAAGTTTACCATCATGATAGAAACTCGTAGGAAAGTAAAGTTATTTGCTATATCAAATATAATAGTCATCAATTGTCCGCTGTATAATCCCATTGCAATGGTAGATAAAAATCCGCTTCCTGTACCCGATGCAATTAGTGGAACAAGTGCGAACAAAATTGTTATAGGTGTACTTGCAGCAGCTACATTCGAACCCGACTTAACAATTACCCCTATAATAGCACCAAGTATCGTTGAACATAGTATACCGAGCATTACTATAAGTAAAAACTGAGGTATATATATAAGCTCTAAATTTAAAAGAGGCAAAAACAAACATGAAGTAACTATATTAAGTACGAATACAAAACTACCTACACCAAGCAGATACTGTAACGGTTTAACATTTGATAGTATCAGTACTCTTAAAGTTTGTTTATCTTTTTCCTCTGCAATAAGTGCAGCAGTAATCATCAAAGGTATCATAGATATATGCATTGTAAGGAAAATAAGCGGATTTGTTCCTGCATTTCCTTTCATCATTGCTGTTATCAAATATGCAAATACAGGGAAAAGTAAGAATAAAAATACTATTCTGTTACTTCTAAGTGCATCTTTGATTTCTTTAACAAAAATTGCTTTTATTTTTCTAAGTGATGTTGACATTATATTAACTTCCTTCCTGTAAGAGCAATAAATACTGTTTCCAAGTTAGGTTCAGAAGAGTGGATAGATACGACTTCATTGTTTCTGAAATGATTTGCTATCTTATCGGCACACTCACTGTTATTTAAATATCTTACTATATTACCAGATTTAAGAAGTAATTCGACTTCATTTTTTTCATTATACTGTCTGCATAATTCGTCAGGAACACCATACTCAACAATAACACCTTCATTAAGTAACGCTACATGATCACAAAGCTTGGTTGCCTCTTCCATGTTATGTGTAGTTAGGAATATAGTAGTACCTTGTTCTCTAAGTTCAAATAATAATTTATGTACTTTCTGAGCTGTTAAAGGATCAAGACCGCTTGTAGGTTCGTCTAAGAATATAAGTTCGGGTTTATGCAGTATAGCTCTTGCTATAACAAGTCTTTGCCTCATACCTTTTGATAAGTTACCCGCTTTTTCCCACTTAGCATCCGCTAAATCTACTTTATCGAATACATCATGAACTTCCTGTCTTGATATATTATGTAAATCTGCAAAGAAAAGAATATTATCAAAACAAGTAAGTCTTTCATAAACTCCGCTGTCGTCAAGAACCATACCTATTCTTTCATAATCTGCATCTTTAAGTCTTATACATTCTTTATTAAATACTTCTGCAATACCAAGATCCGAAGGGATCTGACCTGTAAGGATTTTTATCAAAGTGGTTTTACCTGCTCCGGAAGGACCTAAAAAACCTAATATTTCACCTTTATTTACATTAAAAGTTACATCTTTTAATGCTTCTTTTTCGCCGAACTTCTTGTTAACATGTTCCAGCTTTATAACTATGTTTTTATTTTTCGCCATACAATACCTCGTATAAATTTTACTTAAATATTATAGTAATTTTTAAAACTTATATCTCATTATATATTGTTTAAAATCAGTAGTCAACAGTTTTGAAATTTACTTTTATTTACATAATAAAAAAAGACTAAAATACTAAATAGTCTTTATTCTTCGATTATATGATTATCTATTATCGCATTTATATCTTTATATAAAAACTTTTTAAGTACCTCGAGTTTTACAGGCTCATTATATAATATTACATTATAACAAGTTGAATTTACAAATTCCAATATGGTATAAAGCATAAGTTCATGATTATCAAATTTATATCCTGATGTGTCAATCAAATCGTAAAAATATTTTTTAAATTTATTATCTTCTTCATTATCCTCTATTATTACTTTCTTAAATACGGCCCAGCTTAAATTTTTAGCAATGAAACTCAACATAATTGGACTTTTATCCAGTAAATCAATTATATAATCCACTATAAATATTATTTTATCATGGAATTCACTTATATTTTCTTTTTCTAAAGCTGATTTTGCTGCATTAAAAATTTCCGTAGACTTATTGAAAATAAGAGTATCATTAATATCATATTTATTTTTAAAGTATAAATAGAAAGTTCCTTTTGCAACTTTAGCTTTTTTAGTTATATCCGATACAGATGTTTTTTCTATTCCTTTTGTTATAAATAAGCTAAATGCAGAATCTAAAAGAGCATCTAATTTTAATTTCTTTTTATCTTCAATAATCCCCATTTTTATATCTCCTTACTTTAAATATTATTATATTAACAGAGGAAAGTCAATTATTAAATCAAAATAATTGACCAAAAGTCATTTTTTATTTATTATATATTGACTAATGGTCATATTAGTATTATAATCTTCTACAATAATAAAATGACTAATAGTCATTATTTAATATATACCTTCATATATTAAACTTGAGGAGGAAATTATATGATAAAAATATCTGAAAAAATAGTAAAAAATAAAATACTGATTTTAATAATAAGTTTACTTTTATTGATCCCGTCAGTAATAGGATTTGTTACTACAAGGATAAACTATGATATATTATCATATCTGCCTAAAGACCTGGATACGATGAAAGGTCAGGATATACTCATCGATGAATTCGGTAAAGGCGGATTTGGTATGTATATAGTTAAGGGAATGGAAGATAAAGACATATCAAACTTGAAGACCAAAATAGAAAATGTAAAAGGTGTTGAATCGGTAATATGGTACGACGATATAATGGATACATCTGTACCGAAAGAAATACTTCCGGATAATATTTATAAGGAATTTAACAACAAAGAAAATAATGAAACATTAATGGCAATTTTCTTTAAAGGAAGTATGGGGTCGGATGAAACGATGAAAGCTGTGGAAGAGATAAGGAGTATATCCGATAAACAATGTTTCTTAAGCGGTATGTCATCTGTAATAACAGATATAAAAGAGGTCGTCAATCAGGAAACAGTGGTTTATGTAATAATAGCAGCTATTCTTACATCTATAATATTAGCTGTTTCAATGGATTCATTTATGATCCCTGTATTCTTTCTGCTCAGTATAGGCATGTCCATATTATATAACCTCGGAAGTAACTTCTTCTTAGGAGATGTATCATTCATAACAAAAGCATTGACTGCAGTTCTTCAGCTTGCCGTTACAATGGACTATTCGATTTTTTTATATCACAGTTATCAGGAAGAACTCGAAAACTTTGACACAAAAAATGAAGCAATGGCAAATGCCATAACAAATACATTTACTTCGATAGTAGGAAGTTCCATAACAACTATAGCAGGATTTTTAGCTCTTTGTTTTATGACATTTACTCTCGGACTTAATCTTGGAATAGTAATGGCAAAGGGCGTAGTGATAGGTATTATATCCTGCGTTACAATACTGCCTTCATTTATACTTACTTTTGAAAAGACAATCAATAAAACAAAACATAGAAACTTTATGCCGAACTTTGATAAGTTATGTAACTTTATAGTTAAAAACTATAAAATATTTGCTTTACTGTTTGTAATAATATTGATACCTTCTATTTACGGATATAAAAATACAAAAGTTTACTATAACTTAGCTGATACACTCCCTGCTGAAACAGAAAGTATAGTTGCAAATAATGCATTAGTTAAAGATTTTGATATAGGTACAACACATATGATACTTGCAGATAAAAATCTATCCAGAAAAGATACCTATAATATGATAAATAAAATAAAAGATGTAAAAGGTATAAAAGATGTCTTATCACTGGATTCTATAGTAGATCCTTCTGTACCCGATGAAATGATACCAAGCGACGTGAAAGAATTATTAGAAAGCGATAAATATAAACTAATAATAATAAATTCATCTTACAAAACCGCATCAACAGAAGTAAACAATCAAATAACAAGTATAAATAACATTACAAGTGAATACGATAAGAACTCACTGGTGATAGGAGAAGCCGCATGTACTAAGGATTTAATAGATATAACAGACAGAGATTTTAAAGTTGTAAGTTATATTTCAATAATAGCAATACTTATTATAATAGCCTTCGTATTTAAATCAATATCCCTTCCTATTATATTGGTTTCAATTATAGAGTTCGCTATATTTATAAATATGGGTTTACCTTTCTATACAAATACCACGATACCATTTATAGCTTCTGTAGTTATAGGTACTATACAGCTTGGAGCTACGGTAGATTATGCAATCCTCATGACAACGAGATATAAAAGAGAAAGGACTAACGGACTTAGTAAAAAAGAGTCTGTGACGATAGCTCTTAAAACATCAATAAATTCAATCATAGTAAGTGCTTTGGGATTTTTCTTATCAACTCTCGGAGTTTCTGTTTATTCAAAAGTGGATATGATAAGTTCTCTTTGTACTCTTTTATCAAGGGGTGCGATCATAAGTATGTTTACTGTTATATTCATGCTTCCATCAGCATTGATGATATTTGATAAACTAATAATAAAAACAAGTTATAAATTCAATATAGGTAATAAAGGAGAAGTTTTAAATGAAAAATAAAAACAAAATAATCGCAGGAGCTTTATCTTCGTTACTTGTAATTTCTACATTTACTCCAAGTATATTTGCAAAAAGTTCAAAAGTAACTAAAGAAGAAAGCGTATATGTAATTGCAGACCAAAACGGTAATGTAAATAAAAAAATAGTAAGCGACACTTTAAAAAACACAAAAAAAGGTGATAAAATCGAAGACAAATCTAATCTAAGAGATATAAAAAATGTTAAAGGAAAAGAAACATTCAATAAAACTTTTTCTAAAGTAATATGGAACAGTGAAGGAAAAGATATAACTTACCAAGGAACATCAAATAAAAAACTACCTATAAGTGTAAAACTATCATATTACTTAAATGGAGAAAAAGTAAGTGCAGAGGATATAGCACATAAATCAGGAAAATTAAAAATAAGATTTGATTATAAAAATACAACATTCAATAATAACCCGTTTATGATAGTTTCAGGGATGATAATGGATTCTAAAAAAATAAGCAATGTAAAAGTTACAAACGGAAAATCAGTTGATGAAGGAGATAATACATTAATCATAGGGTACGGTTTTCCGGGAATGGATGAGTCTTTAAGTATGAAAGGAGTAGATATACCTTCATATTTTGAAGTAAGTGCCGATGTAAAAGACTTTACATTTGACGGAAGTATGAGTTATGCTACGAATGAAATATTTAGTGACATAGACTTATCCGATGTAGATAGTTTAATGGATTTAACAAATTCTTTAAGTAAACTTTCAAGTGCTTCAAACAGCCTTGTTGAAGGATCAGATGAATTATATAAAGGAATTACCACTTTAGTAGATAAATCGGGAACACTTACAACAGGAGTAGATAAATTAAATAAAGGTGCTAAAAAATTAGCCGATGGAAGCAAACAGCTAAAAACAGGAGCAAATGATATAAAAAACGGAGCAAACACTTTATCTAATAAAATAGATACTCTTTCAACGAGTTTAAAAACAGCAAAAGAAGGAGCTTCTACATTAAAGGGAGGTTTAAATACAGCCGGAAGCACTTTAAATCAAACAATAGCTTATAATGAACAAGTAAAATCAGGTATTGATACCATGATAAGTCAATTAAAGAGTGCAGATCCTTCAAATCCGATGATTGCACAGCTTGAAACGATGTCAGGTACACTAGACCAAACTATCAAAGGTCAAAAGCAAATATCTTATAACCTAACTACATCATCTAATTCCGGAGGAAATCCAACAATTATGAAAGGTGCTTCTGACTTACAAAGCGGACTTTCTCAGATATATGACGGAAGTAAATTGTTAAAAACACAGGGAAGCGATAAAATAGCTATAGGTGCAAATGATTTAATAAATAAAGGTATCGATCCATTGATATCAGGAAGCAATGATTTAAGTGACGGACTTAATACACTTCAAAAAGGAAGCAGTCAACTGATAAGCGGGATAAATAAATTACAAAAAGGTTCTAAGCAACTAAAAGAAGGTATGAACCAATTTGATAAAGAGGGTATAAGTAAACTTGTTGAAGCTGCCGGAAGTATAGATAACTTAAAGTCTAGGCTTCATACAACTATAGATAAAGCTAATGATTATAATAATTTTTCAGGAATATCAGATAATATGAATGGAAGTGTTAAATTTATATATAAAACAGATGCTATAGAATAAAGTAATTAAACTCAATAATATTGTAAATATAAAAAAAGGATTGATCTAATTCAATCCTTTTTTATATATCATTTAAACTTTATATATTATTTTAAAGCCATGAGTAGCTCTAATTAAATATTAAATAAACTTTATAAGTCAATTATATATATTTATTTAAAAGTCCTTCAAAACCTTTTAAATCATCTTCATCGGGATGAGTAAGAGCATTATCAAAATTATTGATCATACCTTTAATGTTTTCATCATTGGGATTTACATCTAAAGATTTTTCATATCTTTTTCTAATTCCAATACCCATTTTCCCCTGACACATATAATAATCTATTACTTCACAGCTATCATTAATATCCTTTTTTATATTATTGATAATCTTATTATAATATTCTTTACTACTCATAAAACCTGCGGTACCAAATAATATAATTTTTTTATTTTCTATTTTACTTAATAGTTTTTTTATATTATCGGCAGCACTTCCTTTATCGGTCCAAAATCCCACTAATATTATATCTTCATTATTATCAATATAATTATCTTTATACTCTTCAAATTTAACTATATTATTTTTTAATATATCATATGCTTTTTCGGCAAGCAGCTTTGTATTTCCGGTTTTTGATTCGTAATAAATACTATATTTCATTTTAATTCTCCTTATTAAAAAAGACCATAAGGTCTTTCTTAGTTAGATATTCTAACAGGCATTATTAGATAAGTGAACTTATTTGAACTTACAGGCTTAATCAAACAAGGACTGTTAGAACTGTTAAATTCTAATATAACTTTTTCATCTTCGATAACTTTAAGTGCATCTATAACATATCTGCTGTTAAAAGAAATATCCAAATCTTCGCCGCTTAAATTTATATTTATATTTTCTTCAACATTACCGTAAGCAGACTTACTTGTAAGTAGTAAATTATTATCGGTAAAATGAAGTGTTATAAGATGAGCTCTTCCTTCATCGGAAATAATCGCAGCTCTTTCACAAGCAGACAATAACTCGTTTTTATTCATTTTAACTATTGTTTTACTTTCTTTAGGTAAAAGATTACCGTAATCTATAAATTGTCCCTGAAGAAGGCTCGATACCAACTGAGTCCTTCCGATGTTTGCAACGAACTTTTTATCATTGATATTTAAAAATACATCATCATCGTAATTTGTAAGTATTTTATTGAGTTCATTTAATGTGCTCGAAGGAACTACACACTTAATGTTATTCATATATCTTTCTTTTGATTGTTCGCTTCTTATAGCCATTCTAAAGCCGTCTATTGCAACAAATTTAATATCTTCGTCGTTATTTTCTATTAATATACCGGTTAGTATAGGAGAAACAGAATCCGAAGTCGCACATGCAAAAGATGTTTCTTTTACCATATTCCTTATAACGTGGTTGTCCATTTTTATAAAATCATTTATATTATAAACTTCTTTGTTAGGGAATGTTCTATGGTCCATAGCAGTAATATTAAACTTTGAATTTAAACAAGTAAGTTTAATATTATTGTTCTCATCTGCATCTATCTCAACTTCACCGTTATCAAAACTTCTGACTATATCACTTAGTATTCTTGAATTTATTAAAAGTTTACCTTCTCTTATTACTTTAGCATCTATTATCGTTGATATTTGTATCTCTTTATTAGTAGCATATAAAGAAAGTACATCATCATAACTTTCAAGTAGTATACCTTCCAAAGATCCTACATTTCTAAGAGTTGTTGCTTTACTTACCGTTACAAGTGCTTTTAAAAATTCATTTCTATCAACTTTTATGTTCATTTATGAGTATCCTTTCTGTTATAGAATTAACTGCCATTTTTATCTTTATAGAATTATTAATTATTAAAGAGTAATAGTATTAGTAGTGTTGATAATGTTGATAAGTCAAAAATCTATTTTTATCAGCTGATTTCATCGATTTTTTCATGTTAATAATTAATAATTTTATTAGGATAACTATCTTAATAAGTTGTTACTTACTATTTTTTATTTCGAGAGTTATCTTCTTTATTTCTTCTTCAAGTGTTCCGTTTGTCTTAAGTTCTTCCTTTATTTTATCATAACCGTGGATTACTGTCGAATGATCTCTTCCTCCGTAGTAATCTCCTATTGCAGGAAGTGAACTGTCTGTTAGCTCTCTCGCTAAATACATGCTAATCTGTCTCGGAAAAGCTATATTCTTAGTTCTTCTTTTAGATAAAATATCGGCTTTACTTATATTGTAATAATCACAAACTACTTTTGTAATCAAATCCATAGATATTTTTTTATCGCTTATATCAATTATATCTTTTAATTGTTTTTTTACAAGGTCTAAAGTTAAAGGTTTGTTATAAAATTCATTGAGAGCCATTACTTTTAATAATAAGCCTTCAAGTTCCCTTATATTGGATTCTATATTTTCAGCTATATAATTAAGTATTTCGTTACTTACCTGATAATTTTCTTCTTTTGCTTTTTTTCTAAGTATTGCAAGTCTTGTTTCAAAGTCAGGCATAGATATATCACATATAAGTCCAAGAGAAAATCTGGAACGAAGCCTGTCTTCAAGATGAGGAATTTCTTTTGGAGGTTTATCGGATGTTAATATTATCTGTTTATTTGAACCTTGAAGTGCATTGAATGTATGGAAAAATTCATTTTGTGTTTCATTTTTTCCCGCTATAAACTGAATATCATCAATCAATAATACATCTGCATTTCTGTATTTATTTCTAAACTGTACATTGGTTTTATTTTGTATAGCATCCAAAAATTCATTTAAGAATTGTTCGCTCGATAATAAAACAACTTTTTTTGTAGGGTCTTTTCTTAGTATATGCTGTGCTATTGCGTGCATTAAATGTGTTTTTCCAAGTCCCACTCCCCCATATATAAAAAGAGGATTATATTTTTTAGCCGGAGCATCAGCAACAGCCAAAGATGCTGCATGAGCAAATCTGTTATTTGGACCTACCACAAAAGAATCAAATGTATATTTTGGATTGAATTGTATATAAGAATTATTATATACATTATATTCCACACTTTGTTTTGGTTCTGCAGCTGCAATCTCATCTATGGCTTCATTTTCACTATAAACCATATCATTTGATGATGCTACTACGAATTTAACTTTAATATATCTTTGAGTATAATATTTTAAAGCATTTTCAACAAGTACTGCATATTGCCCTTCAAGCAGTATTTTATTTCCTTCGTCGGGAACTTGTAGAAAAAATGTATCATTTTCATAAGCTAAAGGTGTTATTGATGTTTCGAAATATTCTTTAAACACAAAATCAGATAATTCATCTTCTAAATATTCCAGTGCATTGTTCCATAATTCCGTTTTAAAAGACATTTTAACCTCCAAGTAATAATATAAATATCAATAGTAAACAATCATATATAAATGTGAAAATAATAAAATTCAACTTATAAATTTTATTAACATCTAAGTTATCAACATATAAACGAACTTAAAATCGACATATTTTCCTAAAAAAGCAGAAAAAAAATAGGCTTATTAATAATTTACCCACAATAAATGTTAATAACTTTTATAATATATGTAGATAAGTGATCTTTTTATCTATTATAACAAAAAATGCTAAATTATCAACATTTATTTTAAGTGTTATAAACAGTGTAAATATGCTATATTTCTACTATATATGCTATTATTTTTATAATTTACTAATGTATTTTGTGTTTTATAAATATATTTGTTATAAAAAAGGTTAAAAAAATATTATTAAAATTTATGTTAATAAAAAATATACTTATTCAAAGATTATTTATAAGTATACTAATAATAAAAGTTGAAAAATAAATAAATTAATTTTTTAACAATCTGATTAAATAAAATAAATTAAATATTAAAAAAGTCCTGATTTAAATCAGGACTTTTTATTAATTTTGA
Organism: uncultured Anaerofustis sp.; assembly: GCF_938029165.1. Taxonomy (NCBI): domain Bacteria; kingdom Bacillati; phylum Bacillota; class Clostridia; order Eubacteriales; family Eubacteriaceae; genus Anaerofustis; species uncultured Anaerofustis sp. Next base: position 178,817 of record NZ_CALHFB010000030.1, read on the forward strand.
TTTCTTCCACAGCATTTTTTATATTTTTTACCGCTTCCGCAAGGACATGGATCATTTCTTCCCACCTTATTTTTATTAACTACAGGTTTCTTTTTTGCAGGTTCTTCTCCGTCGTTTACATACATTTCTTTAGGAGCTTCGTTTACTATTTCTTCTACTCTTTCCATGTGGAATAAATATTTAACGGTATCTTCTTTTATTACTTCATTCATTTCTTCAAACATACCAAAACCTTCCTTTGTATATGCCTGAACAGGATCTACTTGTCCGTAAGCTCTGAGGTTGATACCTTGTTTTAATTGGTCCATATTATCAATATGTTCCATCCAATTTGAGTCTACTACTCTTAAAAGAACAAGTCTTTCTAATTCTCTGAGTTCCTGAGATGAAAATTCTTCTTCTTTTTTCTTATATAATGTATATACTGCTTCTTTTATTGTATCCTTTAATTTTTCTTTACTGTCTATGGAATTATCAAAATCCATTTTAAGGTCAAAGATATTAAATATATTTTCTTTGATTTTATCAAAGTTCCAATTATCTGTAAAATGTTCTTCTGTCGTGAAAGATTCAACTATATTATCGATAATAGAATCTATCATTTCTCTTATTGCATCGGATACATCTTCACCTTTAAGCACTTTCTTTCTTTGATCATAAATAACTTTTCTTTGTTTATTCATTACATCATCGTACTGAAGTACATATTTTCTTATTCCAAAGTTCTTACCTTCTATTTGCTTTTGAGCATTTTCTATCGTTCTGGTAAGCATTCTGCTTTCTAAGGCTTCGTCTTCTTCCAAGTTTGTTTTACTTGCAAAGTTTTGAATTCTTTCTCCGCCGAAAAGTCTCATTAAATCATCTTCCAGAGAAATGAAAAATTGTGAAGAACCTGGGTCACCCTGTCTACCGGATCTACCTCGAAGCTGATTATCTATTCTTCTGCTTTCGTGTCTTTCTGTACCTAGTATATGAAGACCGCCGAGTTCTTTAACTCCTTCTCCGAGAACTATATCAGTACCTCTACCTGCCATATTTGTGGAGATTGTAACTGTTCCCATTTGACCGGCATTAGCTATGATTTCAGCTTCTTTTTCATGGAATTTAGCATTAAGTACACTATGTTTGATACCTTCTCTTTTAAGAAGTTTGCTTAATCTTTCACTGTCTTCGATCGCTATTGTACCAACCAAGATAGGCTGACCTTTAGTATGTCTTTCTTTTATTTCATTTATAATTGCTTTTTCTTTACCTTTTTTTGTCGTAAAGACCGCATCTCTCATATCTTCTCTGATTAGAGGTTTATTTGTAGGTACTTGAAGAACGTTCATATTATATATTTCTTTGAATTCTTCTTCTTCAGTTTTGGCTGTACCAGTCATACCTGCAAGCTTATTATACATCCTAAAGTAATTTTGGAATGTTATTGTGGCAAGTGTAACACTTTCTCTTTCTACTTTTACGCCTTCTTTTGCTTCTATTGCCTGATGAAGTCCTTCTGAATATCTTCTTCCTTCCATAATTCTTCCGGTAAATTCATCTACTATCAAAACTTCTCCGTCTCTTACAACATAATCTCTGTCTTTAAACATCAATGTATTTGCTCTCAGTGCTTGATTTATATGATGTTGAAGTTCCATATTGTTGATATCGGATAGGTTTTCAATATTGAATGCTCTTTCGGCTTTTGCTATACCTTTTTCAGTTAAGTTACATGTCTTTTCTTTTTCGTCTACCGCATAGTCTTCTTCTTTTTTAAGAGTTTTTATGAATGCATTGGCATCATAATATCTTTTTGTACTTTCATTTCCGCTTCCTGAAATAATAAGAGGAGTTCTTGCTTCATCAATCAAGATACTGTCGACTTCATCGACAATGGCATAATTAAGGTCTCTTTGGACCATTTCATCCATTTCTGTAACCATATTGTCTCTTAAGTAATCGAAGCCGAATTCATTGTTTGTACCATATGTTATATCTGCATCATATGCTGCTTTTTTTTCTTCAAATTCAAGACCATGAACGATAAGTCCAACGTTTAATCCTAAGAAATTGAACATTTTTCCGTTCCATTCGCTGTCTCTTTTTGCCAAGTAATCATTGACGGTTACTATATGAACACCTTTACCGTCAAGTGCATTTAAGTATGCGGGAAGTGTAGCCATCAATGTTTTACCTTCACCGGTCTTCATTTCTGCTATATTTCCTTGATGAAGAATGATACCGCCTATCAGCTGAACTTTAAAATGTCTAAGTCCGAGTATCCTGGTTGATGCTTCTCTTACTGTAGCAAAAGCTTCAACGAGCAGATTATCTAATGTTTCGCCATTATTTAATCTTTCTTTGAATTCTATAGTTTTATGTTGTAGATCCTCATCGCTTAAAGCAGAATATTCATCTGCCAACGCTTCTATTTTATCTGCAGTTTTTTCTAATTTTTTAATTTCTTTAGTGTCTAAAGATTTTGCAACCGCTCCAAGTAATCCCATTTATAAATCCTCTCTTTTAACGATTTTCGTAAATTATATTGTATCATACTATAAGTTAAAAAATGTAAAATTTAAGCAAATTTTAATATAAATCAGTAATTTATTAATTAATTTTAATTATTATAAGTTGTGTATCTTTTTAAAACTTCATTATTCATTAAATAATAATTTGCAAAGTCAAAAAGATCATCTTGCGATATATCCATTTCATATAAAATATCAGCATTTATATCATCCAAATTTTCGATATTATTTTTTTCATTCTCATTAATATTTCTCTTACCTTTTACTTTTTCTTCCATTATCATGTCATAAGTTATATCAGTTTGGTCTTTATGTTTTATAAATGCATATTGATCATAATTACTGTAATAATGAATTATTATGTACTCTTCTTTATCTAAAGGATATTCGTTAAAAGAATATTTTTTTACAATATTATTTTTTGATAAAGAAAATTTGAAAATATACTTATTAAAATCAGTTGTATGATATAAATTTAAACTATTATTTTTTAATTCATAATTATAACCGAACTTTTTCATTTTATTATAAATTAGCTTTCCATTATTACTGTCATATTTATAATCAAGTCCTAACATAATCAAAAAAACTATAATTATAATGATAAAAAAAGGAATAATTATAAAATAAATTTTCTTTTTTAATTTTTCCATTTTATTTCCCCTAATAATCTTATATAAGTATTATTATATCATACCAATAAATAATACTTTATAATAATATATTGTTTTATAAAAATATAGTTATTTGTGTTATACTGTTTTTGATATATTTTACTTTAAATATTTATTATATATGAGGTGTTAATAATGATATTATCTGGAAAAGAAATAGAAAAACATATCGGAAAAGAAATAGTAATAGAACCCTATGATAAAAATAGAATAAATCCTAACAGTTATAATTTATCATTATCTAATGAGCTGCTTGTTTATGATAATGATTTACTTGATATGAAAAAGGAAAATAAGGCTTCAAAAATTATAATTCCGGACGATGGACTCATACTGGAACCAAATAAATTATATCTCGGCAGGACAAATGAATTTACGAAGACGAATAAATTTGTTCCTATGCTTGAAGGTCGTTCTTCAACAGGAAGACTGGGATTATTTATTCATGTAACAGCAGGCTTCGGTGATATCGGTTTTGCGGGATATTGGACACTTGAGATTTTTTGTGTTCAGCCTATAAAAATTTATCCTAATGTAGAAATATGCCAAATTTATTTTCATGATATCCACGGAGATTATGATTTGTATACAAGCGGTAAATATCAAAATAATACCGGGATACAGCCAAGTTTAATGTTTAAGGATTTTGAAGAGTAAATTTAAATGATGCTTATTAACTAAGCATCATTTATTATTATTTTATATAAGCCCTTATTTAACTTTATATTTATTTCTTATTATTTTTTGCTTTTTTATTTTAATGTTTTTTATTCTGTAAAAAATATTTAAAATAAATTAAAAAAGGGGGTTGACAAGAAAGATTGTGTGCGATATAATAACAAGGCTCTCTTGAGAGGGGGAGCGGGAAGCACATTGAAAATTAAACAACGATAGGACCCGGAGATTTAGATTAGCCGTAAGGCTAATTTGAGTTAAAAAAGAGAGTACTAAAAGTACAAACAGTAAGTAAGGCGCAAGCGGAAGCTTGGGCGAAGGAATAGATTAGTAGCTGTTTTAAGCGAGAGCGAAAAGACAGATATTAATACAACAAACTAGAGAGTTTGATCCTGGCTCAGGACGAACGCTGGCGGCGTGCCTAACACATGCA
>NZ_CALHFB010000031.1:0-57560 GCF_938029165.1 uncultured Anaerofustis sp.
TTCTTAACTATCTTGTAAAAATATAAATGTTTGAGATTTTATAGGGCGACAGCCCCTATGAGGGAAGTCGCAGACTTCACGAATAGGCACTGCGAGTAAATTAAAAGCGAGGTAACGAATTATATTCTTAACTATCTTGTAAAAATATAAATGTTTGAGATTTTATAGGGCGACAGCCCTTATGAGCAAAACTTTTAGTTTTGCGAATGGGCACTGCGAGTAATAAAAGCAATGTAAATTATAAATAAAACTTGTTTACATTATTGTAAATATTTTTAGATTTATAGGCACTGCTAGTAAATAAATGCGATGTAAAGCGTTAATTTTAAACTAGCTGTAAAAATATAAATGTTAGAAAATAGGTGCTATAATTAATAAATACAGATTAGAATTGGTAAAAATCAATTTTGTAAATGTAAATTTTAACTATATTGGACAGCAGTATTTATGAATAGTCAATGAGAGAAACAGAACTTTAAATCATGTAATTATAAAATGCTTGTTTACAGATATTGTAATTACTGCTGTTTATGATGATGTAGCAAATATTTATTTATAAAAGTTTTTTAAATTTTTAATACCATTAAATATAATTATGGTTGATTTCTTTAAATAAATTTGTTTTAAAGTTTGTAATGATTTTATTATTGCAAACACGATAATCCCGTTAATAAAGGCTTTTAAAAAAATGCTTTTATTATATATTTAAACCAAATGTTTTAATTGGTTTAAACGTTTTTATATTTATTTTAAATTATACGTAAGAAAGGAAATTTAATATGAAAGCATTAAATACTTCAAAATGCGGTTCGACCGTAAAAGTAAAAAAGCTGCACGGTGAGGGTGCGGTTAAAAGAAGAATTATGGATATGGGTATTACAAAAGGCAGTGAGATCTTTATTAGAAAAGTGGCTCCTTTAGGAGATCCTATAGAAGTAAAGATAAGGGGTTATGAGCTTAGTCTCAGGAAAGCTGACGCTAAGATGATAGAAGTAGAATAAGGTTATTTAGACAGAGCTATACTCTGTTAATTTTTAAGATGCATGTTAGTTATAGCTAACAAAAATAAAGTAAGGAGTAATTAGGTTATGATAAAATTAGCACTTGCAGGGAACCCTAACTCGGGAAAAACCACGTTATTTAACGATTTGACCGGAGCCAGTCAATACGTCGGCAATTGGCCCGGTGTAACGGTAGAAAAAAAAGAAGGCAGAGTTAAAGGAGATAAGGATATTCATTTGGTGGATTTACCGGGAATATATTCGCTTTCTCCATATACTCTTGAAGAAGTAGTATCAAGGAATTTCTTAATCAATGAAAAGCCTGATGCAATAATAAATATCGTTGACGCAACGAACTTGGAAAGAAACTTATATTTGACGACACAGCTTGTTGAACTTGGTATTCCCGTTATTATCGCTCTTAATATGATGGATATCATCAAGAAAAAGGGAGAAATTATAAATACCAAAAAGCTTGAAGAACAAATAGGATGTAAAGTTGTTGAAATATCTGCTCTGAAAGGAGAAGGGACAAAAAATCTTATTACAGAAGCTAAAAAAGTGAGCATTGAAAAGAAAAAGATAGATATAAAACATACTTTTGATGTAAAAGTAGAAGGCTCTTTGAGTGAAATCAAAGAAATTATAAAAGGTAAGGTAAAAGAAGATTTACTTCACTGGTATAGCATAAAGCTTTACGAAAGAGATGGAAAAGTTTTAGAAACTATTACTTTGAGTAAAGAAGATAAAAAGAGTATTGAAACTATTATCGAAAAATCCGAAAATGAATTTGATGATGATAGTGAAAGTATCATAACAAACGAAAGATATACATATATTACAAGTATAATCGACAGTTGCTTTAAAAAGAGAAATAATACTTTAATGAGTACCTCCGATAAAATCGACAAGATAGTTACAAACAGAATTTTAGCTATTCCTATATTTGCGATAGTTATGTACTTAGTCTACTACATATCTATTTCAACAGTTGGTACTGCCGGAACTGATTGGGTAAACGATGTTTTATTCGGAGAAAACGGTATCCCCGGTGTGATCGGCAACTTCTTAGCCAGTGTAGGTGCTGCACAGTGGCTGCAATCATTGATACTTGACGGTATCGTAGGCGGTGTAGGTGCCGTACTTGGCTTCCTTCCTCAAATGTTGGTATTGTTTTTATGTTTAGCGATCTTGGAAGATTGTGGATACATGGCACGTGTTGCATTTATCATGGATAGGATATTTAGAAAGTTCGGTCTTTCAGGAAAATCTTTTATTCCTATGCTTATAGGTACAGGCTGCGGAGTTCCCGGAGTTATGGCAAGCAGGACTATAGAAAACGAAAGAGACAGAAAAATCACGATAATGACAACTACTTTCATACCTTGTTCTGCGAAACTTCCTATTATCGCTTTGATTGCAGGGGCATTATTCCCGGGAGCGACTTGGGTAGGTCCTTCGGCTTATTTCCTTGGTATTGCCGCAATAGTATGCTCGGGAATAGTCCTTAAAAAGACGAGACGTTTTGCGGGAGATCCTGCTCCCTTTGTAATGGAGCTTCCCGCATATCATATACCGGGTGCGAAAAGTGTACTTATCCATATGTGGGACAGAGCTAAATCTTTCGTTAAAAAAGCCGGAACGATCATTTTCCTAGCATGCGCACTAATTTGGTTCTTGCAAAGTTTCGGTTTCGAAAACGGTTCTTTCGGAATGGTAGAAATGGATAACAGTTTACTTAAATCAATCGGAAGCTTAATAGCTCCTCTATTTGCTCCTCTTGGATTTGGAGACTGGAAAGCTGCTGTTGCTACCGTAACGGGTTTAATAGCCAAAGAAAATGTCGTTGGTACTTTCGGTATCCTTTACGGATTTGCTGAAGTAGCCGAAGACGGTGCAGAAATTTGGACTAATGTTGCCGCTGCATTCACACCTCTTGCAGCATATGCATTCTTAGCATTCAACTTATTATCAGCTCCTTGCTTTGCTGCAATCGGTGCAATGCACAGAGAATTCGGTAACGGAAAATGGACATTATTTGCTGTTATATATCAATGTCTGCTTGCTTACTGCACAGGTTTATCAATATATCAAATAGGAATGTTCGTAACAGGTCATGGATTTACAATACTTACCGCTGTAGCTTTCTTAGTTGTAATTGGTTTTATTTACCTCCTTTTTAAACCATATAGCGAAAAATATGACTTATCAGGAAAAGAGGCGCTTTTAAATGCTTAACTTCATTTTAAATAATATGGCAACGATAATAATAACATTAATACTTTTGGCAGTTGGATATATTGCTGTAAAATCATTATTTAAAAGTCATAAAAACGGAAGCAGCATCGGCTGCGGAAATGACTGCAGTCACTGCGGACATTGTGCGAGTATACAAGATAAAAAATAATTAGCATAGAAACAGACTGCATTTTATTGCAGTCTGTTTTTCTTATATGGAGGGAATAATGAAAAAACTTATTAAATTTAACCATGTTTCAAAAATATATGATATGGGAGACCATGAATTATTTGCACTTAATGATGCAAATTTTTCTATTAATGAAGGAGAATTTGTCGTTATTTTAGGTCCTTCCGGTGCCGGTAAATCTACACTTCTTAATTTGCTTGGGGGATTGGATAAGGTAAGCAAAGGAAGTATCACCGTCGGGAATAAGGATATATCTAATTTAAACGATAATGAACTCAGTGATTACAGAGCAGAATATGTAGGCTTCGTTTTTCAGTTTTATAATCTTATTTTTACGCTTACGGTCCTTGAAAATGTAAATTTGATAAAAGATATTGTAAAGAATAAAATGCCGGCTAAAAAGATACTTCATAAAGTAGGTCTTTCCGATCATCTTGATAAATTCCCCAGCGAACTTTCCGGAGGTGAACAGCAAAGAGTATCCATTGCAAGGGCGGTCATGAAAGATCCCGCTATGCTTTTATGCGATGAACCTACGGGAGCTCTCGACAGCGAAACGGGAAAAATAGTTTTAAAACTTTTGCAGGATCTAAGTATATATAATAAAAAGACAGTAATAATCGTTACTCATAACCAGGATATAGCTAAGGCGGCAGATAAAATAATCAAGGTCAAAAATGGAAAGATAACCGATATCATAAAGAACGAAAAACCTCTTAAAATAAGTGAGGTAGATTTATAATGTTACTTAAAAAGATGTTCAGAGATATTTTTAAACATAAATTTCAGTTTATATCTATCTTTATAATGGCTTTTTTAGGTGTTTTTGTGTATTCCGGAATAGGCGGAGAATGGGTAGGTCTTAGGGATTTAAGAAATGATTACTATAATGAAACCAATTTGGCAGATGCCTTTATATATGGAAATGATTTTTCAAAAAAAGATATCAAGAACATAGAAAAATTAAATAGTGTTAAAAGTGCCGAGAGAAGACTCCTTTTAAATGTAAAGGGAAAGATGAAAGACAGTCCCGATATAGATTTATATTTCTTGGAAAATAATGATATATCTAAAATGTATCTTGTAAAAGGTGAAAAGTTTTCAGGGGATAAAAAAGGTGTATGGATAGATAAAAGATTTGCAGATGCAAGAAATCTTGATGTAGGAGATACGATCAAGCTTAAATATAACAATGGAATTAGCTTTACCATAAAGGAAAAGATAAAAGGGATAGTATACTCTTCTGAATATGTTTATATTGATAACGGAGAAAGTATTGCACCCGACTTTTATAAAAACGGTTATGCCTTTGTATCTTATAAAGAATTTCCTTATAAAGATTATTTATCCTATAACCAGTTGATCGTTGATAAGGATGATAAGTGTACAAGTAAAGAAAAATCCGCATTTGAAAGCGATATAAAGGATAAGCTTGATGATAAGGCAAATGTATTTATTAACCAAAAGGATAATTTAAGTGTTTCAACCTTTGATAGCGAGATAGAGCAGCATAGAGCTATGGGAGAAATATTTCCTCCTGTATTTATCCTTGTAGCTGTACTTACACTGCTTACCACTATGACAAGGCTTATAAGTTCTCAAAGAGTTCAAATAGGTACATTAAAAGCACTGGGATTTAGAAAGAAGAAAATATTATTTCATTATCTCTCTTACGGATTTGTCATTTCATTGGTAGGTGCTCTTCTCGGTGCTGTTCTTGGACCTATAACCATCCCGAGATTATTCTATCCTTCGATGTCCGGTTTTTATACTCTTCCAAAATGGGAACCGAGCTTTGATATAAGTTTTTATATAGTTGCAGTCTCATCTGTTGTTTTTCTAACTATTGCGTCTTATATAGCGTGCAGAGGAGTTTTGAATGAAAATGCTGTCGAAATATTAAAACCTAAAGCTCCCAAAGGGGTCAAGCATAATATATTTGAAAAGAGCAGACTATGGAATAAATTAAGTTTTAATGTCAAATGGAACATAAGAGATATAAGCAGGAACAAGATAAGGTCACTAATGACGGTAATCGGTGTTCTCGGATGTTCTGCACTATTAGTATGTGCCTTTGGCATGAAGGATGCGATGAACGACTTAAAGGAATGGCAGTATGATAAATTAATCAACTATCAAAGTAAAATAGTGCTTAAAGATGATGTGAAAACATCAGATATGAATAAGCTTTTAGATAAAGTTAACGGTAAAAAAGTAATGGAAAGCGGAGTTGAAATTAAAGCCGGTAAGATAAAGAAGAACTCAACTTTAGTTGCAGCCGAAAAAACTGATATGCTTGAAATAAGTGATATTGACGGCGATATAATGAAAATGCCTGAAAATGGTATAGTCATGACACAAAAGCTTATGGATAGCTTGGGACTAAAAAAAGGTGATAACTTTAAATGGAAAGTTTACGGAGAAGATACGTGGAATACGTCTGTTATAAAAGAAGTAAACCGTGAGCCGAGTATCCAAGGTATCAGAATGAGTATAAAAACATTAAAATCTTACGATATAGATTTTAAAACAAGTTATATTATTACAAACGAAAATAATATAAAGAATGACAGTAAAATCATCGATGGCATACAAAATGTTAAAGATATGTCCAAAGACTGGGATGCACTTACCGAGAATATGATGTTAATGGTATATATCCTTATCTTAATGGCTTCAATTTTGGCTGTGGTAGTCATTTATAATTTAAGTATATTGACATTTAACGAAATCGAAAGAGATTTTGCAACTTTAAAAATAGTAGGATTTAAAAGTAAGTATTTAAGAAAAATATTCTTAACTCAAAATCTTTTCTTGACTTTTGTAGGATATTTAATCGGTATTCCTCTGGGAAAATGGATTTTGGATGTGATGATAGAAATGTCGGGAGATAGTATGGATATGATAAGTGTACTTCATTTTCCTAATTTGGTGATTTCATTTATAATAACGTTCATTCTTTCAATATCGATCAACTTGGTATTTTCCAGAATAATAAAGAATGTTGATATGGTCAAATCACTTAAGGGTGTTGAATAGTTTTAATTAAACAGTAAAATTAATATTGATTTTAAATTTATTGTAACTATTACTGACGTCTAGGAATTAAAAAGGATAAAATATAAAAAACAGACTATATTATAATGCAGTCTGTTTTTTATTGTGTAAAAAATGGTAGAAAGACAATTAATTTTAATTATAAGATAATGTGTAGGTTTTTATCTTTTTTTTGTGCTATAAAATCTATAATCTACAAGATAATTTTTTCTTTTTTAATACATAATTTACTAAAATGATAATTATTAATTATTTATATCATTAAAATCAAAGTTATCAAATAAAATAGGATTGAATAAAACCTTTCAATATAATATCATAGAGAGGAAGAAATTATCTTTCTCTTTTTTTAATAATAAGAATAATTGCTATTTTAAACGTTTTACAATATAATGGGAGTATATAATAATGGAAAATACCAGAAATACGATTCAAAAGAAAATAATATTTAATACATTAAAATCTATGAAAGAACATCCTTCCGCACAGGAAGTATATGAAAAGGTACATGAAAAACACTCTACAATAAGCAGAGCAACCGTATTCAGGGTTTTAAACAATCTAGCGTCTTTAGGACATTTAAATCGACTCAGAATGCCTGATATGCCTGATTTGTACGACTATAAGACGACAGGGCACTATCATATAAAATGCAGAGAATGCGGTGAAATAAAAAACGTGGAAATTGAGTTCGTAAAGGATATAGATAAAGAAGTCGAAAAGGGCAGCGGGTATAAAATATTAAATCACAATCTTGTATTCGAGGGTATTTGTCAAAATTGTCAAAAGATGTAGATAAAAAATAATAAAGGAGGATTATCATGGTTTATAAATGCAGCGTTTGCGGTTATATTTACGACGAAGAAAAAGAAAGTAAACCCTTCAGTGAATTAAAAGAGTGTCCCGTTTGTAAACATCCAGCCAGCGTATTTGTCAAAGTTGAAGAAAATATAAATGAAAAAGATAATAAAAAAGTCAAAGAAAAAAACAAAAAAATGTATAATGTAAAAAGTGATTCTCTCGAATACGAAAGTGAATTCAAAAGAACGGATGATACTTGTCGGTATATGGCTCAAATTCATGAAATGGCAGTAAGCGGGAAGCCTATTATTGAAGCAATGGGAACGAAAATGAATATGCCGGGATTTGATGATATATTGTTTTTAGGTGCACAGCTTAATCCCATGCCTTTAGATGAACATGCTTTCGTCAGAACGACTACCGTAATAGGGAAAAATGCTAAAAGACCTATGATTTTGAATAATCCTGTGTATATTTCTCATATGTCATTTGGAGCACTGTCAAAGGAAATCAAAGTCGCTCTTTCCAAAGGAAGTGCTATGGCGAAAAGTGCCATGTGTTCCGGGGAAGGCGGGATATTAAAAGAAGAAATGGAAGCAGCGGATAAGTATATTTTTGAATATGTTCCAAATAAATATAGTGTGACCGATGAAAATTTAAAAAATGCAGATGCGATTGAAATAAAAATAGGTCAGGGGACCAAACCCGGAATGGGCGGACATCTCCCTGGAGGAAAAGTTACTCCAGAAATTGCCAAAGTAAGAAACAAACCTCTTGGTAAAGATATAATAAGTCCTTCCAAATTTGAGGGGATAAATACAAAAGAGGATTTGAAAAATCTTGTCGAAGAACTTAGGACAAGGTCTGACGGAAGACCTGTAGGTATAAAAATTGCTGCGGGAAGAATCGAAAGGGATTTGGAATACATAGTTTATGCGGGAGCTGATTTTGTAACTATTGACGGAAGAGGCGGTGCAACGGGAGCAAGCCCGAGAATAGTAAGAGATTCTACAAGCGTTCCGACTATTTATGCTTTATACAGAGCGAGAAAATATCTTGACAGTGTAAAATCCGATATGGAACTTGTCATTACCGGAGGACTTAGAGTGTCTTCCGATTTTGCAAAGGCAATTGCAATGGGTGCAGATGCGGTTGCTATAGCTTCTGCCGGATTAATGGCGGCAGCTTGTCAGCAGTATAGGATTTGCGGAAGCGGTAACTGTCCTCTAGGCATTGCTACCCAAGATCCTGAACTCAGGAAAAGACTTAAAATAGATAAAAGCAGTAAGAGAGTTGCCAATTTCTTGAATTGCTCTTTGGAAGAAATTAAGACTTTTGCCAGGATAACAGGACATGATGATATTCATGATATGAACGTAGATGATTTATGCACTATAAACAGAGAAATCTCTGAATTTACAAACATACCTCACGCATAGCTAAATAATTTGTAAAGGATGATAGTATGAACCTTGTCATAATAACAGCTCTCGGTGTAGGCGGTGCGACCGTTGTGGGAGCTTTAATAGGATTTTTATTCAAAGGTATTTCTCATAAATTCAGTGATGTGGTCCTCGGTTTTGCTGCGGGTATAATGCTTGCGGCAAGTATGATAGGACTTATTATCCCCTCTATCGAAAGCGGAGGGAATCATGGTGTATGGATAAGTGTACTCGGTATTCTGATCGGTGCATTATTTCTGGATTTTGCGGATAAGCTCACACCTCATCTTCATAGGCTCACCGGAATGGACAGGGAAAAACACAGCGGGAATTCAAAGATAAATAAAGTTATGTTATTTGTTCTTGCAATAGCTATTCATAACCTTCCCGAAGGAATGGCTGCGGGAGTGGGGTTCGGAAGCGATAATATAGGAAATGCGATGATAGTTGCCATTGGTATCGCTCTTCAAAATATCCCCGAGGGTATGGTCATAATATCTCCTATGTTACTCAGCGGAGTGAGTAAAAAGAGGACTCTTATTATCGCTTCTTTGACGGGAGTAATAGAAGTCATCGGGACTTTTATAGGTTATTTCCTCGCTGATATATCAGGTACGGTGCTTCCTTTTTTGCTCGCGTTTGCGGGCGGGACTATGCTTTATATAATAAGCGATGAAATGATACCCGAGACACATTCTCACGGATTTGAAAAATACGCTACTTATTCCTTACTCGTTGGGTTTATAGTTATGCTTATAATGGATTTTTATATATCTTAAGCGTGAAAAAAAAAAGGACAAATTATTATTTGTTCTTTTTTATGTGACAGTACAGTGAAAAAATTAAAGCCTTTTTATTGTTTACTTTTCAAAAATTAGTTCATAAAGGTTTAATACCAATTCATACCTCCTTCATAGGTTTTTCACATATCAAGCATATACTTTATGTAAAGAAACGAGGAGGACATAATCATGGATAATAATATAGATAATGTAAATAAATCAGATAAAAAGAGAAGGACTGCGATTTTTGCTTTGATAGTAGCGGCTATGATGATAACTTCCACAGTCCTCGGATTTGTGGGAGGATTTGCGGCAAATAAATTTTTAGGCTCCAATAAAGCCGACGGGGTCACAACGACAAGTATCCCCGTAGCTTCAACCACTTCAACTGACGGCGGGAACATGAATGTTTCAAACGTAGTAAAATCCGTTAAGAACAGCGTTGTTTCCATAGAGTGTGAAAGTCAGAGCCAATCACAAGTAAATCCTTTATATGATAACGGTAATTCAACTTCAAAATCAGCCGGAAGCGGCGTTATAGTTACGACTGACGGATATATAGTGACAAATAATCACGTTGTTGACGGGGCAAGTAAGATAACCGTTAAGACCGCCGATGAAAAAAGCTACACAGCTAAACTTGTAGGTACGGACAGTGAAACGGATATAGCGATAATAAAGATAGAAGCAAAGGGTCTTAAGAGTGCTGCTTTCGGAAAATCATCCACACTTGAAGTAGGTGATGAAATAGTTGCCATAGGAAATCCTTTGGGTGAACTTTCCGGTACAGTAACAAATGGTATCGTGTCTGCATTAAGTAGAGAAGTAACGATTGAAAATGAAACAATGAACCTTATTCAAACGAATGCTTCCATAAACTCAGGTAACTCCGGCGGAGGACTGTTTGATAAAAACGGATTGTTGGTTGGTGTTGTAAATGCAAAAGCCGCAGGAAACAATGTTGAAGGTATAGGCTTTGCAATCCCTATTGATACAGCCAAAAATGTGATCGAGCAGATAATGGACTACGGATATGTAAAAGGAAGAGTTACAAGCGGACTTACTTTAATAGATATACTGGATGAAAATACTGCAAGACAGTATAGTGTAAATGAGTTGGGAGTTTATATTTACAGTGTAGCGGATGGTTCAAATGCTGAAAAAGCTGGATTAAAGTCAGGTTACATCGTTAAGTCGGTAAACGGTACTAAAGTTGAAAGTGCAAGTGACTTTAAGTCCGTTATCAAAAAATTAAAAGTCGGTGATAAAATCAAAGTAACCGTATCAAACGGTATGAGTGAGGGTAGTGTGGAGTACAAATTAAGTGAAAAAAAGTAGTATAATAAAACAGGAACAATTCAAAAGTGCTTCACAGAAAATACACAAACCTTTGGTAATATTACATTGTAAGCAAAATGCTTATGGATAGTGAGTTGTACTTGTACAACGAACAATTCCCTCTTTTAAAAATATGTAATCTAATATTACCGGTGCTTTGGCACCGGTAATATTAGTATATAGGATAAATTTGTGGTATAATATATAAAAATAGGAGGTAATTATGCCAAGAATATTAATTGTTGATGATGAACCTAAGATTGCAGAACTTATAAATAAATACGCTACTTTCGAGGGTTATGATACCGTGGAAGTCAACGACGGGATGAAAGCCATTGAAATATGCAAGGTCGAAGATTTCGATATCATAATAATGGATATCATGATGCCGGAGCTTGACGGATTTTCTGCCGTAAGAGAAATAAGAAAAACTAAAGATACTCCTGTTATTATGTTATCCGCAAGAGGAGAAGAATACGATAGGATACACGGATTTGAAGTCGGTGCGGATGACTATGTCGTAAAACCTTTTTCTCCCAAAGAGTTGATGATGAGAGTAGAGGCAATACTTAAAAGGACTCAAAATAAATCGGATAAAGATAAAGAAAATATAATAAATATCGACGGGATAAACATTGATCTTGCCGCAAGGATTTTAAGGATAGACGGTAATATCGTTAGTTTAACTCCAAAAGAATATGACTTACTGACATTTTTAATAGAAAATCAGGGAATAGCCTTATCCAGAGAAAAAATTATTTCAACAGTTTGGGGATATGATTATTACGGAGACGACAGAACTTTAGATACTCATATCAAACTACTCAGAAAAAATTTAGGTCCTTATTCCAATAGGATCGTTACTCTAAGAGGAGTAGGTTATAGATTTGAAAAAGAAGAATGATTTAAGTCTTAAATTTGAGATGTTTAAATTCTTTGCTATCTTTATAGCCGTAGCACTTATACTACTATGGCTGTTTCAGATAGTGTTTTTGGGCACCTCTTATAAATTGATTAAGACCAGAGAAATTAAATCCTCAGCCAATAAAATCGTTCAGAATTTTAACGACGATTATATTGAACAAATTGCTATGTCCAAAGATTTTTGTGTCTTGATAATGGACAGCGCGGGAAATAATGTTTTTTCTATTAAGACTACACCACGGTGTACCATTCATAAGTTATCCGCCGAAGGTATAAATTATTATATTAACAAAGCTATGGAAAACGGCGGAGAGTATTTGGAAAAGTCGGCTTTAAGAAGAGACGATAAGGAATATAGATTTGGTAATATAATTTTTTCAAAGCCTGAAAGTATAGTGTATACGAGAATAGTGAATGTGGGAGACAGCTTCTATGTAATGATGCTGGATTCTAATATTTCGCCTATTGATGCTACGGTAAGTACTCTGAGAGAACAACTTTTATGGATTACGTTAATTTTGGTTATTCTTGCCGGACTTCTTGCCTTTGCTATTTCAAAGAAAATTGCTTCTCCTATAGAGAAAGTAACGAAAAAGGCGAAAAAGCTGGCAAAAGGGGAATATGAACCGGAAGATTTCGATGGAGGCTATAAAGAAATCAACGAACTTGTAAATACGTTGAATTATGCGGCAGTTGAAATCGATAAGAATGAAGAATACAGAAGAGAACTTATTGCAAATGTATCTCATGACCTTAGGACTCCTCTTACCATGATAATCGGATATAGTGAAATGATAAGGGATTATCCGGAACAGGCTGAAGCAGAAAATATCCAAACCATTATAGACGAGGCGAAAAGGTTAAATAGTTTAGTTAATGATACATTGGATTTTGCTAAGTATGAATCAGGGGCGATAGAGCTAAATAAGAAAGAATTTAGTTTGACCAAGGAAATCGGAGATATTATAGATAGATTTTCAACATTTACCGATTATAATATTGTATTCAATCATGATGAAGATATTATGGTAAATGCGGATGAACTTCAAATATCTCAAGTTATATATAATCTTCTTACAAATGCAATCAACTATACCGGTGATGATAAACTTATAACTATAAATCAAATAGTTAATGAGGGAAAAGTAAAAATCGAAATAATCGATACCGGGGAAGGGATTGCGGAAGATAAGCTTCCTGATATTTGGCAAAGATACTATAAGATAGATAAGACTCATAAAAGATCTATTGTTGGAAGCGGTCTTGGTCTTTCCATTGTTAAGACGATACTGTTAAGACACTCTGCTGAGTTCGGAGTTAAGAGTAAAATCGGAGAAGGAAGTACATTCTGGTTTGAACTTGATATTTTAGATAATAAGGAATAAGCTAAGCTTATTCCTTTTATTTTGTTTTGATTAAATATAAGATAACAGAAAAAAGAAAATAATTGAAAATATTAGAGTTTATAATAATACAACTGTAATTATTTTGAGTAATGTATTATTTATAAACTTTATAAATATTTTATTTCTTTATAGTCATGGGAATTATATTAAGTAATGGAGAGTGTAAATGTATTAAACTTATGGCTTTAAAAAGAGTGGTTAATTGTATATGACTTTGAGGTAATGTAAGTTTTTTTGATATGAAGGATTTATTATTAACATATGGTTATAACCCTTTTATCATTAATTTTGAAAGTAAAAAATATAAGGATATATAGGAGGAAAGTATCAATCTTGATATTATGATAAAAGCTTAGTGAAAAATTATTTAAAGGAAATTCTCAAGTTTGTTTTAATAAATTTAGTTAAGATGATAAATATATAAAGTTTATTGTTGTTTTGATTTTAAAGGAAGTGATTTTCTTTCAAAATACCTAATGGAACTAAAAATAATGATAAAATGCCGGAAATCGATATAACTATATCCTAATTTATTGAATAAACCAATACTTTATGATATAATATATGGCAGTAAATTTACGGAGGGATAATATGTCAGGACATTCAAAATGGTCAACAATTAAACATAAAAAAGCGAAAACAGACGCTCAAAAAGGTAAAATATATACAAAAATGGCGAAACTGATCGCCGTGGCAGCAAGAGAAGGGGGAGCAGACCCTGATTTAAATGCTAAGCTTAAAGATGCTATTGCAAAGGCTAAATCTAATAATATGCCTAACGATAACATCGACAGAGCTATAAAAAAAGGTGCCGGAGAACTCGGTAACAGTGTATTCGAAGAAATTACTTACGAAGGTTACGGTATCGGGGGCGTTGCAGTCATAGTAGAAGCTCTTACAGATAATAAAAACAGGACTGCCGGAGATGTCAGATATTACTTTGATAAGAACGGCGGAAACTTAGGAACAAGCGGATGTGTTTCTTTCATGTTTGAAAAAAAAGGTACTATACTTGTAGATAATGACGGAAATGTAGATGAAGAAGAACTTATGATGATTGCTTTAGACAGCGGTGCAGAAGATTTCGACGTTAGTGATGACGGGTTTGAAATTACAACCACACCTGAAACTTTTTCAAAAGTTTGTGATGCTTTGGAGGAAAATGGGATTAAAACCGCTTCTGCCGGTGTCGAAATGGTTCCAAGTAACTATACCAAGCTTGAAGATGAAGCACAAATCAAGAAATTTGAAAAAATGCTTGAGATGTTCGAAGATAACGATGATGTTCAGGATGTATATCATAATGCGGAATTTCCTGATGATTACGAAGGATAATTAAAATATATATATTATAAAATCAAAGAGTCTTAATTAAGGCTCTTTTTTATTTCAAAATAACTTTTAATATTATTTATTTCTTAAATGTTTAGTTTCCTTATTTAAGTTAATAATTTATTTACTTTGTATATAGTTTTTCATTCAAGATATCTATGTGTATAAAATTTCCCAATATGGTTAAAATATGAAATAATCAAATATCCACAAAGGAAGTAATGTGATTATGAAGAATTTAAACTTAAAATATTTGAAAGAAAAGATTTTTAATAAAAAGAATTTGCCTATACTTATATGCGTTATGTGTATGGGGTTAAGTGTCACGTTGGCAGCCTGTTCTATGGAGCATGACAGTGACCCAAAAGCCGAGACTAAGAGTAATGAATACGAAGATGTAAAAAGTTCTGTTCAAAAAGCAAAAACCACAGAAAATACTAAAGTCACTTTTAAGAGGTATTATACGAAGACTCAAAGTATAAAGGAAGAAACATCAATGATCGATTCGGATAAAATCGGACTTGGCGAAGAAGAGTTTGGGGCTAAGTATGAAAGTTATACCATAGAGAGTTTTTCTGCCGATAACGTAGTTCTTATCAAAGATATAGACTCTTATCCAAAGGGCTATTATAAAATCACTGCTCTTAAGGATAACGAAGATGAATTCATAGCGGTATATGAATATGATAATGACGGAAAAGAAAAACTGATTGAGGTAACCGAAACGCCTCTTGAACTTCTTGACAGTGATACCATAAAAGAGATAAAAGAAGGTATTGTTGTTGAAGGAAGAGATAAGTTATATACAGTTTTACAAAATTATGCTGAGTAAGGAGAAAATATGAAAAAGAAAAGTAAGATTATTTTATTTTTAGTTTGTATAGCTTTCAGTGCAAGTATTATTTTAGTTAATATTTATGCTGCGAATTATGTTTATTACGGTTCGCCTGCTGCGCATGTTAAGCCTGTACAGGAAAAATTAAAAAGATGGGGATATTACGACGGAAGTGTCGACGGGAAATTTGGTGCGGCTACGGAAAAAGCCGTCAAGTATTTCCAAAAGAAAAACGGACTTACGCAGGACGGGAAAGCAGGAAAGAGTACTTTGGAAAAGATGGGATTATATAATTTACTTTCATCTTCCAGCAGTACTTCCACGGGTTCGTCTTCGTCATCTACCAATTCAAATGATATCAATTTGATTGCGAGAGCCGTTAACGGTGAAGCAAGAGGAGAGCCTTATGAAGGTCAGGTCGCCGTTGCCGCGGTTATATTGAATCGTGTCAAGTCTTCATCTTTCCCAAACAGTGTGAGCGGTGTTGTTTATCAAAACGGTGCCTTTGATGCCGTTGCAGACGGACAAGTAAATCTATCGCCTAATGCTTCTTGTGTAAAAGCTGCAAAAGATGCAATGAACGGCTGGGACCCTTCGGGAGGAGCGATTTATTATTACAATCCAAAGACTGCGACCAATAAATGGATTAGAACCAGACCTATCATAAGAACGATAGGCAATCATGTATTTTGTAAGTAGGTGAAGAAATGAAGAAAAATATATTAATCGGATTTTTACTTGTAGTTGTAGTTACTTTAGGTGTGTTTTCTTATACCGGAACCAAAGCAAGCGGGAGCTTGGAGACTACTGTTACCAATAATTATGAAAAGAGCTTGTCTTCGCTTTTAGAAAGCTTTGAACAGATGAACTCCAGACTATCAAAGCTTTCTGTGAGTAATGATGATAAATTCATAAAAAAAGAATTAGTTAATTTGTATGGACTGAATCTATCAATAAATGAAAATATCAACTCTCTTCCTATAAACCATTCTGCAGTGGTTGAAGCCAGTAAATTTTTAAATAAGACCACAAACTATTATTATTCTTTAATAACATCAAACAAAAAAATAACGTCTGAAAATAAAGACGATATCAAGAATATATATACTGCCAGTGATAAAATATTTAAAAGCTTAGATGAAATGAATAATGAGATCAGATACAGTAAAGACGGATACAACTGGATAAAGAACAGCAATGTATTTATGGCTGATACAAGTACAAAGATAGATAACAGTTTTAAAGCTACCAATGAAGAAATCAATGAATATCCTACATTAATATTCGACGGACCTTTCTCGGATTCTATAAAGACCGATGAAAAGATAAAAG
The DNA here is from genome assembly GCF_938029165.1 of uncultured Anaerofustis sp. Classification (NCBI taxonomy): domain Bacteria; kingdom Bacillati; phylum Bacillota; class Clostridia; order Eubacteriales; family Eubacteriaceae; genus Anaerofustis; species uncultured Anaerofustis sp. The sequence goes on from NZ_CALHFB010000031.1 coordinate 16,679, forward strand.
TAGGCAGTAAAAATATTACCAAAGAAGAAGGTCTTGAAACTGTAAGGAAATATATAGGTTCTAAAGCCGAAGTAAGTTATGATTCTTTCGATAACAGCAATATTGAGTGTTATGTTTATAAATATAACTTAAATGATGTTTCTTATTATGTTTATGTAAGTAAAAGCGGCGGCAAAATAATAACTGTCAACAGTAATTATCTTGCGGATGAAAATTCAAACAGAGCTATTGATATCAAAGAAGCCATATCTATAGGTAAAAAACATCTTGATAGTATGGGTATAAAAAATATGGAAGAAAACTACTATGAAACGGATTCAAATGTAGTTACCGTAAATTACGCTTATAATAAAGACGGCGTTACTTGTTATCCGGATTTGGTAAAAGTTAAAATAAGTTTGGTTAATAAAAGCATTGTAGGTATAGAAGCAACAAATTACTATACTAATCATAAACAAAGAAATATAAATAAAAAAATATTAAGCGTAAAAAATGCAAGAAATAAAATAAGCAAAGACTTTAAAATAACAAAAGAAAGACTTGCAATCATCCCAACAGAAACAAACAGCGAAAAATTATGCTATGAATTTAAAGGGACAAAGGATAAAGAAACATTTATTATTTATATAAATGCAAAAACCGGAGATGAAGAAAATATCCTAAAAGTTGTAGAGGCAGATGACAGCATTTTAACAATGTAATATTTTGTTGAAAAAAGTATTTAAAGATGATATAATTAGCCGAAAAGCAAGTCGTTTGATCGCTTTTATTAAAGAGGAAAGTCCGAGCTCCATAGGGCAATAGTGCCGGTTAACGGCCGGTTAGGGTAACCTAAAGGAAAGTGCAACAGAAAGGAAACCGCCCGCAAGGGTAAGGGTGAAAGGGTGAGGTAAGAGCTCACAGTTAGGTAGGTAACTATCTAGACGTGTAAACCCCACTAGGAGCAAGACCAAAAAAGAACTAGGCTTTTGCCGGTCGGCTGCCCGCTGACGGTTCGTGGTAGGTCGCTTGAACTTATTGGCAACAATAAGTCTAGATAGATGATCATTAAAACAGAACTCGGCTTATGAACTTGCTTATAATAAAAGTACCTATGGTGCTTTTATTTTTTTATGTTTACATTTATACTTAATTGATAATAAATAATAATTAATGTATAATGATGTAGATTTATTACTTAAGACTAACATGAAAGGAGGACAACATGTCAATATTTAAAAAATTTATAAATTACTATAAACCATATAAAAAGTTATTTTACTTCGATATGTTTTGTGCGATCATAGTTTCGATAGTGGATTTGGCTTTCCCTCAGATACTTAAATATCTGACCAACGGACTTTTCACAGAAGGGGCAAGTGTGATAGTAAAGTATATCGGTATAGTTGCAATACTGATGTTTATTATGTATATAATAAGGACGTACTGTGAGTATTTTATAACTTCATGGGGACACATCATGGGGGCAAACATGGAAAGCAACATGCGGCAGGATTTATTTGACCAATATCAAAGGCTTTCATTTTCTTATTATGACCAAAATAATACCGGGGATATGATGTCGAAACTTGTTTCCGACCTATTTGATATCTCGGAACTTGCACATCACGGTCCGGAAAATATATTTATCTCCACCTTTAAAATCGTGGGTTCGTTTATATTTTTAGCGTTCATAAGTATCCCTCTTACTATGATTTTAATTGTTATAACAATAGCAATGCTCGTTTTCTGTTTGATTTTAAACAGGAAAATGCAGGCTACATTTACCGATAACAGAAAGAAAATCGCAGGCGTGAATTCTGCTGTTCAGGATAGTTTGTCGGGGATAAGGGTAGTAAAATCATTTGCTAACGAAGATATAGAACATGAAAAATTTGATTACAGTAATATGATGTTCTTAAATTCAAAGACTGCTCAGTATAAAATGATGGGTAAATATCATGCAGGTACATCGTTTTTTAAAGGGCTTTTATACCTAGCGATAATCGTATGCGGCGGACTGTTTGTAGCTTACGGAAAAATGAATGTTGCTGACCTTGCGGTTTATGCTTTATATATAGGTATATTTATTACTCCCGTAGAAGTTCTCATTAACTTTACCGAGCAGTTTCAAAAAGGATATGCGGGTTTTAAGCGTTTCTTGGATGTTATAGAATTAAATCCGGATATAGTTGATAAAAATGATGCAGACGAGCTTAAAAACGTAGGCGGAAATATTGATTTTAATAATGTTTCATTCTCTTATGAAGAGGGAAGCAAAGTTCTCAGTAATATCAATATACACATCGAAAATGGAAAGACCGTTGCTTTGGTCGGACCTTCCGGGGGAGGAAAAACGACTCTATGTTCCTTGATACCGAGATTTTATGACGTAGATAAAGGCGAGATACTTATAGATGGACAAAACATCAAAGACGTTACGCTAAAATCCCTCAGAAGCTCTATCGGTGTCGTTCAGCAGGATGTATATATGTTCGGCGGAAGCATCAAGGATAATATCGCTTACGGTAAACCCGGTGCCACCGACGAAGAAATAATCGAAGCTGCTAAAAATGCAAATATCCATGATTTTATTATGGAATTAGAAGACGGATATGATACTTACGTTGGGGAGAGAGGTACCAGACTTTCCGGAGGACAAAAACAGAGGATCTCTATCGCCAGAGTATTTCTTAAAAATCCTGAGATACTGATACTTGATGAAGCGACTTCCGCTCTGGATAATGAAAGCGAAAGACATATTCAATTATCTCTTGAAAAACTATCTAAGGACAGGACTACCATAGTAATAGCTCATAGATTAAGTACGATAAAAAATGCTGATGAGATAATAGTAATAGTAAACGGAAGGACTACCGAGAGAGGTAATCATAAAGACTTGATAAATAAAAACGGTCTGTATGCAAAATATTACAATATGCAGTTTGAAGGACTTGAAAAATTTGATATTTATGAAGATTAAAAGGACAGCTTATTGCTGTCTTTTTTATTATTTAATATATAAATATTGTTTGGTTTTTATATGATAGATTACAAATTTATTATTTATAATTATATTTAATGCTTAAAAGGTTGTTTAAGTTTGAACTAATATTAAAAGGCTGTAAAAATAAGGCGTTAAGTGATATACTTGATTTTATAAAAATTCATTAATTTATAAATTATTTTAATATATAATTAATAAAAAAAAGATATAAAAAAGAGGTCATTGTTTTGATTAGAGATTTACTTTTAGAAACTTACGGAAAATATTTAGGCGGAGATTTAGTTGATACGGTCCTTTCAAAGAATGAAGTCATGGTACACGCCTGCGGAAAAATAGACGGATACGAATATACAAATTCTGTTGACGCATTAGAACATTCATTAAAAAAAGGCGGCAGATATATCGAAGTGGATTTATCACTTACAAAAGATGAAAGAGTCGTTTGTGTGCATAAATGGGATAAAAACACCTTCGGAAGACTTGGGATAGCTTATCGCACAGAGGGGCTAAGTTATGATGAATTCATGAATTTTAAGTATTATAATAAGTATTCCACTATGGATTTAAAAACCATTATAGACTATTTAAAAAAATACGAAGATTTATATGTAATGCTTGATGTAACTAAAAATTTAGATGATGAAGATACAACAAAGATATATGAGCTGATCGTAAATGGATTTAAAGAAAATAAAGAATTATTTAAAAGAGTTGTAATCGAAGGCGGGAGTATAGAAATGTTTGAAGCCATAAATTCCATATATGATTTCCCCAACAAACATTATTATCTGACCGGAAAAGTCATAAATGAAGAAAGTATAGATGAAATACTTGAATACATAAAAAATGACGGACATTTTGTGGGTGTAAGTTCTCATAAAAAAAATGTAAGAGTAGATATAATAAGAAAGGTTCATGAACTGGGTATCCCTTATATAACATATCCGATAACTGAACCTGATGAGGCTTTAAAATATTTTAATTTCGGAGTGGATATAGTTTGTTCATCGGAACTTACCAAAGAAAATTTATTAAAAGAAATAGAAAATATGTCTCATGAGGACAAAGTGAGATTATTCTTTGAAAAGGATGTATATGCAGTAGATACTACGGGGGCTTATATAGTAAGTATTTCGGAAGATGAAGCCAGATGTGGAATGAAAGTCGAACATAAGCATATAAACGGTTCGGGTATAGTACAAGGCGGGGCTTTGTTTACCCTAGCGGACTTTGCATTCGGCGTCCTTGCAGATTCGAAAGGTCATCCTCAGGTCTCTGTAAGTAATACTATTTCATATTTAAGACCCGGAGAATTAGGGGATACTCTTACCGCTGTGGCAAAAGTTGTTTCAACTGGAAATAAGATTTGTTTCTATAAAGTCGATATATATAATCAGGATAGTAAACATTTGGCAACAATGGACGTTACGGGGTATATTAAAAACGTTAAAATATTAAAATAGTATTTTTTATTTATTGTTTTGATTATCAAAATGCTTTATAATAATAGCCAATATAGTTGATAGAGAAAGTCAGCTTTATTGGCTATTTAGCTTGGGAGGAAATTATGTCAAAATTTAGCGTAAAAAAGCCTTTAACGATTTTTGTTGCAGTTATCGGGATTATAATATTAGGTATCGTTTCATTTACCGAGATGACTCCTGATTTGCTTCCGAATATAAACATGCCTTATGCGGTGGTAATGACTTCGTATTCCGGAGCAAGTCCCGAAACCGTTGAAAGCGTCGTCACAAAACCTTTGGAAAAAGGGATTGCAACAACGGAAGGTCTTAAAAATATAACATCGACTTCAAATGAGAATTACTCACTTGTAATGCTTGAATTCAATGATGATGTGAATATGGATTCCACTGTTGTAGATTTGAGAGATAAGATATCCATGGTCGAAGGATATTGGCCCGAAGAAGTCAGTACTCCTTATATATTAAAAATGAACCCTAATATGATGCCTGTTATGGTAAGTACGGTAAGCATGAAAGGGGAAGATACTAAGGCTTTGTCATCTATGCTTGAGGAGAAGGTTATACCTGCTCTTGAGGGTACTGACGGTGTAGCAAGTGTATCTACGAATGGTATGCTTGAAGACAGTATAAGCGTGGTATTGAGTGATAAAAAGATAAAAGATGTAAATAAGAAAATCACAAATGCCGTAAGCGACCAATTTGCTTCGGGAGAAAGCCAGCTTGCCAGCGGTAAAACTAAGATCGCCAGCGGAGAAAAAGCTATCAATACTCAAATAAAAGAGCTGAACAGTAAGCTTAAGATGCTAAAATCTTCTAAAACCCAACTGGAAAAATTACAAGACACCATAACGGAACTTGAAGATAAAAAGACCGAACTTGATTTGACAGTAACGACTTTAAGTGCAATAGATCAGAGTATCAAAGAACTTGAAAATTCTCTTAAAACCACAGACCCAAACAGTGAAGAATATAAGACTATCGTCGCAAGTTTAGCTGCTATAGATAAACAGCTCGCGAATATGGGACTTAAGAGAAGCGATGTTTCAAAGAGTCTTGCACAGGCGAAAGCCGGACAGAAGCAGATAGATCAGGCTTTAAATAAAATAGATAAAAATTTAAAAAAGGGCGGAGCGACCAGAAACAATTTATCGAGTAAGATAAAAGAAATAGATAATGGTATAAATTCCATAAATGCAGCTCTTCCTCAGTTATCGGCACAGCTATTATCCCTACAAAGCGGTAAAAAAGAAATAGCAAGCGGAGAAAGCGAACTTCAGGCGGCTAAAAAAAGTGCTTTGGATAAAATCGATATGTCTAAGACCCTGACTAAGGATATGATTTCGGGGATACTTACGGCTCAGAACTTTTCTATGCCCGCTGGATATGTTACCGAAGACGGAGTGGATTATCTTGTTAGAGTCGGAGATAAATTCAAGAGTGTAAATGAACTTAAAAATGTAACTATAATGGATATGGGTATCGACGGATTAAAACCTATAAAATTAAGCGATGTTGCTGATGTTATGGTAAGCGATAATTCCGATGTCACCTATGCTAAAATCAATGGTCAGGATGGGGTTTTATTATCTTTTTCAAAACAGTCGGACTATTCGACAACGGATGTAGCGGATAATATAAATAAAAAATTTGAACAGCTGTCAAAGGATAATCCTAAACTAGAATTCGTTCCTTTGATGGATCAGGGGGATTATATCCATATAATCGTTAATTCAGTGTTGAATAACTTGGTGGTCGGTTCAATCCTGGCTATCCTTATTCTTATACTTTTCTTAAAGGATATAAAGCCGACTGCTATCATTGCGGTATCAATTCCATTGAGTGTTCTCTTTGCAATAGTGCTGATGTATTTTTCGGGAATAACCTTAAATGTTATTTCACTGTCGGGTCTTGCCGTCGGGGTAGGTATGCTGGTGGATAACTCGGTAGTAGTAATTGAAAATATATATAGGCTCAGAAGCAAAGGTTACAGTGTAATAAAAGCTTCGGTATCGGGAGCCGTGCAGGTTGCCGGAGCGATAACTTCTTCAACCCTTACTACTATTTGTGTGTTCCTTCCAATAGTATTCGTAAAAGGTATAACGAAGCAGTTATTTACCGATATGGCCCTTACGATAGGATATTCCTTAATGGCGAGTTTGATAGTTGCACTGACTTTAGTTCCGGCAATGTCATCTAAGATGTTTAAAAAGACAAAAGATATAAAGCATCCTTTCTTTGATAAAATGTTAAATAAATATAAAACCACTATCAGCTGGGCTTTAGACCATAAAATCATAGTTATAGGTGTAGCAGTGGGAACGCTTGTACTAAGTTTTGTCCTTATAGGCTTCAGAGGTTTCAGTTTTATGCCCGAAGTCGATAGTGCTCAGATATCGGTGGAAATGGAAATGCCTAAAGATGCGGTTCTTGAAGATACGGTTAAGACTTCAGATAAAGCAATAAGCGCCATCCAAAAGATCAAAGGTGTGAAAACCGTGGGAGCTATGCTTGCTTCCAGTGATGCTACGGGTATGTCCGGCATGGCTGGAATAAATACCAACAGCTCCAATAAAGTTTCTATGTATGTTCTTGTTGACGAAGAAGCTGATGTAACGGGAAAGGAAGTTGCGGATAGTATAGAGAAACTATCAGACAGCCTAAACTGCGAAATAAAAGCCTCTGGTTCATCTTCTATGAGTGAAGCGTCTTCTGCTTTGGGCGGAAGCGGTGTAAGTCTAAAAATATACGCGGACGATCTGGATACTCTCCAGACTACCGCAAAATCTGTTGGAAGTAAAATAAAAGGCATTGAAGGGATAGATGAAGTAGATAACGGAGTCATGGAAACTACTCCCGAAATAAAGGTAACCGTAGATAAAGCTAAAGCGATGAAGTACAATCTAACGGTGGCGCAGGTTTATGAAAAGCTATCTACACTTCTTACAAAACAAAAGATTTCTACCTCTCTTACACTTAACGGTGAGGATTATGATGTAGTCATTAAAAATAATAACCAAGATAAAATAAACAGAAAATATGTAGAGAACTATAAAGTTCCTTATTCAAAGTCAGACGGAAGTGAGTCAAGCGTTAAGCTTGAAAAGATAGCTACAGTAGATTCTGCAACCAGTCTCAATGCTATTGCAAGAGATAACCAGAAAAGGTATATAACCGTATCCGCCACATTAAAAGACGGATATAATGTAAGTCTTGTTACAAACGATGTAAAAAGCACATTGAAAGATTTTGCCCTTCCTTACGGAAGCAGTATAGAATACAGCGGTGAAAATGAAACTATTATGGAATCTATGGGTCAACTTGTTAAGATGATGTTACTTGCAATAATAATCATTTATTTGATTATGGTCGCTCAGTTCCAATCTCTGTTATCTCCGTTTATAGTAATGTTTACGATACCTCTTGCTTTTACCGGAGGTGCACTTGCATTATTTATAGCGGGAATGGAAATAAGCGTCATATCAATGGTAGGATTTGTAATGCTTGCGGGTATTATCGTTAATAACGGTATAGTGCTTATTGACTATATAAATCAGATAAGAGCAGAAGGGATGAAAAAGAGAGACGCTATAATAGACGGCGGGATGACAAGGATGAGACCTATATTGATGACGGCTCTTACTACTATTTTGGGGCTTTCAGCAATGGCTCTCGGTATAGGAACAGGTTCCGAAATGATGCAGCCTGTAGCCATAGTTTGTGTAGGCGGGCTGATTTATGCAACGTTTATGACTCTTTATGTAATTCCTGTACTATATGATATTTTTAATAAGAAAGATATAAGTGTTATAAGTGACGAAGATTTGGAAATAATTGATGATTAATAAAAAAAAGAGATAGATTATTCTATCTCTTTTTTATTCTAATGTGTCATTATATAATCTGCGGTGTCTTTATCTATTACCAGAGTATCTATATATTTACCTTTCAGAGCGGCTAGGATAGCTTCGTGTTTATCTTCTCCTCCGGTAATACAAACTACATTTTTACTTCTTTTTATGGAGTCGATATCTATTGCCATTACTCTGTTGTTAAAGTCACAGTCAATTTTGTTTCCGTCTTTATCGAAGTAATTTAGGCAAATATTTCCTACAGCGCCTTTTTCTTTCAATTCATTGTAATCTCTTGGATTTAAAAATTGCTGTTGTTCTTTTAGTGACGAAGTTGAGTTTGCCATCAATCCCACACTTCCGAGGATTATATCGCAGTAGTTAAATAACGAAAACAGTTTTTTTAGACTTTCTTCCTGCATCAATGTATCTTTTGTTTCTTTGCTGGATACGAAAGTCGGGGCAAACATGTAATAAGCTTTAGCGTCTATTTTTTCGGCGAAGTTTTTTGTGATATCATTTGTAAGCCTGGTGTCTCCGAGATTGTTTAGGCTTCCTACGAGTTGAAGAGCTTTTATGTTCTTATACTTTCCTTTCAAAACCGGAAAGTAATTTACAGTGTTATAAATTGTTCTTCCCCAAGATATACCTATAGTCAGATTATCCTCAAGCAAATCCATCACAAGTTCCACTCCCGCTCTGCCTAAAGAATGGAAAATATCCTCATCTTCCTGAGGCTGAGCGACCATAACTCTCTTTAATGAAAACTTTTTTTCTATTTCGGATTCTAAGTTTATCAGATATTCTTCGTAACCTTTGATATTTATGTCAACGATTCCAAGTTCTCTGCTCTTTTTTAGGAGTCTGTTTACTCTTTGCCTTGACATATGTAACCTTTGTGCAATCTCACTTTGAGTCAATTCTTGTTTATAATAGTAGTATGCTATCTTAGTTAGTATCTTTTCTTCAACCGCCATAACGACCTCCGTAACAAATGTTATTTTACGATATTATATCACAAATTGAGCAAATGTGCCAATATTTTTTATGAAAAAGTTTCAGCTTTGTATGTAAATACATATTTCGGTTGAGTTTTTACCTATATTGATTTACAATATAAACATGAAAACTATGTTTTAATTTTATTATGTAAACGAAAAACATAGAAATATGTTGCGACAATGCAATATAAAAATATTGTAGGAGGGTTCGATTAATGAATTCATTTGAAGAAAAAAAGAAAGACAAAGATTTTATGCTTAAAGTTCTAAGAACTATGCTGACATCAAGACATTTCGAATTGAAAGTAAACGAAATGTTCATGGCAGGATTGATTCACGGAACGACTCATTTAGGCGTTGGGGAAGAAGCCTGTCATGCAGGTATCAGTCTGGGATTAAATCCCGACGACTGGATCGTTCCTACTCACAGAGGTCATGGTCACTGCTTGGCTAAAGGTGCTACACCTTATAACATGTTTTGTGAACTTTTTGCAAATTATCAGGGCGGATGTAAAGGTCTTGGAGGTTCGATGCATTATATAGACCTTGAACACTGCAATTTAGGTTCTTCTGCTATCGTTGGTGCAGGTGTTCCTACTGCTGTAGGAGCTGCTTATGCAATGAAGAGAGAAGGTAAAAAGAACTGCGTAGCTACTTTCTTCGGAGATGGCGCTTCAAGCCAAGGTATGGTTTTGGAAGGCATGAACTTAGCCAGTGTATGGGAAGCTCCCGTACTATTATGCTGCGAAAACAATAGATATGGTATGTCTACACCTGCTAAATACACTGTTTCAATAGAAGATATTGCTGACAGAGGACCTGCATTCAGTATCAAATCAAAGATCGTTGACGGAATGGATGTACTTGCTGTACTTGAAGCCGTAATGGAAGCAGGCGAATACTGCAGGACAGAAGGAAAACCATATTTATTGGAATTCAAAACTTACAGATATTTGGGACATTCAAAATCTGACCAAAGAAAGTACAGAACAAAAGAAGAAGAAGAAGATATGAAGAAAAATCATGATGCTATAGATAAATTTAAAAATGATTTGATAGCTATGAACATGATTACTGAAGAAGAGTTCGATGAGTTAGATAAAAAAATAGAAAAAGAAATAGACGATGCGGCTGATAAGGCTAAGAAAGTTGACGAAATCATCTCTGTAAAAGAAGCGATGAGTTACGTTTACGCTGAGTAGGAGGAGAAGATAAAAATGGGAAAAATATCTTATTTACAAGCTATAAAAGACGCGATGAGCGAAGAAATGCGTAGAGATGACACTGTTATCTTTATGGGTGAAGATATAGGTTTATACGGAGGTTGTTTCGGTGTCAGCAGAGGAATGTTTGATGAATTCGGTCCTGAAAGAGTTAAGGATATGCCTATTTCAGAAACAGGATTTACATATGCGGCATTCGGTATGGCAATGTTCGGCATGAGACCTATCGTTGAAATCATGTTTGGGGACTTCGTATCGTTGGTAGTTGATCCTATAGTAAACGGTGCCGCTAAATACAGATTCATGACAGGCGGACTAGTTAAAGCTCCTATGGTACTAAGAACTCCTTTCGGCTCAGGTACAGGCGCTGCCGCTCAGCATTCACAGTGTTTGGAATCTTTATTCCTGAATACACCGGGTTTAAAAGTCGTTATGCCTGCGACTGCTTATGATGCAAAAGGTTTACTTAAATCAGCTATCAGAGATGACAATCCTGTATGCTTCTTTGAAAATAAACTTTTATACAGAACCAACGGTGAAGTTCCTGAAGAAGAATATACAATTGAACTCGGAAAAGCCGATGTGAAAAAAGAAGGAAGCGATATTACATTGATTGCTTGGTCAAGAACTTTATTATTCTGCGTGGAAGCTGCGGAAAAATTAGCGGAAGAAGGAATAAGCTGTGAAGTCGTAGACCTTAGAACTCTTAGACCTCTTGATACTAAAACGATTATAGATTCAGTATGCAAAACAGGTAAAGCTTTAGTAGTATATGAAGCTCCTAAGTTAGGCGGATTCGGGGGAGAAGTAGTTGCTACTATCAATGAAAGTAAAGCGTTTTATCATTTAGACGCTCCTGTTGAAAGACTTGGCGGTATGGAAATCCCTGTTCCATATAACCCTATAATAGAAAAACAAATCGTTCCTTCAGTAGAAGATATTGTAGCAAAAGTAAAAGAAATGATGTAAGGAGGATAAGTTAATATGAGTAAAATATTAGCAACTCCAGCTGCTAGAGTCGCTGCAAAGGAAAAAAATATTGACCTTAGTACTGTTAAGGGAACCGGAAAACTTGGAGCGATTGTTTTAAAAGATTTAGATAATGTGGCTGTTTTAGTAGAAAAAGATAGGGGTATTAAAGTTACGCCTGTTGCTAAGAATGCAATGAATTATTATGGTGTAAGTTTAGATGATGTAGCTCACGACGGAAACAAAGTTAAAAAAGAAAATGTTATAAGTACTGTAACAAGAATGTCTAAAGATGAAGTTTCGGCAGTTCCTATAACACCGGCTATGGAAGAAAAAGTTATTCCTTATAAGGGTATGAGAAAAGCCATTGGGGACAACATGATGACTTCTATTCAAGTTTCTCCTCAGGTATCTCACTTTGCGGATATCGATACTACAGAATTTATGGATATATTCGAAAAAACTAAAGTTATATTCAAAGAAAAATATAATAAGAAAATTACTGTTACTGATTTCTTAATCAAAGCGGTAAGTCTTACTTTACAAAAATGTCCTAAAGTCAATGCAAACTTTGACGGTAAAGAAATCCATAGAAGAGGTACCGTTAATATAGGATTGGCGGTTGCTCAGGATGAAGGATTGGTTGTACCTGTATTTAACGGTGTTGAAAACAAAAGTATTTTCGATATCTGTGATGAAAGAGCTGAAATCGTTCCTCAGGCTAGGGATAATAAACTAAGCGGAAAATATTATAAAGGTGCAACATTTACGATAAGTAATACCGGAAGAAGCGTAAATAACTTCTTTACGCCTATTATAAACCCGGGTGAAGTTGCAATACTCGGAGTTGGCAGAACAGCTGAAATGCCTGCGGTTGTAAACGGCGAAATTGTAATAAGAACATTCACCGGTTTCAGTATTACAATCGATCATAGAGTTTTAGACGGAATGGATGCAGTTAACTTCTTGAATACATTAAATGAAGTGATAAGCAATCCTATTAATATTTTATTATAATATAGGAGAATTGATTAGAATATGGGAAAATATATGTTAATGCCAAAACTTGATATGTCTATGGAAGAAGGACAAATTCTAAAATGGATGTGTAAAGTAGGCGATAAAACAAAAAGAGGCGATATTGTAGTTGAAGTCGAAACAGGAAAAGTTGCTCTTGAAGTAGATAATCCAACGGCTGACGGTACGATACTTGCATTATATGTAGACGAAGGAGATGACGTTAAGGTCAATACTCCTATTATGTACATAGGTGAAGAAGGCGAAATTCCTCCTACAAAAGAAGAAGCTTTGGGCGGCGGTGATAAATCAGAACCTAAAGAGGAAAAGAAAAAAGCTGCACCTAAAAAAGCAAAAGTTTCATTAGATGATTTTAAAGGAAAATTCATGTTAATGCCAAAACTAGACATGTCTATGGAAGAAGGACAAATTTTAAAATGGATGTGTAAAGTCGGCGATGAAACAAAAAGAGGCGATATAGTCGTTGAAGTGGAAACAGGCAAGGTAGCCCTTGAAGTAGACAATCCTACAGCTGATGGCACTATCCTGGCTTTATATGCAGAAGAAGGTGAAGATGTCAAAGTTAACGAACCTATTATATTTATAGGTGAAAAAGGTTCGACTCCTCCTACAAAAGAAGAAGCTATGATAATTACTCATCCCGAACTTGCTGATGAAGCAGAGGATAGTGCAGAAGATGAAGCTCCTTCAAATTCTCATGATTATGATTTGGCTGTAATAGGTGCAGGTCCGGGCGGATATGTCTGTGCGATAAGAGCCGCTCAGCTTGGTGCTAAAGTCGTTATTTTCGAAAAAGAACATATCGGTGGTGTCTGCTTAAATAAAGGATGTATTCCTACAAAAGCATTTGTTAAAAATGCGGAAGTTTTAAGAGAAGTTAAAAATGCAGCTGAAATGGGTATTGAAATAGACTCTTTTAAAACAGATTGGAAGAAAGTAATTGAAAGAAAGAACAGTGTAGTATCTAAACTTACAGGCGGTGTAAGCGGACTACTTAAGAGACAAAAAGTAGAAATAGTTATGAGTGAAGCAGTTATTACTGCAGAACATGAAATAACTGCGGACGGTAAGACTTATAATGTAGATAATATCGTAGTTGCATGTGGAAGTATGCCTGTTCAAATTCCAATAGAAAATGATAATACAGTTAAATTATATGATTCTGAAGGAATGCTAAATTTAGAAGAACTTCCTAAGAATTTAGTTATTATAGGCGGCGGTGTTATTGGTGTTGAAATGGCAGGTATCATGGCTGAATACGATGTTAACGTAACTATAGTTGAAATGCTTGACAGTATTTTGGCTATGGCTGATACTGATGTAATAAATGTAGTTGATAAAGAACTCAGAGGTCACGGTATAGAAATTATTACCGGTGTTGGTGCAAGCAAGCTGGTAGGCGGTAAAGTAGTTTTATCGGACGGCAGAGAGATTGAAGCGGATGCTGTTCTTATGTCTGTCGGAAGAAAACCTGTATCTGTTGAAAATAAGGTTAATTTAAAAGTAAGCGATAGAGGTTACTTGGAAATCAACGATAAATTACAAACAAATGTACCTAATATTTATGCTATCGGTGATGTTACAGGTAAGGTAATGCTTGCACATACAGCCAGCAGACAAGGTATTGTTGTTGCAGAAGACTTATACGGAGAAGGTGCAACAGTAGATTACAGCAGAATACCTTCTTGTGTATTCACTATTCCTGAAGTTGCTTGGATTGGCTTAAATGAAAAACAAGCCGAAGAACTTGGTATTCCTTATAAGTCAAGCAAAATGCCTTTCGCAGGCGTAGGTAAAGCTCTTGCAATGAATGATACTACAGGTTTCGTTAAAGTAATTACAGATGAAAGATTTGATGAAATTATTGGGGTTCATATCGTAGGGCTAAATGCATCGGATATAGTTGCACAGGGTGCAATAGCTATAGATTTGGAAGCAACCAGTGAAGAAATCGCAAATATTACTTTTGCACATCCAACCTTAAGTGAAGGTTTTATGGAAGCATGTGAAGGTATAAGCGGCAAAATGATTCACGGTTAATTAAATAAGTAGTAGTTTTTCACAAAAAAACTCGTAAGGATAAAACCTGCGGGTTTTTTTGTTGACTTTGTAATAATAATTCTTTACACTTAGAACGAAGTAAAATTACCGGGAGTTATTATGAAGTTACTTATTGAGCAGTCCCTTGATATAAAGGAGCCGGAGATTACAATAAAATGCGGGCTTATGGATGAAAGACTGAAAAAATTAATTGAACAGATAAAGTTATATTCCTTTTCTGTAATGGGGTTTAAAGACGGCAGCAGGTCTGCTGTTGCACTTGAAAATATTTATTACTTTGAGTCGGTGGATAATAAGACATTTTTATATACATTTGATGAGGTATACGAATGCGACAAAAAACTTTATGAATTGGAAGAAATTTTAAAGCAGACTTCATTTGTAAGGGTGAGTAAAAAATGTATTTTAAATTCTAATTGTATAAAGAAAGTAAGACCTCAGCTAAGCGGCAGAATAGAGGCGATTTTAGATAATGACGAACATGTGATAGTATCAAAACATTATACAAAAGATTTTAAAGAGAAGTTTATATAATAGGAGAAAAAGAATGAAAAAATTAATAACTATATGTTCTACGAGTTTTACCGTTGTAATTTTACTTACAACTTTGTTGGTAGATACTGACCTCTCTCCCGATATAAACAGATTTATTATACTTCAGTTATTTTTGATGTCACTTACCATTTCTGTTTTATTGACTTTACTTGACAAGCTGGAAGATAAAATGAGTAAATATTATGATATAAATTTAATAAGAGGTATATTAAGCAGAGTTATTATATGTTACCTTGTTGTTTTTTTCGAGGGTGTATACTTTAAGATGTTCGATTTTTCATTTTATTCACTTCTTTCAATAAGTCCTATAGTTATAATAGCATTTATAGTTACTTATATAGTTTCTTATATGATTTGCTACAAAGAAACTGAAGAAATAAATGAGGTCATAAAAAGAAAAAAGAACATTAAATAATCATATATAAAGAAAGACCGACAAAACTGTCGGTCTTTTTATTTTGATATTTTGTCATCTTATACCCTCTAAAAGTCATCTTATATTAAGCTGTATTGAAATAAAATATATTTTTGATATTCTTAAAGCTATGGAGGAAATGTAAATGACAGAAAAAATAATTGAAGTTAAAGGACTTAAAAAAAGTTTTAATGATATTGAAGCTATTAAAGGTATAGACTTTTTTGTTAAAAAAGGACAGCTATTTTCATTTCTCGGTCCCAATGGGGCGGGGAAGTCAACGACAATAAAAATTTTATGTACTCTTCTTGATAAAAACGAAGGAGAAGTTTTTATTGGCGGATTTAGATTAGGTAATGATGATAATGAAATAAGAAAAGATATAGGTGTAGTTTTTCAGGACAGTGTACTTGATGATTTGCTTACAGTCAAAGAAAATCTTATAACCAGAGGGAAGTTTTATGGGCTTACAAATGATAAGCTTAATGAAAAAGTAAATGAAGTAAGCAGTATATGCGAGCTTGGAGAATTTATTAATCGTCCATATGGGAAATTATCCGGAGGGCAGAGACGAAGAGCTGATATCGCAAGAGCACTTATAAACACACCTAAAATCTTATTCTTGGATGAGCCTACGACAGGTCTTGACCCAAAGACCAAAGACAGCGTATGGAATATGATTTTAAGGCTTAAAAAAGAAATAAATATGACTATATTCTTAACTACTCATTATATGGAAGAGGCGAGCTTAAGCGATTATATAACGATAATAGACCACGGTGAAATCGTTGTTCAGGGTACTCCTTATGACCTTAGAGATAAATATAGTAAGGATAAATTGAGGATAAAACCTAAGGATAAGGAGTCCCTTATAAATATATTAGACAGCAATATATTAGATTATAAAGAAGATAACGATGTTATTGTTATATTTTTAAACGATACATTGGAAGCTATTGATATACTGGGTAAAATAAAAGATGTCATCATAAGTTTTGAGGTGATTCATGGTTCGATGAATGATGTATTTTTAAATATAACGGGAGGTGAGCTTAATAATGATTAATATTGCAAAGAGGAATTTAAGGATATATTTTAGGCAGAAAAGTACAGTTTTCTTTTCACTTATGAGTGTATTTATAATAATTTTGTTATATGTTTTATTTCTTGGAAAAAATTTGACTTCTTCTTTGACCGCCAATGGGATTGACGGAGTGGAAAATTTGGTTAACAGCTGGGTAATGGCGGGTATAATATCCGTTGCTTCCATTACTACGACTATGGGGGCATTTAATGTAATGGTAGAGGACAGAGTAAAAAACTTGAGCAAAGATTTTTTTTCTTCTCCAATCAAAAAAGTATCTATTGTCGGAGGTTATGTTCTTAGCTCTTATATAGTCGGCTTAATAATGAGTGTTATAACTTTTATAGCTGCGGAATTTTTTATTTATTTTTCCGGGGGAGAAATTTTAAGTTTTACCAGTACACTAAAAGTTTTTGGGATAATACTAATATCTGTATTTATGTCAAGTTCTATGGTATTCTTTATCGTAAGTTTCTTCTATAGTCAAGGTGCTTTTTCCACTGCAAGTACTATAATCGGAACACTTATCGGTTTTGTTACCGGCATTTATTTTCCTATTTCGGTATTGTCAAATTCCATGCAGTGGGTGATAAAACTGTTTCCGCTATCTCACTCAGCATCTCTTCTAAGGCAAGTCATGATGACAGGACCGATAAGGATATCTTTTGAACATGCAGGCACATTAAGGATAAACGAGTTTAAAGAGTCTATGGGGATAATCCTTAAATTTGGTGATTTTACATTGACACCTGCTATTCATATTTTGATTTTACTGGCTGTGGGGATTTTATTTTTCATTTTAGCAGTGCTTAATATATCAAGAAAAAGTAAACAAGTATAATTTTTATTATTTATAAAAGACTAACTTATAGATATGATTTAGTCTTTTTTTATATAATAAATATGAAAGCAAAAACAAGCTGTGCCGGTAAAAAGAGTAAATAAAAATACTTAAATATTGATAAAACCATTAAAATGTGTTAATATTTCAGTGTATAGAAGAGGTTAAAATCTAATATATAAAGCATTAGATAGGAGATATTTAACGATGTGTAAAATTGATAAAGCTGAAGCTATGAACGTAAGCGAATATACCGTAGCCTCAGATGTAAAAGTAATAGAAGAGAGAGCTTTTAAAGGTTTTAAAAATCTTAAAAAAGTTGTGGTTTCCGAAGGTGTAACGGTAATAGGCAACAGAGCTTTTGACGGATGCAGTAATCTTGAAGAAGTTGTTTTGCCAAGCAGTCTTAAAATAATAGGTAATTATGCATTCAAAGAATGTTCTAATTTAAAGAAGATCAATTTTCCTGAAGGGCTTGAAAAGATAGGAAATATTGCATTCTATAATTGTAAATCCCTTGAAGACATAGTAATTCCAAAGAGCATGGATAGTATCGGATATTATGTATTCTACGGATGTTCCGGACTTAGAAGTGTAAAAATCCCTGACAGTGTTAAGGATATCGATTTATTTGCATTCTACAAATGTGCTTCACTCAAAGACCTTAAACTTCCTGACAGCATAGAAAGTATAGGTGCTTATTCTTTCTCTAACTGTACGGGACTTTGTACTTTGACTCTTCCTAAGAGTCTTACAAATATAGGTATTTGTGCCTTTGACGGATGCAGTCATTTGGAAGAAATCATAATCCCCGAAAGCCTTACAAACATAAGCGATTATGCTTTTGACGGAGCTATAGGGCTTAAGAGACTTAATATTCCTAAGACCATTGAAAATATCGGAGCTTATGTATTTGCAAATTGTTCCAGCCTGGAATGTATCAATGTAGATAAAGACAATAAATTCTACTCAAGTGAAAACGGAGTATTATACGATAAAGATCAGACTACACTTCTTTGCTGCCCGGGCGGTAAAGATGAAGTAAATATCCTTGATAGTGTAACTGCAATAGGCGACAGAGCTTTCCTAGGATGCGGCAACCTTGAAAATGTTGAACTTTCCAATAATATCAAGAGTATCGGTAATTCTGCTTTTGACGGATGTAAATCTCTGGAAGAAATCAAAATCCCTAACAGTGTCGTAAGTATCGGTGCTGGAGCATTCGACGGATGCAGACACCTTACGGATATCGTAATCCCTAACAGTGTTGAAACGATTAAGCGAAGCGTATTCAATGGCTGCTGGAGACTTGAATCTATCACAGTACCTTTTGTAGGAAGCAGTGAAGATGATAATACTTACTTGGGATATTTCTTCGGTGCAAGTTCATATTACGAAAATGGTTCGATTGTACCTGCTTCATTAAAGGAAGTTACAGTTACTAAATCAAGTATAGACGATTATGCTTTCTTCCTATGTGCCGATTTAAAGAAAATCAATATAGGAGATGAAGTTGAAAGTATCGGAAGACTTGCTTTCCACAGATGTACTTCACTTAAAGAAATTTATATTCCAAAAAATGTAGTAAATATTGATATTGAAGTATTTTCCGGATGTAAAAATTTAGAAAAGATATTAGTTGATGAAGAAAATGAATACTATTCAAGTGAAGGAAGTATTTTATACGATAAAGAAAAGACTATTGTAGTTTGCTGTTCTGCGGGAAAAGGTTCTGTAATTGTTCCCGAAGGTGTTAAGAAGATTGAAAAGAGAGCGTTCAGTTACTGTGATAAAATCACAAATATTGCTCTTCCAAACACAGTTAAAGAAATCGGAGAAGAAGCATTCTTCGGATGTAAAAACTTATCTCAATTGGTAGTTCCTAATAACGTTACTACTATAAGAGATTATACTTTTGCAGGATTTTCAGGACTTAAGAGTATCACTATCCCAAACAGTGTATCGAGTATAGGTAACTATGCATTTGACGGCTGTTCAAAACTTGAATATATCACTCTTCCAAATAGTGTTGATATCATCGGTACGGGAGCATTTAATGATTGTTCCAATTTAAAAGACTTCATTATCCCTGAAAGTGTTAAAACTATAGCCGGATTTGCTTTTTATGACTGCGTAAGTCTTAAGACGATAAATATTCCTGAAAGTGTTGAAGAAATTGGCGAAAGAGCATTTGACGGCTGCAGCGGGCTTACTTCTGCTACTATAGGAAAATCAGTAAAACATTTAGGCAGATACATCTTTAATTACTGTCAAAATTTGAATAGTGTAACTATTTTAGGTGATGATACTGAAATAGGCGAAAATGCTTTTAAAGGCTGTGATAACCTATATTTATTCGTAAATAAAGATTCTAAAGCAGAAAAATATGCAGCTGAAAATGAAATAATTTGTATAGCCGAGTAGTGATAAAGCAAAAGACCATTCATAAAGGATGGTCTTTTTTTTGTTTGTTTTGATTATATTTATAAGTCATATTTGACCTTTTATAATTATTTTCCTTCAACAAACCACTTTGGTTCTTCATAAAACAAATACTTTATTTTTTCTAAAATCCTTACCGTATATCTAATTCCCTGACCTCCTACTTTTAAGCTTGCGGCTTTTCTTATGTCAAGTATTTCTTCTATTTCAAATTCTCTTGTGTCATCCCATATTATATGGGTCGGTGTTATCGAACCGTCTTCATGAAATATTGCTTTTACTTCTACGAATATTTTCTTCATAATGACCTCCTAAGGATGAAAAAAACTCTTTGGATAAATCGTATGTTCTTCTTTTGCATTAAGCTGTGACAGTTCTTTATCCGTAAGCATGAGTCCCCTTTTAATAATATGAAATCCAAATCTTCCTCTTATATTATCTATACACCTTTCAAGTTCTTCTTCTTTTTCAAGCTGTTGTATTTCGGGGATTAGGGAAAGCTGTTTTTTATCGTTACTTACTAAGTTACAACCCCTTACTCCCAGTGAACGTATCGGTGTATCATCTATCCTTCTTGTCTTATATATTTCATATGCTTTTTCGAATATACCTTCGCTGCTGCATGAGGGGATTATCAAGGGGGCTTGCCTTTGATAAGAAAGCAGGTTTTTATCCCTTATGGTAAGCTGTACTGTTCTGCATGAATGTCCGTAGTCACGCAGTCTTGAAGCGACGCTTTCACACAGCAGGTAAAGAGTTATTTTTACATCTTCATCTGTTACCAAATCTTTTGGGGCGGTTGTACTGTTTCCTATGGTTTTCATAGGCGGACTGCTGTTATAATCTGATACTTCCGAGTTATCATATCCGTTTACCCAGCTGTATAATATAAGCCCGTTTTTACCAAGTAAGCTTTTAAGAAAGGAAGGTTTTGAATTTGCTACTTCTCCGAGAGTATATATCCCAGATTTGTTTAGTTTACTTTTTGTTGCTCTTCCAATATATATAAGTTCCTGTACCGGTAGTTTCCAAACGATGTTTTTAAAGTTTTCTCTTGTTATGATCGTTGTTGCGTCAGGCTTTTTCATATCAGAACCTAATTTTGCAAATACTTTGTTGAAGCTTACTCCAACGGAGGCTGTTATACCCAGTTCATATGTTATCCTTTTTCTTATTTCATCTGCTATTTTTTTGCCGCTTCCGAATAGCTTCGTACTGCTTGTTACATCAAGCCAGCATTCGTCAAGTCCGAAGCTTTCTATCTTATCAGTATAGTCTGCATATATTTCCTTGACCAGCGTTGAGTATTTTAAATAAATATCGTAATGAGGACTTACACATATGAGCCCGGGGCATTTTTGTTTTGCTTGCCATATTGCTTCTCCCGTTTGAACTCCGTATTTTTTTGCAATATAATTTTTAGCTAAAATGATACCGTGACGAAGTTCGGGGTTCCCCGATACCGCTACGGGCTTATTCCTGAGTGTTGGATTATAAAAACATTCTACCGAAGCATAAAAATTATTTAAATCACAGTGTAAAATTACTCTATCCATATAAACCACCTATTAGAACAGATGTTCTAATACTATTATATATATTAAAACTTTATTAATCTACAAGTAAATATTTCCAATTTATTGAGGTATAATATAATTATGTTAAGGAGGATAGAATATGTGCGGAAGATATACTTTTTATACTGATGAAGAGAATAGGGAAGCGATAAGGATTGCGCTTGAAATAGAGAAAAGATATGGTAAAGACAGTTTTAATAAAGGTGAGATCTTTCCCGGGAATAAAGTTCCCATATTAACTGATGAAAAAAACAAAATAGCACCGAAGTTATTTACTTGGGGGTTTCCAAATTTCAAAAATAAAGGACTTATCATAAATGCCAGAAGTGAGACTGCAGGGGGAAAGAGAATGTTTTCTTCCTCACTGAAACAAAGAAGATGTGTAATCCCTTCAACCGGATTTTTTGAGTGGAAGAAAGCAGAGGGAAAGAAGAACAAAGAAAAATATCTGTTCAATATACCGGGCAGTAATATGGTTTATATGGCGGGTATTTATAATGAATTTGAAGGGGAAGAAAAATATGTCATTCTGACTACCGGTGCAAATGCTTCAATGAAAAATATTCATCACAGGATGCCTGTGATACTCGGAGAAAATTCTATCGAAAACTGGATTTACGATGATAAATTCGTGGATATTTTGTTTAACAGTGAAATGACGACTTTGGAAAAGAAGTTGGTTTAAAAAGATATAAGTTAAATACTTATGTCTTTTTTATTTTATTAAATTAAATAAATAATGTATTTGTTAAAAATTTTGTTACTTTATATATATATTTTGTAACCTAAGTCAAATTTTATCTGAATTTAGATATGATTTCATGTAAAAGAAAAAATTTATTCTAAAAAGGAGATAAAATTAAATGGGTAAAAAAATTATTTCTTTATTTTTATCACTAATGATTTGTTTATCTTTATTTCCGGCGATGTCATTTGCATCAGTAGGAACAGCCAATGATGTAGGTGCTCAAGAGGAAGAAATCATTAAAGATGATGCTGAAAATAAAGAAGAAGTTGTTCAAGATGAAACTCTTGATAAAAGTGATTCTAAAAAGGAAGATGCAGAAACTATTAATAAAGACGAGCCTTCTAAAGAAAAAAAATCTGTAAATAAAAGTGAAGATAAGTCTATAAAAAAATCTGTAAAATCAAAAAAGGAACCTTTGGGTTCATATGTTTATGAAGTAAATTATGAACAAACAAAGATTAATTATAGGGATGTAACCGTAGATATTCCTAATTTAGCAAATCTAAAAAAATTAAATGATGTCGATACCATAAAAGTAAATGCAAAAATGTATTATGGAAAAACTGTAATGCAATCAGCAAGTAAAACAGTAAAATTATCGGATATAGCCGATACAAGTTTTAAAATTAAATTACCATCTTACGGTAAATTCAAGATATCTGCCAGTTTTTATAAAAACGGCAAAAATGTACTAGATGTTGATACAAAAACCGTAGGAGTGGTTGCAGAAAAGTACAATATAGTTCCAATGAATGCATCAACTCCTGTACTGATGTATAGTTTGAAGTTTTGGGATATAAGTCAAAATAGTGATGGTTCTCCTATTCCTTCAATAGTTACTCTATCAAGATATAATCAGTATGATTGGAATAAGTTGCCTGAAAATCTATATGCAAATCCGCTTTTAACAAAAAAAGAGAATGCAAGCAGTGGGGTATCTTGGTTAAAAGTTAAGCTTGCGAGAATGAAGTATTATGTAAAAGAACTTTATGAATTAAATCCGGATTCAAAATTCGTATTTTATGTAAATGATTATAATTTACGACAATCTTTACCTCAAGTAGCTTATGAAAACAAACTTCCGCAGGATAGTTATGCAGTAAGGATTCTTACTGACGGAAGCGCTTCATATAACATTTTTCAAAATGCTTATGGAAATGAATCAAATGCACAGGCAAAACACGATAAACTCGTAGCATCTTACAAAAAATTCAGAGATAAAGTTTATAGTAAAGGTGCTCAAGATTATACAAAATTAGAATATGGAAACATAAGAAATTATACGTATGCTATTTTAGATGTTGAAAAAGACGCTGAATGGTGGGTTGTCAGAAAAAGTACTGATACATTTGGTATTAAAGACAGTAGTTTTCAATCAAAAGTACTATCTGATAGCAGGGTAACTTCAAATTATATAAATAACCTTCTTGCAAACGTACAGTCAAAAGGAAAAGAAGATGAGTTTAAAAAATTATATAAGTTTGATGATTCTGCTTTTAAAGCGACTAGGAAAAAAGGTAAAAAAATTATGATGATTTTGGGAACTGCTAAAAGTGTGGAAGGCTCCCCTAGTGATGCTAAAGATGTAATATTAAAAGAAAAACAGCCTGTATCTGATTATGCAAGATTTGTAATGGCATATTATGGGGATAAATATGAATATTACTATAAAGGACATCCCGGCTATATAACAGAATCTTATCCAACAAGAGTAAAAGAGATGAATTCTTTAGGTATGCAAATATTAGATTCTTCTATTGCTGCAGAATTATTTGCATTTTATAATCCTGATATTCATATGTCCGGGTATACATCATCGACTTTCCAAAATGTGGGTTCGAAAGAAGCTGATTGTGGATTGTTTAATATAACTAAAGACTCTGCTCATGTTGCTACCGGTGTGAAAGATTATGCTGATACAATGGATTTCTTTATGTCTAATTTGACAACGACACCAAATGCAGCAGATGAAAAATTAAAAGAAATTATTAATAAAAGTTATAAGGGACATAGACTTTTCTTAGTAGAATTCCAAAATAACAGTAAATATGATATTGCCTTATGGGATTCCACAACATCTATTATTACATTTTATAAGAAAAAAGATGATGGATCGTATTCTTTTGTGAGTAGAAGAGATGCTTTAAGAACACAAAAAATAACAACAACAAATTCTAAATATGCTGTTTCATATGGAAAAACATACCAGTTTTCTTCTAAGGTAAAAAGCAATGGAACCGGTATTATTACTTATAAATCAAGTAATCCTAAGATTTTGGCTGTAAATGCTTCAACGGGAAAAATTGCTATAAAAGGTACAGGTAAAGTTACATTATCAATTTATGCTTCAGCAACAGGCATACATAAAGCTACTTCAAAAAAAGTAACTTTTTATGCTGTTCCTAAGAAGCAAACTATTTCCTCTAGGAAATCTTTGAAAAAGGGGACGGCTACTATCAAGTGTAAAGGTGATAAAAGGGCTTCCGGATATCAAGTTTTAATGGCTAGAAATAAGAAGTTTACGAAAGGGAAAAAAGCTGTATTATCAAAATCTTATAAGAAGACCAGCATGACGGTTAAAAAATTATCTAGAAGAAAAACTTATTATGTCAAAGTAAGATCATATAAAACTATCTCAGGTAAGAGGTATTATGGTTCATGGAGTAAAGTAAAAACCGTTAAAATAAAATAAATAAAAAGACCATTATATAATGGTCTTTTTTTATCATTTTCATTTATTTCTATTCATTTATTTTTTCGGTGAACATAAGCTGTTCGCTTGCTTCTTCCATTTTTTCATCCAAATGTTCTTCAAGGTCGTTTACGAAGTTTTCAAATTCCGGAAGTTCATGAAGTTTTTCTATTCCCGCCAGTCTTAAAAATTCTTTGGTGGTTTTAAAACTCATGGGTTTACCGATAACATCTTCCATTCTTCCTGCCTGTTCCACAAGTCCTCTGTCCATAAGCAGATCCAGTGAACTGCTTGATTTTACCCCTCTGATGAGTTCTATATCAAGTCTTGTGACGGGCTGTTTGTATGCGACTATGGCGAGTGTTTCAAGGGCTGCCTGAGATAATGTAGTAGTATTGTAATTTGTAAGTACTTTTTTTACATAATCAAAATATTCGCTTCTTGTTGCGAGCTGATATGTATCATCTGTCCTTACTATCTTAATTCCTCTCATATTAAAGTCATATTCGCTTTGAAGTTTTTTAAGTAAGGTCTCAGCATAGTTTTCACTTATATCCAGTGCTTCTTTTATAGTTTTTATATTTACTCTGTCTCCTACGGCGAATAGAATACTTTCGATTATATTCATGAGTTCCTGTTCGTCTTTATTTATAAAATCACTCTTTATATCGCTCATTTGTACTCCTATATTCTTTCAAGTAATATATCGTCATATGCTTCATTTTGAATTAATTTGACCATATTCATTTTAAGCAGTTCAAGGGTAGCAAGAAATGTTGCTATAACGTATCCTTTTTTTGCTTCTCCTTTAAACAAAGAGAAGAAGCTTATCTTTGTTTCCTTCTCCAGTACCTTTGTTATTGTAAGGATAGAGTCGTCTACTGAAAATGTATCCGTTTCGATAGTTTGGTTTTCACTGAATTCATTTACTCTCATTTTATGCTTTATTAAAATACTTCGAAGTGCTTTTGATAAAAGACTGACATCTATATCTTCGACGATATATTCTTCTTTTATTTCGCTGTAGTACTCAGGGTCTTTTGTAATCGTACTGTTGTATATCTTTTCGCTTTCTTTTAGTTCTTTTGTAAGTTCTTTAAAAGCTTTGTATTCGATAAGTCTTGCTACAAGGTCTTCTCTTGGGTCTATTTCTTCTTCGTTTTCATCGACTTCCACGGGAAGGAGCATTTTCGATTTTATTTCCAAAAGCGTAGATGCCATGACTACAAATTCACTTGCTACTTCCATATCCAAATCGTTAAAGCTATAAATGTAATCCAGATACTGCTTAGTGATTTCTACGATAGGTATATCGTATATATCTATTTCATTCTTACTAATTAAATGGAGCAGTAAATCGAGGGGACCCTCGAAACTGCTCAGGTGTAAAATATTATTCTTCATTTTTATCCCTTATGGTAATAATACATTTAAAAACGGAGACATTATAGGGCTTAGTATATATCCTATTATTCCCGTTATAAGCAGTATGATAAGTAATAAGTAAAGATAGTGTTCATATTGATAAAACTTCATTTCAAGTCTGTCCGGAAGAAGGCTTGCCAAAATCTTCGAACCGTCAAGAGGCGGTACCGGTATAAGATTGAATGCCATAAGTGAAATATTGATTATAACTCCGTAGTAGAAAATATAAGTGAGCACTTCATTGTTTATAGGGATTATCACAAACTTTAATAGAACAGAAAATATCACTGCAAGTATCAAGTTTGAAAGAGGTCCGGCAAGGCTTATGAGAAGCGTTCCCGATTTCCTGTTTTTTAAATTCATCGGATTGAACGGAACGGGTCTTGCCCATCCGAAACCGAAAAATAACAATGAAACAAATCCTATAGGATCCAAATGCTTAGTCGGGTCCAGTGTCATCCTGCCTGAGACTCTTGCTGTCGGGTCTCCCAATTTATCCGCGGCGAATGCATGCGCAAATTCATGAACGCTGAGTGCCAGAATTATAGGCACCAGCATATATAACATCTGAATTATTCTTTCAGTACTAAATAAACTCATTTTTTCTCCTTAAATTAATCTTCCAGCCAGCTCGGAACGACATCGTTTTGAATAAGATTTTCATATGTGTCTTTTTTGACCATCAATTCCGCTTTGTCGTCTTTAAGTAACACTACAGGAGGTGACTGAAGTCTGTTGTAGTGGCTTGCCATAGAATAGTTATATGCTCCTGTGTTAAGTACCGCAAGTATATCTCCCGGTGCTGCTTGAGGAAGAAGTATATCTTTTATTAACATATCCGTTTCGCAGCATTTTCCGCTGACGGTATAAAGTTCGTTTGCTTCTTTGTTGTATTTATTTGCTATGACAGCGTGGTAAATAGCTCCGTAAAGTGCGGGTCTCGGATTGTCCGCCATACCTCCGTCCACGCTTATGTATTTCCTTAAATAAGGTATTTCTTTTATTGTTCCTATCGAGTATAGAGTTATACCTGCGGGACCGATAATATACCTTCCCGGTTCAACGATGATTTTAGGAATTTTGATACCAAGTACATCGCATTGCTTTCTTATAATCTTACTTATTGTATGTACGTATTCTTCAACGTCGAAAACAGGGTCGTCGTGAAGATAATTTATACCAAATCCTCCGCCTAAATTAAGTGCTTCGATTTCAACGCCCATTTCTTTAATGTTATATACTATTTCGAGCATTGTCGTTGCAGCTATTTCGAATGGTTTCGGAGAAGATATATCAGAACCGATATGACAGTGCACACCTGTTAGGTTTAGATATTCTTCGTCGATTATCATTCTTGCGGCTCTTACCGCCATGTTTACGGGGATACCGAATTTAGAGTCGATTCTTCCGGTTTGAATGTATTCATGGGTATGAGCTTCAACTCCGGGAGAAACTCTAAAATGTACATTTTGAACTGTTTTAAGTTCTTTTGCTATTCTTCCTACCAAACCTATTTCGTAGAAACTGTCTATAGTTATTACGCCTACTCCTGCTTCTATGGCTTCTCTTATTTCCTGTGCGGATTTATTGCTGCCGTGGAAACAAATTTTCTTTGGGTTCAAGCCTGCCTTCAGTGCGGTATAGATTTCTCCGCCGGAAACCGTATCCAATGAAATCCCCTGCTGTTTAATTATTTTTACCATTGCTATATTCGTAAATGCTTTTCCCGCATAGTTAATATCATAATCTAAACCATATTCTTCAAAACTCTTCTTTATCAAGTCGATAGCTTCAATTATTTTGTTTTCGCTTATAACGTAAAGTGGGGTTCCGAATTTTTTTGCAAGTGCCACTGTATCATGTCCTGCAAAAATAAAATGTTCATTCATATTTTTTCTCCTGATTTAAAATTTTTTATTTAGCTTAATTAAACATTATATCAGATAATTACATCTTTTTAAATAAATTATATTAATTTTTAGCTAAATAGTATATAATAATTTGTATGAAAAATGATAAATTATTATATTTAAGTGAACAAATAATTTCCGTTATGGAAAATGATGAATATAAGCCTATGAAATTCAATGATTTTGCTTATATTTTCGATATGCATTCCAAAAATCAAAAGAACCTTTTATCAAATTCTTTGAATTATTTGATAAAAGAAAAAAAGATAAAATATGTAAATAACAGATATTCCCCCACCGGCTCAAATATTTACGAAGGTGTATTTGAAAAGGGCAAGGGTTTGTTTGGTTTTGTAAATGTCGAAGGACTCGACGAAGACATATTTGTCGTTGGAAGCGAGTCTATGGAAGCTTTTTCCGGAGATAAAGTAAAAGTAGAAGTCATAAAAGAAAAAGAAGGAGACAGAAAAAGAGAAGGCAGGATAGTCGAAATCACAGAAAAAGTAAAGAGACAGACTGTCGGGACTTTTTATAAAGAAAAAACTTTCGGTTTTGTCGTAAGTGATAATCCGAACTTTACAAACGATATTTATATACCAAAAGCGGGAATAAAATATGCAAAGAATAAAGACAAAGTCGTAGTGGAAATAACGGATTTTCCTAAAGACAAAAAGAACTGGGTAGGTAAAATTACCAAGGTACTTGGTCGAAAGGATGATGAGGGAGTTGATATCGAAGCTCTTATTTACGAATACGACGTACCTTATGAATTTTCACACCTTGCATTAAAAGAAGCAGACGAGCTTGAATTTGACAGCTTTGATAAGTTTAAAGGAAAAAGAAAAGATTTAACGAAGGAAAATATATTTACTATTGACGGTGCCACCGCAAAGGACCTCGATGATGCGGTAAGTATAGTAAAAAAAGAAAACGAATATGTGTTAAGCGTTCATATAGCAGACGTAAGCAATTATGTAAAGAGAAACAGCGAGATAGATAAAGAAGCCTACGACAGAGGGACAAGTATATATTTTGCCGACAGGGTAATCCCCATGCTTCCAAAGGCACTTTGCGAAAATCTATGTTCCTTAAATCCAAACGAAGAAAAGAAAGCTTTCAGTGTGGATATGAGAATAAATAAAGAGGGAAAGCTTCTTGATTATAATTTCTATAAGTCAATCATTAAATCAAAGGCTAAATTTGTTTATGATGAAGTAAATGAACTTTTTGAAGGAAGTAAAGATTTAAGAGAAGAATATTACACATACGAAGAAGATTTGAATATCATGAAAGAGCTTTATGAGCTTTTGAGGAATAGAAGATATGCAGAGGGCAATCTTGATTTTGATGTGGATGAAAATTTTATAACCGTTGAAAAGGGAGTGGTTACCGATATTTCTCTCAGAGAAAGAGGGATAGCGGAAAGGATAATAGAGCAGTTTATGCTTGTTGCCAATACTTCCGCATGCGAATTCTTTTCTTCCATGGGGCTTAACGGGATATATAGAGTTCATGAAGAACCTGACAAAGAAAAACTCAGCGGGTTTGTTAAATTTGCAAATGCTTTAGGTTACAGGCTTAGACTTCATGACGGACACTACAGTAAAGAACTTCAGGAGTTCCTTAAATCCATAAAAGGAGATAAGAATGAACAGCTATTCAAGACCGTACTTTTAAGGTGTATGAAAAAAGCTGTCTATACTACGGAAAATAAAGGGCATTTTGCTCTCGCAATAGAAAATTATACTCACTTTACTTCTCCCATAAGAAGATATCCTGATTTAATGGTTCATAGGATTTTATCCAATATACTTCTCGGGAACATAGATTTAAATAATCTTGAGAAAGAAAGAGAAAAAATGGAGAAGAAAGCTAATCATTTGTCCAAAATGGAAAGAAGAAGTGAGGAAATGGAAAGAGAATCCGATAAAATATTTATTTGTCGGTACATGGAAAACTTTATCGATGAAGAATACGAAGGAAGAGTTTCCGGATTTAGTTCAAAAGGGATGTATGTTAAATTAGATAACAATATCGAGGGTGTGATATATTTCACGAATTTGAATGATGACTATTACATCTATGATGAAGAGCATTATTCTTTGGTCGGAAGAGACTTCGGCAGAAGATTTACCATGGGAGATAAAATAAATATAAAAGTAATTAGCGTTTCCAAATTGAAAAGAGAAGTAGAATTTTGTATAATATAATATAAAAGTTTTGATAGAGAGAGTAAAAAATGGAAGAAAAAATGAGAATAAATAAATACCTTGCAAGCTGTGGGGTAGCATCGAGAAGAAAATGCGAAGAGATAATTTCGAGGGGAAAAGTGACCATTAACGGGGAAGTTGTAAGAGAACTCGGAACTATAATCAACGTAAAAAAGGATTTGGTAAAAGTTTACGGGAAAGACGTAAGCTTAGATACAAAAAAAGTTTATTATATGTTGAATAAGCCTCAGGGAGTTATAAGTGCAAGCAAGAGTAAGTACGGAGAAGAAACCGTAGTGGATCTGCTCGGTAAAAAAGAACATAGATTATTCCCTGTGGGTAGACTGGATAAAGATACAACAGGGCTTATAATCCTTACTAATGACGGAGATTTCGCTTATAAACTTACTCATCCCAAATATGAAAAAGAAAAGACATATGAAGCTTTAGTCAAGGGTAAAGTAGACTCAAAAGCTTTAGATAAGCTTAAACAAGGTGTTGTCATTGACGGTAAAAAAACTTCCAGAGCCAAAGTAAGACTTGTAAAGATGATAGGAGTAAATTCCTTAGTGGAAATAACCCTTATCGAAGGCAGGAAAAGGCAAGTAAAGAAGATGTGCGAAAAGGTAGGTCATAAGGTTATTAAGCTTAACCGAACCATGGAGAACGGGCTTAGCCTCGGAGATTTGGAAGTAGGAGAATATAGAAAGCTTACTAAGAACGAAGTAAGCAGATTATTAAAATAGAAAAATAATGTTTAATAATGTAACGGAAATAACGAATTTAATCATTGACAATAAGGTAACTGACGGAAATATAGTCTTGGATATGACCATGGGTAACGGTAATGATACATTGTATCTTGCAAAAAAAGTCGGAGAAAAAGGTAGAGTATACGCTTTTGATATTCAAGGTGAAGCGATTAAGAATACAAAGAAACTAATTGATGAGAATGGTATAAATAACGCAGTACTTATAAACGATTCACATGAGAATGTTTTAAATTACGTTGATGATAAAGTAGATTTTGCGGTCTATAACTTAGGTTATCTTCCCGGAGGAGATAAAAGTATAGTTACTGAAAGCTCTTCCACCGTTAAAAGTATCAAAGATGTATTGACCGTTTTAAATAATGACGGGCTTATCGTAATATGTGCTTATGTCGGGCATGAGGGCGGTATGGAAGAATACAAAGATATATTATCTTTCGTATCAAGTTTGAATAAGAAGAATTTTAACGTTACAAATCTTGAACATATTAACAGGAAACAGACTGCTCCTAGAATGATTATAATAGAAAGAATTAAATAATAATACATAGAGGATAAAATATAATATGAAAAAATATTTGATTATAACTTATGGATGTCAGATGAATGAAAATGACAGCGAAAAAATCAGCGGTATGGTGGAAGAGCTTGGATATACCAAGACCGAAGACGAAAAAGATGCTGATTTAATAATAATGAATACATGTTCCGTAAGAGAAAATGCAAATAACCGTTTCTTTGGTAATCTTGGTAATTTTAAGAAACTAAAGAAAAAGAAACCGGGTTTGATACTGGCGGTCTGCGGATGTATGATGCAGGAAGAACATATAGTAAAGAAAATAAAGGAGAAATATTCTTTTGTGGATATAGTGTTCGGTACTCATAATATCGCATCTCTTCCTTCTCTTTTGGAAGAGTGTGACGCAAAGAGAAAGCTAATCGTAGAAGTATTGGAAGACAGCGATAAACTTGCAGAGGGACTTCCCGTACACAGACAGTTCAAGCATAAGGCATTTGTAAGCATAATGAAAGGCTGCAACAATTTTTGTTCTTACTGCATAGTCCCTTATACAAGAGGTCGGGAAAGAAGCAGGGAGTATCAAAATATATTAAATGAAGTAAGAGAACTTGCAAATGACGGAGTTAAGGAAGTAACACTTTTAGGGCAAAATGTTAACTCTTACGGAAAAAACTTGGATGATCCGGTTTCCTTTGCTAAGTTACTTAAAATGGTAAGTGAAGTCAAAGGGATAGAGAGAGTAAGGTTTATGACTTCTCATCCGAAAGATTTAAGTGATGAACTTATTGAAGTCATAAGGGATAATCCTAAGATTTGCAGACATATCCACCTACCTATGCAGTCGGGTTCAAGCAGGATATTAAAACTTATGAACAGGCATTACGATAAAGATACTTACATAAATTTAGTCAAAAAGATTAGAAGAGAAATCCCGGATGTGGCTATCACTACGGATATAATAGTAGGATTTCCCACAGAAACCGAAGAAGATTTCTTAGATACGCTGGATGTTTATAAAGAATGCGAATTCGATACCGCCTTTACTTTTATTTATTCAAAAAGGGAAGGTACAAAAGCAGCTGTAATGGACGGGCAAATAGACGAAAAGACCGTTAAAGACAGATTTGACAGATTACTAAAACTTCATGATGAAATTGTTTTAAAACAAAATCAAAAATATTTAGGTAAAGAAGTTGATATTTTAATCGACGGAAAAAGCAAAACAAACGATAATGTCTTAACCGGTAGGACAAGCTCCTTTAAGCTTGTAAACTTTACAGGTAAGGGAGAAACAGGGGACATCGTAAAAGTTAAGATAACGGATATACATACATTCCATTTAAGCGGAGAAGTAATAGAATAGGAGAAAATAAAATTTATGGCATCGCTCACACCAATGATGAAGCAATATTTACAGACACACGAAGAAGTACCTGATACGATATTATTTTATAGGCTGGGAGATTTTTATGAAATGTTCTTCGATGATGCGAAGACTGCCAGCAAAGAACTCGATTTGGTCCTTACAGGCAGAGACTGCGGACTTGAAGAAAAAGCGCCTATGTGCGGAGTACCTTATCACAGTGCGGATACTTATATTGCAAAACTTGTTGAGAAAGGTTATAAAGTTGCTATATGCGAACAAGTAGAAGATCCAAAGACTGCCAAAGGTCTGGTTAAAAGGGAAGTGCAAAGAGTTATTTCACCGGGAACGATTACCGAAGGTAAGATGCTTAAAGAAGGCGAAAATAACTATATCATGTGTATTTATTACAATAAACTGGAATTCGGGGTCACTTACTGCGATATTACTACGGGAGAATTCAATGTACTTTCTCTCAGCGGAGAAAACAGAGAAAATGAGCTTTTATCCCTTCTCTCAAGGATAAATCCCGCACAGATCATAGTTAATACTATCTTATTCGAAGATTTGGATTTAAAGAAGAATATATCAAATGTTACCAAAGTAATGCTTGAACCTCATCCTTTAAATTATTTCTTTCATGATAAAGCGAAGGAATATATATTAAATCAGTTTAATGTATATTCTCTTTCTTCCATCGGGCTTGATAATAACGAAATAATCGTAAGGTCTGCGGGGGCTTTATTAAAATATCTTGATGAAACGCAAAAGAGAGCACTTATACATATAAACGAAATCAAGATAAACGAAGATAAAGACTACATGCACCTTGACTATAGTACGAAGAGGAACCTTGAAATAGTAGAAAATTTAAGGACTAACAACAAAAAAGATACTTTGCTTGATGTCCTTGACAATACTATAACTTCTATGGGCGCAAGGGAGCTTAAGAAATGGGTACTTGAACCTTTAACAAATAAAGATAAAATCATACTTAGACAGGACGCAATCAAACTTTTCATAGATGATGTAATGATACTTGAAGATATCAGTTCCAATTTAAAATATGTCAAGGATATGGAAAGGATAATTTCAAGACTTTCTCTTGATATAGCGAACGGAAGAGATCTTCTTGCTTTAAAAGAGTCCATAGGCGTTATCCCTCGAATCAGGATACTTCTTTCAAAACTTATGAAGGATTCACCGCTTTTAAGTGAAATATATACAAAGCTCGATGAACTAAGTGATATATACGATTTGATTGAATCTTCCATTGATGATGACTGTCAGGTTAGCCTTAAAAACGGAGGGATAGTCAAACTTGGGTACAGTGAGGAAATCGACGAGCTTAAAAATTTAAAGAATAATTCTGCACAAATTTTAGCTAATATCGAAAAAGACGAAAAAGAAAAGACGGGGATAAAAAACCTTAAAATCAAATATAATAAAGTATTTGGTTATTTCCTTGAAGTGACTTCTTCTTATGCAAGTCTTGTTCCTGACTATTTTATTCGTAAGCAGACATTGGCTAACTCTGAAAGGTATTTTACGGAAGAGCTTAAGGATATCGAAGTAAAGTTACTAAGTGTGGAAGAAAAGTTAAAAGAAAAAGAATATAAAATATATGTCGATATAAAGAATGAAGTTTTGAAAAACATA
Source organism: uncultured Anaerofustis sp. (assembly GCF_938029165.1). Lineage (NCBI taxonomy): Bacteria > Bacillati > Bacillota > Clostridia > Eubacteriales > Eubacteriaceae > Anaerofustis > uncultured Anaerofustis sp. Next base: position 51,500 of record NZ_CALHFB010000031.1, read on the forward strand.
AAGAGAATTCAAATGACAGCTAAGATGATAGCTGTTATAGACGCGGTTATTTCTCTCGCTGTTGTCGCAAAGAAAAATCACTATGTTAAACCTACCATTACGGAAAACGGAAGCATGATAATCAAAGAGGGAAGGCATCCGGTAGTCGAGAAGATAACCGGTCTTGATAATTTTATCCATAATGATACATTGCTGGATAATGAAGATAACAGGATGCTTATAATAACAGGTGCAAACATGGCCGGTAAGTCTACTTATATCAGACAAGTCGCGCTTATATCCATAATGGCACAAATAGGTTCATTCGTTCCGGCGACTTCCGCAAGTATAAGTATTGTCGACAGGGTATTTACGAGAGTAGGTGCAAGCGATGACCTTGCCAGCGGTCAGAGTACATTTATGGTTGAAATGAGTGAGGTATCCAATATCCTCAAATATGCCACAAAGAATTCTCTTGTGATACTTGATGAAGTGGGAAGAGGGACTTCTACTTTTGACGGACTTAGTATAGCTCATGCGGTGATAGAATATCTATTAGATAAAAGTAAAATAGGAGCAAAGACTTTGTTTGCCACTCATTATCATGAACTCACAGAGCTTGAAGGAGAACAAAACGGAGTTAAAAATTATTCAATAAGACTTGAAAGCAACGGAGATGAAATAGTCTTTTTAAGAAAAATCGAAAGAGGCGGTATAGATAAGAGTTACGGTATAGAAGTAGGAAAGCTTGCAGGACTTCCGGACGAAGTAATAAAGAGAAGTATGCAGATACTTGATGTACTCGAAGAAAACGAAGAAACCTATAAGAGTAAGATAGACGCTATGAACGCTCATATAAGAATGAGTAATAATTCCTTTACTCAGTTATCCATAGAGCAAAATCCCGATGACGAAAAGTTAAAGGAAAAATATACTTTGAGTAAGAAAGCCGTAAACAAAATAAAGACTCTTCCTATAGAAAGCATGAGTCCTATTGAAGTAATGAATTTTGTATATGAATTAAAACAGTCATTGGAAAAAGAGGAAATTTAATTATGGCAAGTGTAATTAAAAAACTTTCGGATGAACTTATAAATAAAATTTCGGCAGGAGAGGTTGTAGTTTCTCCTGCTTCGGTCATTAAAGAGCTTGTTGAAAATTCAATAGATGCAGGTGCGGACCATATCAAAATAGAAATCGAAAACGGCGGGAAGACCAAGATTTTGGTAAGCGATAACGGTATGGGGATAAAGTCTGATGAAATGGAGCTTGCTTTTAATAAAAATGCTACCTCTAAAATAGATAGTTTAGATAATTTATCGAGCATAGATACCCTTGGCTTCAGAGGAGAGGCTTTATTTAGTATATCCGTCGTAAGCAAAGTAAAAATAAGAAGTAAATATATAGATGAAAATATAGGGACTTCAGCTACGGTTATAAACGGAAAAGTTCAAAACATCAAAAACCTTGCATTAAATACGGGAACGAGGATAGAAGTAGAGGATCTGTTTTATAATACTCCCGCAAGAAGAAAACATATGAAAAGTGCAAAAGCAGAAAAGACCGCTTCACTTGATATAATATCAAAACTTGCGATCGCCAATCCAAGCATTGCTTTTAGTGTATACAGCGATAATAAGGAAGTATTTGTCACTCTTGGAGATAACAATATAAGAAATGTCGTAAGTGTAATTTTAGGTCATGAATTTGTATCTAAGATGATAGAAGTCAATTACGATGATGAACCTCTTACTGTAAAGGGATTTGCTCTTTCTCCCAATTATTTGGACAGGCAAAATGAGGAAAGTATATTTATTATAAACGGAAGATACGTTAAAAACGATACTTTGAATAAAGCTATAAACAATATTTATAGAGAGCAGTACGGACTTTTCACAAAGAGGATATCTTATGTCCTATATATAAAGCTTCCTTATAATTTTACCGATGTGAATATTCACCCTGCAAAGACAAGTATATCTTTCAGAAACGAAACCCTTATCAATATGCTCATATGCGAAGGTGTAAGGAGTTCTCTTAGAGAATCAATAAATCTGAATGACAATGTAATCGGAGAAAGAAGGAAGAAAGAAAATCCTCTTGAAAGTCAAATTGCATTCGAATCGTCAAATAGTTATGTTGTCGGTGATAAAGATATATCTATAGGCGGTCATGATGAAGAAATAAAAATAGATAAAAAAGAAATCGGTGAATATAACATTAATGCAGAAGCAAGTAAATCCGATATTATAAATACCGGCTATATTGCTTCCTATAATAAAGACAGTGAACCTACATATTTTAATGAAAGTGCGAGCACTTCTTATACTTCTTTTGATGATAACTTAATACAAGATATTCCTGTCATAAATCCTACAGAGACTAATTTATCCATAAATAAGAATGAAGAAGAATTAGCGGAGCAAAAGAATATAGTAGACAGAAGTATATTTGATAAAATAATCAATATGCACTTTGTCGGGACCGCCTTTAAGGCTTATGCCATATTTGAAAGCGGAGAAACATTATATATAATGGATACTCATGCAAGCCATGAAAGGGTTTTATACGACAAATACTTAGCTGAATTCAAGAAACACAGAGTCAAAACTCAAATACTGGTTTCTCCGTTCGTCCTTGAGTTAAGCGTTATACATAAGGATATATGTTTAAACCATCTTAAGCTGCTTAAAAATCTTGGATATGAAGTTGAAGATTTTTCCGGTAATAATGTAATAGTCAGAGAAATCCCTGAAATGTTATCTATGGAGGATACCAAAGAAGTGATTTTAAATTTATTGTCTTCTCTAAAAGATACATCAATGCTTAATAATGAAATCAACAGAAATGAAAGGCTTATTAAGAATGCATGTCATCATGCCGTAAGGGGACATGACGATATTTCAAAAGAAGAAGCAATCAAGCTTTTAAATGATTTGAAGTTATCGGATAATCCTTTTTCCTGTCCTCATTCGAGACCGACCATTTCTAAGATAAAAAAGAAATATTTTGAAAAAATGTTCCAAAGGATTTAAAAATGAATAAAATTGTAGTTATTGCAGGTCCAACCGCATCGGGAAAAAGCGGGCTTGCCGTAGAACTTGCCAAAAAAATAAACGGAGAGATAATCTCAGCGGATTCGGTGCAGGTTTATAAATATATGGATATAGGTTCCGCTAAAATAACAGAAGAAGAAATGCAGGGGATAAGACATTATCTTGTGGATGAGTTTTATCCAAATGAAGATTTTAACGTTTCTGCTTTTGTAGGTAAAGGAATAGAGTATATAAATGAAATACTTTCAAAGGGAAAAATTCCCATTATAGTGGGCGGAAGCGGATTATACGTCGACGCTCTTATATATGATTCTTATGATTTTGATGAGGAAGACAGCGATAAGAGCTATAGAAAGTATCTTGAGGATATAGCAAAAGAAAAAGGTAAAGAGTACGTATATGATATGCTTTTAAAAGCCGATAAGGAAAGTGCTGATGAAATACATCCAAATAACTTAAAAAGGGTCATAAGAGCACTGGAGATATATAAAAAGACGGGAAAGAAGAAGAGCGATAGGGAAGAGAGAAAAAAAGAATATAGATTTAAAGATACCTATTACTTTTGTTTAAATGACAAGAGAGAAAAGCTATATGAAAAAATAGATAAAAGAGTAGATGAAATGGTAAGTTTAGGGCTGGTAGATGAAGTAAAATCTCTTCTTCATATGGGATACGATGAAAGCTTGAATTCCATGAGAGCTTTAGGCTATAAGGAAATAGTAAGCTTTTTAAAAGGGGATATTTCATTAGAGGAAGCTATTTATATCATAAAGAGGGATACCAGACATTTTGCAAAGAGACAGCTTACGTGGTTCAGGCGTAACGAAGATGTAATATGGCTTAGTAAAGAAGATTATAAAAATACAAAAGATATATTAACTTTTATGAGGGGGATAATCAATGAGTAGTTTTGCCGCAGAAAAGGCAATCAATATTGTAAAGGAAGCAGAAAAAAGAATAAAATATAAATTTGAAGAAATAGATGATATATGTGAATATAATACATTCAAAGTTTTGAGTGCAATGCAAAATCATCGTCTTTCCCTAAGACATTTTAATGAAAGCACCGGATATGCTTATGATGACGAGGGAAGGGAGATAACCGAGAAGATCTATGCAGAGGTGTTCGGAGGAGAAGCTGCTCTTGTAAGGCCTCAGATAGTAAGCGGTACTCATGCAATAAGTTTAATGCTCTACGGGGTGTTAAGACCGGGAGATATACTTTTAAGTATTACGGGAGACCCTTATGATACCATAAGGTCTACCATCGGTATAAACGATAACGGAGAAAATCTCGGTTCACTTAAAGATTATAATGTAGATTATGATAAAGTGGATTTAAAAGACGGAGGGGAAATCGATTTTGATGAGGTTAAGAAGAAGCTAAGTGATAAAGTAAAAGCGGTATTCATTCAGCGTTCAAGCGGATATACCGACGCAAAAGCCTTATCTATAAGAAAAATAGAAGAAGCTTGTAAATTTGTCAAAGGTATAAAAAAAGATGTAATAGTCCTTGTTGACAACTGTTACGGAGAATTCCTCGAAAAGAAAGAACCTTTGGAAGTTGGTGCTGACTTGATTGCTGGCTCATTAATAAAAAATCCTGGCGGAGGTCTTGTTTCCGTCGGTGGTTATATAATAGGCAGCAGTGAAAATATTAAAAAAGTTGCTTCCCGCCTTACTGCTCCGGGTATCGCTCTTGAAGTAGGGGCTAATCTGGGCGTCATCCGCTCTTATTTGCAGGGACTTTTTATGGCGAGTAAAGTTACAAGCGGAGCAATAAAAGGCGCTATACTGGCTGCCAGCGTGTTTGAGAGTATAGGATACAGAGTATTCCCGGGTGTGGATGATGAAAGAAGCGATATTATCCAGGCTGTGGTGTTAGGCAGCAGAGAAAAGGTATGTGCTTACTGCGAAGGTATTCAGGAAGCTGCTCCGGTAGATTCTTACGTAACTCCCGAACCTTGGGATATGCCGGGATATGATCAGGTAATAATGGCTGCGGGGAATTTTATTGAAGGCTCTTCAATAGAACTCAGTGCCGATGCACCTATGAAAGAACCTTATATCGTGTATCAGCAGGGCGGACTTACTTATGAGCATTCTAAGATAGGTACGATAAAAGCACTGGATAAAATACTTAAACTTGATGAGGTAAGATAAATGTTGGTAATGGTAGTAGACGGAAAAGGCGGAGGGATAGGTGTAAGCCTAATTGAAAAAATAAAAGAAAAAAAGCTTGATGTAGATATTATAGGCGTTGGTACGAACTCCATTGCGATGTCGGGAATGAATAAGCTTGGTGTAGACTGTGCCAGCGGTGAAAATCCCGTAGTTTACAATGCAGGTAAAGCAGATTTTATACTCGGACCTATGGGAATACTTACCGCAAATGCCATGTTCGGTGAGATAACTCCCAAAATGGCTCATGCGATATCCGAGAGTGAAGCTAAAAAAATATTGATACCTATGAATAAATGCAATGTTATAACCGTCGGTGTCGTGAATAAGAGCATAAATGAATATATCGAAGAAGCAGTCAGTATTTTAAAAGAAGAAGTTGAAAAAAAGAAAAGCAGATAAAGTCTGCTTTTTATTTTTTCTCAAAAGCCACAAATCCCGGATCAGTGGGGTGATCAAAGACTTTGATGTCTTTATATTTAAGTAAATGAAGGATTATAAGCAAATCTCCTCCCGCAAATAACATATTTAGAATTGAGAATAAGAATAAAAATCTGGTTGGGAATATGAACATTGATAACATCGGGATTATACCAAGGATAACAAAGGGCATTAATGCTCCGATCATATATCCATTTTTAGATAATGCTTCCCTGCAGTGAGCGTAGGGCATAAGTGCACTAAGATTAAATCCGAATTTAATGCTTTTAAATCTATCTTTACAATAAAAGCTCCATGTAAAGCCGTGAATGAATTCATGTATTAATAATGAAACTATCAATATGATTATAAAATTGACTGCTGTGAACTGAAATGAGTTATCGAAATTTTTATAGTTAAGTATG
>NZ_CALHFB010000032.1:0-25955 GCF_938029165.1 uncultured Anaerofustis sp.
CACAAAATGCGGGCAGCATTTTGTAGAAAATCCAGTCGCTTTAAGCCTCCGCGGCATGAGCGGAGCCTTTTATTCTTAATCTTTGGGCGAGCAAAGATTAAGCAGGGTGTAAGGGATGGAGTCCCTTGATCGTTTGTTTCTTGAAAAAAGAAAAAAGGAGAATTTATGAACAAAAAATTAATAGAAGCACTAAAGAAAAATCCAATTATAGTATCGGTAAGAAGTGAAGAAGAGACCGACAGAGCCATAAAAAGCAGGGCTGAAGTCGTATTTATAATACATACCGATATGGACCATTTGGTAAGTCAGGTAAAGAAAATCAAGAATGCAGGTAAAATGGCATTTATTCACGTAGATTTGGTTCACGGATTTTCATCTTCTCCGATAGCTCTCGAATACATATATAAACTGACAAAGCCGGACGGTATCCTTACCACAAAAAAAGCACTTATAAATAAAGCAAAGGACCTTGATTTAACGAGTATTCTAAGAGTATTTGCTTTAGATTCTCCTACTATATCTTCTTCAGCCAAGCTTATAAAGGAAGTAAAGCCCGACATAGTTGAAATACTGCCCGGTATTGCACCAAAGGCAATAAAACTCATCGGAGAAAAGGTAAACGTACCTATAATTGCGGGCGGAATGATAGAAACAAAGGAAGAAGTTATATCATGTATAAAGAATGGTGCTATAGGTGTATCATCTTCAAGTGAGAAATTGATGATATAATATTGACGAAACATAAAAAAACATTTATAATCAATAATGATCGAAAGATTTTTTCTTTAAAACCATATAAAAAAAACGAATTATCGGGTCTCATAACTATCCTCTTAATTCGTTTTTTTAGTTTATATTATCTTTCATTTATAACATATTTGTTTATTTATTAAAAAGCATAATATATGTTATTATATATCGAAATTAATATTAATAATCGTTAATCTTAAGTAACATTATAAAATTAAATTTATGTATATTAAAACTTATCAAAATAATTTATAATTAAATAAATAATCGAATCAAGAATAATATATATATCCTGTTTATTAAAAGAAATCTTTTGATATATTAAAGATTTAAATCATATATCTCAAAATAAGTTGCTCATTTTTACTTAGCCGTAAAAAAATTTTATGATAAAATCATTTAAAATCGTAAAACAGCTAAAAAATATTGATTATAAACCTAATATTATAATAAAATATTTGAGAAATAATTTAAAGAAGATATATTTAATTAAATTTAATTTAACAAATAATTTTAAAATACATTTTTATACCTATAATCAAAACAGAAAACAAACTCAAACAAGGTGTAATAAATATAAAACTACATAAAATCTATATAAGAGGTATTTATGAAAAATAAAGAAAATGACCGTTTAGGTACCATAATCAGAATACTTTTCATCGCATTTTTGTTCTTGATACAAATTGCATTTATGATACTGCTCACTTATTTTCTTAAAAATCACGCGGTAATAGTATATACATTTATCGAAGTACTCAGTGTCATAGTACTTATGCACTTAATGGCTGAAGAAAGAAATTCCGCATATAAGATGTTTTGGATGACAATAGTCCTCCTTCTTCCAATCGTGGGACATATAATGTACGACTTCTGGGGCAAAAAGCATTCCAACTTAAGAAAGCATTCTCTCATTCAAAAGCAAATAGACAGGGTAAACTATAAGCAGATAACAAACGATGAAATACTTAATAACATGGATAATATAGATGCTCAGAGACTGTCATCATACCTGACCAATTACCATTATCCCCCATATAAAAATAATATCACCAAGCTTTTCTTTTCCGGAGATGAAGCATATGAAAAGATCAAAGACGATATAAGAAACGCAAAGAAGTTTATATTCATAAGCGTTTATACCATATCAAAAGGTAAAGTTTTAAATGAAATATATGAGCTTTTAAAAGAAAAAGCAAGAGAAGGTGTAGAAGTAAAACTTATTTATGACGATATAGGCTCAATACTTAAGATACCTAAAGGATTAAAAGAGCATTTGGAAGAAATCGGGATGGAAGTGACTGTCTTCAATGAAATACACAAGAATGCTTTCAAGCAGTACTACAACTACCGTTCTCACCAAAAAATAATAGTTATAGACGGGAATATTTCATATACGGGGGGCTTTGACTTAAAAGACAGCTTTATAAATTTACAGGAAAATGATACTTACTATAAGGACTGTGCCGTAAGGACAGAAGGCGAAAGCACATGGAGTTTCACACTTATATTCATAGGAATGTGGAACGCCGCAAGCGACAATAAAATAAAAGATTTTGAGAAATATAAAAATACTTATGAAATGAAATGCGGTATTATATGCCAGCCATTTGCCGATGGACCGGCTAATTATGTCCATATTGCGGAAGATATGTATAAATACCTTATAAGCACTGCAAGGAGGACCTTATACCTCACTACCCCCTATCTAAACCCCGATGATGAAATGGTAGACTGCCTTTGTCTTGCGGCTAAGAGCGGAGTGGATATAAGGATAATAACACCTAAAATATATGATAAAAAGGTATCTAAATATCTGAGCGAATATAACTTCGGAAGACTTCTTAAAAACGGAGTCAGGATATACGAATACAACAAGGGGCTTATAAGAAGCAAGATAATCTTAAATGAGTTTGCAAGTATCGTCGGAACTATAAACATGAATTTCAGAAGTTTTTATCTTCACTACGAATGCGGGAATTTCGTTCCCGACACAGAATTCACAAACGAATTAAAATATGAAATATTGGAGCTCTTAATAGACTGCGACGAAATAACCTTCGATGAGTGGATACACCGTTCAAAGAAAACCAAGGTAATCCAATATGTGCTTAATATATTTAAATCACAATTATGATGTAAGGGCTTTCCACCCTTAAAAACCCGACCATTCTTTGCTTGTCTAAAGAATGGACAAAACGACCCCGCTGAGCGCGGTGCCTAAGCCTTCGGCAAAAGGGATATTAAACATCCTACATGGAACATATTCAAATTACCTGAAAGAATTATAATCTTTTAATACAATATAAATTTATATTGTAAAGGGTCGGATAGTAACTGCTGTTTAAAAGGTATAAGGCGAAGCCCCCCCCAAAAAAACTTTGACCTTTTCTTAAAGTCATTATTATAGTATTAGTAAAATCCTTATATTATTTTAAAATAAAAAACCTCCCTATTGATATAGAGAGGTTTTATTTTTATTCATACTTATTATAGAAGCACCAGATATATCAGGAATATAACCAGCAACACCCATGTAATAGGATTGATTTCTTTTGCTTTTCCGCTGAACACTTTAGAAACAACGTAGAATACAAAACCTACCGCGATACCGTTTGAGATAGAGTAAGTAAGTACCATTGTGATAACCGTAGTGAATGCAGCGACTGCAACTGAAATATCATCCCATTCGATTTCCTTAAGCTGCTGTGCCATTAAAACACCAACGATGATAAGAGGTGCACTTGTAACAGGTGATAAGAATAATTCACCCACTTGAATAGAATTAACTACTGTAAGAAGAGGCATAAATAAAATAGATAAGAAGAATAATACCCCTGTAGTACAAGCAGTAAGACCTGTCCTTCCGCCTGCAGCAACACCCGAACCCGATTCAACGAATGATGTAACGGTTGATGTACCGCATACGGCACCCACACATGTACCTACTGAATCGGCAACAAGTGCTTTTTCAATATTTTCCATTTCGCCGTTGTCATTAACTAAACCGATCTTGTTACCGACAGCAACCAAGGTTCCAGCAGTATCGAAGAAGTCAATAAATAGGAATGTAAAGATTACCATGATAAATGACGGTTTTGAGAATAATGAAGATATACCTTCAAAACAAGCACCGAATGTAGGCATAGAAAAATCAAATGATACGATACCCGTTGGAAGTGCAGGCATTCCGCTCACACCGAACAGTCCCGCAACGACACCTACAACAGCTGTGATTATCATTCCGTAGAATACTGCCGCATTTACTTTCTTACATAAAAGTGCAACGGTAACTATAAGCCCGAAGCATGCAAGGATTACCGTAGGGTTTGTGAGATTTCCCATTGCTACATATGTAGAAGGGTCAGCAACTACGATACCCGCATTTTTAAGTCCGATAAATGCGATAAAGAAACCGATACCTGCTCCGATAGCAAGTTTCATATTTTTTGGAATAGAGTTGATTATTGCCTTTCTTACTCCGGTTACGGAAATAATAAGGAAAATAACCCCTGAAATCAATACTGCCGCCAAAGCTTCCTGCCATGTGTATTTGAAAGTCATGCAAACAGTATAAGTAAAGAATGCGTTAACTCCCATACCAGGAGCCAATCCTACCGGATAATTTGCAAGAAGACCCATGATTATACTTGCAACACCCGATGCAAAAGCAGTAGCCAAGAAAACCGATTGGAAACTCATTCCCGTAGAAGCAAGCATTCCCGGGTTTACACCTAAAATGTAAGCCATAGTAAGGAATGTCGTTATACCCGCAATGATTTCAGTCTTAACATTACTGCCTTTGCTTTTTAATTTAAAAAGTTTTTCGAACATCCTGTTCCTCCCTATAAATAATAATAAATCAGCCTTCATTATATCATTTTTATGTCATCACGACAATACAAAGTTTTCACAATATTGACAAAATACTACATTTTCTTTTTCAAAGAAACAAATAATCAGGGGGCGTTGCCCCTAAAACCCCACAAAGTTTTTTCCGAAGAAAAAAAACTTATAAAAACTCGCAAATCTTGCTAACGCAAATCCGCTCGTGTTGTTTAATGTGCCAAAGCACATCTGGATTTTATAAAATCCAGCCCATTTTTCAAATGGGTAAACAGTCAAATTCTTCCACTACGTGGTGCTAAGCCTTCGGCAAAAGGGATATTAAACTTACTGATGTAATTCACCCACATATTACATAAGAAAGTTATAACCTTTAATAAAATTTAAAACTTTGAATATAAAGGAATTAGGGCAGCGGTCGTTTCAAAAATCTCGGGCAGAGATTTTTAGAAAATTCGACCGCGTTAAGAGCCGTCACGGCGACTGAGTGAAAGAATTTTTACCCCTTTTTTGTTTCTTCGGACAAAAAAGGGCAGGGTTTCTAAGGGACGGAGTCCCTTATATAAAAGTTTTGCCACAAAAAAAGGTCGGATATATTTATATCCGACCAAAATATTTTTATTATAATTCTTCAAGTGCCAAAAGATAACCTTCAAGCCCTTTTCCGATAATCCTCTTTGTAGCAACATAAGATACATAAGAATGTTTTCTGAACTCTTCCCTCTCGCTTATATCGCTTATATGCACTTCGATGATTTTTCCTTTGAACATCTTGAGTGCATCGAGTATACCTACCGAAGTATGAGTATAAGCCGCAGGATTGATGATTATATCATCGGCTTCGTCTAAAGACTGCTGTATCTTCGTTATAATACTTCCCTCACTGTTGGACTGATAAATCTCCACTTCATAATCAAGTTCATTTGCTTTTTTGTTGATAATATCACATAAATAAGCATAATCTTCTCTTCCGTAAAGGTCTTTTTCACGTCTGCCCAGCATATTGATATTAGGACCGTTGATAACAAGAACTTTTTTAGACATTTTATTTTTCCTTTTTAGCTTCGTTTTCTTCAATATCGCCGTCTATAATAGTTTCTTTTAAAGAAGACAACAGACCCGCCATATTTTGAATTTCCGAAGGAATGATGATTTTTGTGGATTTACCCTTTGAAACTTCAGAGAACGTTTCAAGAGATTTAAGCGCGATATATTCCTGTCCCGCTTTAGCTTCGTTTATCATCCTGATACCTTCGGCATTAGCTTCCTGCATTTTGATGACCGCTTCCGCATTACCTTCGGCTTCTTTGATCTTACTTTGTTTTGAAGCTTCCGCTCTAAGGATAGCAGATTCTTTTTCACCTTCTGCAATAAGGATAGCACTCTTCTTTTCACCTTCGGCTCTAAGGATACTTTCTCTTCTTTCTCTTTCTGCCTTCATCTGTTTTTCCATTGCGTCCTGGATTTCTCTAGGAGGAAGGATATTTTTAAGTTCTACTCTGTTTACTTTTATGCCCCATGGGTCCGTAGCTTCATCAAGGATAACTCTAAGCTTCGTATTTACAATATCTCTGCTTGTAAGAGTTTCATCCAGCTCCATATCACCTATAATATTTCTGAGTGTGGTAGCCGTCAAAACCTCAATAGCCTGCATAGGTCTTTCGACCCCGTAAGTATAAAGTTTTGGGTCTGTAATTTGAAAATACACGACAGTATCGATCTGCATAGTTACGTTATCTTTTGTGATAACCGGCTGCGGCGGAAAGTCTATGACTTGTTCCTTTAAAGATACTTTCTTTGCAACTACTTCAATGAAAGGTATCTTGATATGAAGTCCAGTTTCCCATGTGGTTTTGTATGAACCAAGCCTTTCTATTACGTAAGCATATGACTGTGCAACTATCTTAACGTTTAGTACAAGCACTGCCATAATAAGTACTATAAGTATAATGAATAATATAATTCCGAACATTTTCTAACCTCTTTCTTCTTCTTTCTTTTGTACGATGACATGTACGCCTTCGATTTTTATTATTTTTACTTCTTCGCCTTCGGAGATTATTTCGTCGATTTCATTTAAAGCCGACCAAACCTGTCCCTTTACTTTGATTTGACCTACCGCTTTTTTATTATTGATTTCTTTGATAACTATCCCATATAACCCTATCAAACTATCCGCATTCAAAGGTACAATCTCACTTTTTACATACTTGTGATAAAGCGGATAAGTTATACATAAGAATATTACCGATGTTATAAAGAATACTATTATCTGTACCGCGATACTGACATCTAAAAAGCTCAGTATAAGCGATATCAGAGAACCACCGGCAAACCAAATGGATACAAGCTGAGTGGTCAAGAGTTCTACTACAACGAATAGAACGAGAAGTACCAGCCAAATAAGTATCATGTTTTCACTTGTAAAATTCATTTTTGCTTTTCTCCTTTTATGTATTATATCATATATGAAAATTTTACATTATATTTCTAATGAAAAATTAATATTATTTTACCCCAAAATATTTGTTTATACCCTTTATGAGACAAGAAGTATATTTATCTCTGAATTTGGAATTTTTAAGTTTACTCAGTTCCGATTTGTTGGATACAAATCCGGCTTCAAGCATAAAAGAAGGAGCGTTCGTTTCCGATGTCACTATAAAGTCATTTTCCACCATACCGCCTTCAAAAGGTCGGAGTATCTTAGATGATTTTATCTCTTTATTTACATAAGAAGCAGCTCTTTTTGTGTTAACGGCACTTTCACATGGAGATTTATCTATAATGTTATATCTAAGTCTCGTTGATGGACTGATCTTCTTCGTCTTCTTCCCATACTTAAAATAAATCGTAGGGCTTCCGGACTTTGAATATTTGATTTTTGTTACCTTGTAATATTTTCTGCCGCTTCCATATTTCTTGGAATAAATCTTTACATATAATCCCTTAGAGTCCAAATACTTTTTATACGTGGAGTAATAAATAGCATATCCGTTTGCTTTTTTCGATGTACTGGAATTATGGTGTACACTAACGAATAAGTCGGGCTTTTTCTTATTGGCATATTTTGAAAGTTCCCTTAAATTCTTAAACTTTAATTTTTTATAAGGTTTTCTGGAATATATAACATTATACCCCTCTTTTTTAAGTTTTCCTACTAAGACCGAAACGAATTTATCATTAAGAGTTACTTCCCATGTCTTCTTATCTATCCCCTTTGCTCCATAATCTCTTCCGTACTTGCCTCTGTGTCCCGGGTCGAGCATGACCGTTACATAAGACTTTGATACCGCTTTGAGTGATTTTTCTTTATAAGAACTATATATATTCTTATCTTTTACTTTTACATATGAAACCACTTTATAATAATATTTTTTATTGCTTTTTAATTTTCTGTGAACAAAATAAGTGCCGGTATTGCTTACTGCCGTCAAGAATTTATATTCCCCGCTTTTGCTCGTCTTATAGTAAATCCTATATCCCGATATGCCGCTAACTTTGCTCCATGAAATCTTTATGGATTTGCTTAAGTAATTCTTTAGCTTAACTGTTGGATATTTTGGAACTACTTGTATGACTACACTTATACTTAGTTTTTCGTCCTTGGTTTTTATATCAATTACAGCCTCTCCGTAACTTAATCCTTTTATAACTCCCTTTGAACTGACGCTCGCAACTTTTGTGTTCTCACTTTTAAATATAAGCTCTCTTTCCGCAGAACCTTTAGGCAAGAATTTCACATTCAAAGTATAAGACTGACCTTTTAATATCTTTTTGCTTTTAAAATCAAGAGAGATTTCTTCTGCTTCTGTTTCTTCTTATGCTGCTTCCTTGGTTTTCTTGCTACCTTGTTCTTTTTTGGTATGTTTACTATTTCCCTGTTTTTTATCGTCTTTATTTATTACATCATCATTTTTTTCTTTATTTATTTTTTGATTTTTATCATCTTTATTTTTATTAGTATCATTTCCGTCTTCTTTTACTTGCTTAAAAGGAGCAGGATTTTCCCCTTTTGTCTCGCTCCCACGGATAACATTTATACTTCCAAAAAGATTTGTAAAAATAAAACTAAATACAAAACCAAAAACGATAAAACATTTAAAATACTTTTTCACAATTTCCCTCTTTAACTCTTATTTATAAAAAAACACCGCTGTACATTGACAGCGGTGTTTTTGAATAATCGTATTATTCTAAATTTGCATGGTTTTTGTACATTTCTGCTCCGTCTGTATCAAGGTCTTTCATGATATCCAAAATTACAGAATCGCATACAAGAAGTAATCCCTGTTCAAATAATGTGCCCATAGGCTGAATTGAACTTCCGCTGTCGGATTTATCCTTTGTCTGAGCTCCCACTGTAACCACAACGTCTGCTAATTCCGCTATACCGTCCTTATCGTTGGAAGATATCAAAGCTATCTTTGCACCCATTTCTTTGGCCTTTTTAGCCATTGCCACAAGTCCCGAAGTCTTGCCTGAGCCTGAACCGAGTACAAGCAAATCACCTTCAAGGATAGCGGGAGTAGTAGTTTCTCCTACCACATATGTCTTATATCCCATATGCATAAGTCTCATTGCGAAACCTCTCATCATAAATCCGCTTCTGCCCATTCCCGATGTGAATATCCTGTTTGCACCTTCCAAAGCTTTTTCAAATTTTTCTATTTGTTCATCGCTTACTTTATCCATTAATTCTACTAATTCATTTGCTACTTCTCTTCTTTTATTCATCCGTTCTACCTAATTCCTTCCATGTTTTTTCCATTCTTTTTCCTACGTTTGAATACTTATCGCTTATAAACATTTCCTGCATCATTTCAGCGTCAAGTGCTTCACAGTAAAATTTACATTTGCATAGGAAAAAGTAATATACGTTATATTTACTTCCCGACATGACTTCAAAATTAGCCATGCCTTTCGAGATTATTATATCAGCTCTGTCCAAAACGTCAATACATTCTTTTGAACATTTTGGAAGATATGTACCCACAATATCATTTCCGTTTGGAACGATGTCCGCATAGTCGGCTATACCGCTTTCGTAAGCTTCTTTTGCCGTAGTATCGCTGGAAATAGGATAAGATGCGGGTACCACCGTTATATGCTTATCGGGATAAACGGTCTTTAGCTTCTTACATAAAAGTGCATCCAAAACCACCTCTCCCACGTTATCGAGAAGTATAACAACTTCTTTTGCGTTTTCTAATTCTTCTATGAACTTTGCATATAGTTCTTCGTCGAATTTAATATTTTTTACTCCGTCGATCACTTCTTTGAGTTCTTCCAATGTAAGGTCGGGTCTCGTAGCAAAGTCTATTACATTCCCCGCTATTGCAAATTTAATAGCGTCATTTATGATATCATCGCTTTCATCAAGCATTTTCTCGATATCATCTTTCATAGACAGTATACACTGCTGATATTTTTCTTTTTCTTCCTTATGTATATCGTCGCTTTTTACATACTTTCTCGCGATCCTTTCCCATGTAGATTCAAGTTCCTGATAAGGAGCCTTGACTATCGCTTCTTCCACTTCGTCTAAAAAGTTTGCTATCTTATCTTTATCGATATTATCATTTGCAAACTTGGTATATCTTTTTCTGTTACATTCAAGACATGCTTCACTAGCAGGCATAATTTCCTCCGTTATAATCATTATTCTTATTATATTTTACTACAAAACAATATAAAATCCTAGTGGTAATTCACAAAAAGAGTACGGGGAAATATCACCCGTACTCTTTTTATTACTCTTCATTATCCAAAAAGTCTACCATTTGAGAAAACTCATCTATAACTTCTTTTTCGTCATTGGATATAAGAACTTCGTCTATTTCATCATCTTCAAAGTCTTCCTTTGTATCTCCGGTTACCGCTTCTTTATGATTTCCTTCTTTAGATTTATCCTTTAAATCCTCTTCTTCAAAATCACTTTTAACGGAAGTATCTACTAAACTTTCTGTATCAATTTCATTTTCCTTATTTTCAAGCCCCATATCAAACTCTTTATCGATTTCGCTGATTATACTATCTATGTCCTCTTCACTGATAGTCTCTTCTGATAACTCATCTTCATTTGATATATTATATCTTTCATCTTCAGGAATGTTGTCTTCAGTATTTTTAATTTCATCACCACTGCTTACTGACTCTTCCGTTTCCAAGACTTCATCATAGATACATTCAAAACCGTCTTCATCATCAGCGGACTCACCATTATACATTTCTTCTGATATTTTATCACTGACGATATTTATATCTTCTTGTGATGAGTTATTATCAGAATTTCCGTCTTCTGATTTTACCGTGTCAATATTTTCGACTTCTTTTGCTTTCTTATCTTCAGGATTATCGGTTATTTCGTTATCTGCTTCTTCTAAGGAGTCTTTATCTTGTATTTGTTCAGTATCCGAAACTTCTTTATATTCTAATTCTTCCTGAGCTTCTCTTACTGTTTCCGGCTCAAACACTTGAGACTTATCCGATGCATTTTTACTGTCTTCATTAAAATCAGTTTCCTCTTTCGATACTGTTTCATCCATTAAATCTTCTTCTAGGTTCTCATCACTTTCAACCTCATTATCAATTAAAACAGTTTCATTTAAATTATTCTCTTTTGTTACATATGTATCATCAATATCTTTGTCAGACTCATCTGAAGTGACATCTTCATTTTCAAAGATTTCATCTTTGATGTCTTCTTCCAAATCATCATCAAAGTTATCAGTATTTTCGATATTTTCATCATCTGAAATATCTTCACTTATTTCACCTGCTTGAGACATTTCTGAAGCCTCATCTTCGGATATACCCTCAGCTTCTTTAGTCATATCTTCATTGTTTAAGGTATCAAGCTTTGTATCGTTTAATATATCTTCAAACAACTCATCACCGATATCCGAATTATCAACTATATCCGCTTCGTCTATCTTCACTTCGTCCAAAGGAATATCACCGGTCGTTTCGTCTTCAAAGCTATAATCAAAATCCGATACGATATCGTCATCTATTTCTTTGCCGAAGTCTTCCATATTGATAGAATCTTCGGGACTTTGATACTCTTCTCTGAAACTCAAGTCAAGATTATCGTTTCTCTTATTTATATTTTCTTCATCTATATCTTCGAATACAAAGCCTTCGGTGTCATCATCATAAATATTATTATTCTTAACGGATAGCTTATCGCCTTTTTCTCTTCTGCCCGCAAGTTCAAATCCGATTTCTTCTTTTAAATTGTCCTCTTCTTCGCTTAATTCATAGAAACCTTCACTATTACTTACAGGAGTCATTGCGGCAAGTCCTTCCCCCACTTCGGCAGTTTTTGTTTCTTCCTGTTCCTTAACTTCAAATTCTTCCGATGTATCTTTTTCTGTTTCTTCTTTTACAACATTCTCTTTTACTTCTCTGTCTTTATCAGCCTTGATTTTCTTATCAAGGTCTTCTTCGATTTCTTTATAATCTATTATATTTTTATTTTCCGTGTCGGGAGTTTCTATTAAGTCTTTTCCGTCACCTCGAGGTCTTATTTTGATATCTTTAAGACTAGGATATAACTTCATTATCTGTTCAACGGTAAATACGCTTTCTCCGTCCAACTCTTCGCTTTCGTCCGCTTCTTCAAGGACTATTTCGTCATAATATTCGTAGTCTTCATCCTGACTGATAGGTTCGATACCTAGTGCTCTTCTCCTCTTAATTTCTTTTTCTCTTCTCTTTCTTTCTCTGCGTTCTTCCGCTCTTCTCTCAGCCTTTAAGTATAGACTCATAAGAAGGACGTATAAAAGTATGCAAAGGATACCTATCAAAATGAAAGGAGTATAATCAAAATCCTCAAGATTGATAGTAGAAATCGCCTTATCTATAAAATCATAATCAGTGATATTGGCTTGTTTCAAAGAGTTATCGGTAAATACAAAGTAATACACCCTTCCCCCGTCTATTGTAAAGAGTATAAGCCCGTGCCCTTTAGCGGTTTTATTATCCGCTCCGGTTATCTTTGTATCGTAGAATATCTTAAAAGCAACTCTTCTGTCCAGCTTAAAACTTTCTATGTTAGTCACTGTCGGAGAAGGTGCGAATTTCTTTATAAGCTTTACCGCATTCTTCTTCATGTAATCTTCAGAAGCATAAGTATTCTTAAAAACCTCGCTTTTAAGGCTTAGTTTTTTAAGGTCGCTTTCGTTATAATTTTCCTGCTCTTTATTTGTAAGAAGAGTAGATACATCCTCAACATTTATTTCAAGTCTTATCTGTTCACTGTATGGTATCAGAACGGAAGACTGATTAGTCTCCATTACCACATTCTTTTTATCTTTAGGGATTTTAAGACTATATGAATATCTACCGTTAAAATACTGTTCATAAGAATTAAACCCAAAAACCGTAGTACTAAGGGTCGTGAAGGCTATTAAAAATGTCATTATGAAAGTTAAAATTCTTTTCTTTTTCATATAATCCCTACCTTTAATTCATTCGTTTTAATAATACCATAAATTACATTAAAATAAAAGATTTTCGATTTTTCTTTCTAATAAACAAAAGATCCTAGGGGTTCCACCCCTAAAACCCCGCCATTCTTTGCTTGTCCAAAGAATGGAAGAAACGACCCCGCTGGGTGCGGTGCCTTATAGCGCGACTGGATTTTCTGCAAAATGCTGCCCGCATTTTTGTGAAACAGTCGCTACCCCGCCCCCTTCTAAAAAAGTATTATTTACTCATTCTCATCTATAATAATTTTCTATATTAAATAATAAAAAAACACTTATTAAAAGTGTTTTTATTTTTTCTATTTATTCAAATCCTTAACCAGCGCTAAGATATTATCTATTTGTTCATTACTTAGATTTTTTAAATATCTTATTATTTCATTTATTTTTTCCGGATTATCATTATCTGTATCAAAAAAGTCTAACGGAGAAATGTTTAAATAATCACATATCGAAAAGTGATATAGGGTTCCACCCTATGACCCGCCAATTTTTACTTGTCTAAAAATTGGATTTAACGACCCCGCTCAAGCCGAGGAGGCTTTTAACGCGGTCGGATTTGACTATTCACTGTTCGACAGAACTGATAAATTTAACTTTTGTTAAATTTATTCAAGCTTTAGCTTGATGAATAACACGAGCAGATTTCCGAAGGAATATTTGCGAGTTTCTTTATTTAATCTCTGCCCGAGATTTTTGAAACAGTCGCTACCCCTCCACTCAAAATATTACATATATTTTCTAAATTCCTTTACATCAAAAAATTCTTTAATAGTAATATCAAATCCATCACATATCCGTTTAATAGTTAAGATTCTGGGATTATTTGTACTTTGATTTAATATGCCATTTATTGCTGTATTTGAAACTCCTGATTTTTTTGCTAATTTATTGATTGACATATTCTTTTCCTTACATAAATGTAATATTCTTTTACCTATCATTTCTACTATATCCATAATAACTCCTTTTTTATTTATTATAGAATATAGACATAACTGATATATTGGATTAAATCCTTAATATAAATTATTTTAAAGGATTAAAGGTGATATTTATAAGATAGCTTTTTTATTTAATAGAAGTGAGATATTTAATATTCAAAAAAAGCGGAAAGCCTTTTATCTAATATTTAAGTGAGAATAGATTAGTAAATTGTGCTCATTATTATACTGTTGGATTTAAATTAGGAGCAAAAATGATGAAAGAGATTTTAGAAGAGGATGAGTAAATAAAACTTTATTAGATAGATTGGGTGGGGCAGCTTCTTTTCCAAGAAACGCGGGGAGCGTTTCTTAATAATTCACAAATATCGCTAAAGCGAATTTGTTCATGTTGTTTATCAGTCTATCGACTGAGCGTATTTTATTTATAAAATACGCCTATTTCTTCGAAATAGTTAACAGTCACATCAAGAAGCGTTAAGAGCCACCACGACGATTGAGTGGAAGAATTTTTACCCCTTTTTTGTTTCTTCGGACAAAAAAGGGCAGGGTTCTTAAGGGACGGAGTCCCTTATAATGTATCTTATTGTGATAGAAAAGTGACCACTTTCACCATAAACATTGAACAAATATTCGAAGTAGTATATAATAATACCAAGCCGTAGAATAAAGGTGCGGGTGGTTTCCTCCATTTATATTCATCATAAGCTGAAAGTACATAGGAGGTGGGGCTTATGAAAATAACTTTAAAAGAAGTCTATGAACTATAAAATAAGTAATATTCGCAAATATCGCTAAAGCGAATTCGCTCATGTTATCCCATATGTGTAAACACATATTTAAATTTTAATAAATTAAAATTTAATAAGAATTCTAAAGAATTCTTAGAATAGTCAAAAAAATAACTACCCTAACGTCGAATCAGAATAGTTATTTTATAACTTAATTATCTGAGGAAGCCACCTTCATCTCTACGGCTCCTTTATTAACTATATTATATTCTTTAATCTATATGTTGTCAACAATTTCTATTACTTTAAATATGACGAAAATTTGTTATATCATTCTTCTTACTTTCTTCTAAAACATTATCATTTAATAAAAAGTAAACATCTTTTTTAAGTAATATGCTATTGATATACCTTTATCTTTCATTATTACCTAAGAAAAATTATAACCTTTAATAAAAAATAATACTTTTTATATTAAGGAGCTGGGGCAGCGGTTCTTTCACAAAATGCGGGCAGCATTTTGCAGAAAACCGAACCGCGTTATAAGCCACCGCGGCTTAAGCGGCGTCCTTTAATCCAAAAATTTGGACGAGCAAATTTTTGGTGGGGTGTGGGGTGAAACCCCGCAGGGGTTTTTAAGGGCGGACAGCCCTTAATCATAAATTTTAGAAATTATTAAGAAATTTATACTATTTTTAATAAGAAACGATTTTTATAATAAACAAAAATCGAGGTGATGATATGGACAGAAAAGACAAAACTCATAAAATTTATCTTATGTTTTCAAGGTCGAATACGCTTCTTTCAAAAGCGATATACAAAAGGACCAAAGAAGATTACACTCATGTGGCGATTTCTTTGGACGATACCTTCGATACTTTTTATGCCTTCGGCAGAAGATATCCCGCTTTCATGCTTCCAGCGGGATTTACCAAGGAAAGTCCTTTTAATGGGTTATATGAAAAAAATCAGGATATAAATATAAAAATAGTTTCAATAGAAGTAAATGAAAGTCAGTATGAAAGTATATCAAATCATTTGTCTAAAATGTATGAGGAAAGATTTAATTATAAATATGATATCTTGGGAGTAATGCTCTGTAACGGAAATATTACTTTAGAAAGAAAATATCATAAATTCTGCTCAGAATTCATAAGCGAACTTTTAAGCAGTAACGGAGTTATAAATATTTTTAAATCTCCAAAGCATATCCGTCCTTATGAACTTTCAACAATGAAGGACTTTGATTTAGAATTTGAAGGGAATGTATATGAGCTAAGCAGAGCATGTAATAACGATAATGCAAGTTATTCATATTTAAGCGATATATACGAGCCGGTATAGAAAAATGAAAAACAAGAAAAAGACGATAATAATAGCCTCGGTCATTGCAGTCATCATGCTTATAGGTCTGGGAGTGATATTAAGCCTTGACCTGGAAAAAATAATAAACCGGATTTCAAATCTTCCTCACGGGCTTAAAGAACTTTTGATGATATCTCTTATAACGATACAGATATTCATCGCCTTTATCCCCGGTGAACCTCTTGAGCTTGCGGCGGGGTATATGTTCGGTTCTGTTTGGGGGACGGCAGTATGTATGGTCGGTTCATTTATAGGAACGATAATCGTTTATTATCTGGTGAAGATTTTCGGTAATAAGATAATAACAATGATGTTCAAGGAAGAAAAAGTCGAAGAAGTGAAAAAGACTTTCGAGAAGAAAAAAGGTCTTTACTGGGTATTTGTTTTATTCCTAATTCCCGGTACTCCCAAAGACGTAATGACTTACCTCGTATCTCTTACCAATGTAAGGCTTTATAAATGGCTTGCAATCACCACTGTGGGAAGGATACCGAGCATAGTTACTTCCACTTTTATAACAGGCTCGATAAAAAATCGGCAGTATATATTAGCGGTGATAATAGGAATTATAACGGTTATTGTGGTAACAGCAGGATTTTTTTACTACAAAAAGTTAAATAGCTCTTCCAATTACTGATAAGATTATTATAGAATAGAGGTAATTATATGAAAAGAGGACTTTTAAATGCAGCATAATATATTGATAGTAGAAGATGAAAAAGGCATAAGGGATGCCATTAAGATTTATTTGAATAATCAGGGATATAACGTATTCGAAGCAGAAAACGGAAAAGAAGGCTTGGAAGTTTTGGGTAGGGAAGATATACACCTTGCTATAGTGGATATAATGATGCCCGTAATGGACGGTATCACAATGACCATGAGGCTCAGGGAAACTTACGATATACCCGTTATATTCTTAAGTGCGAAATCCGAGGATATAGATAAGATAACGGGGCTTAATATAGGTGCGGACGATTATGTCACAAAGCCTTTTGCCTCAATGGAACTTATCGCGAGGGTAAATTCTCAAATAAGGAGATATGACCAGATCTTAAATCTTAAACATAGTTCGGTAAAAGAAGAAGAAAATGCTAACAGATATGTCGTCGGAGGGCTTGAGCTTGATGATGATACAAAAGAAGTGACTGTTGACGGTAAAAAAGTAAGGTTAACCGCAAAGGAATATCAGATATTGAGATTACTCATAAAGACACCGGGAAGAGTGTATTCTTCCGAGCAGATTTATGAACAGGTATGGAATGAAAAGGCGATAAATACCGAGACCATAATGGTTCATATAAGGAAACTAAGAGAAAAGATAGAAGTAAATCCCAAAAAACCTCGTTATATAAAAGTAGTATGGGGGATAGGGTATAAAATGGAAAAGATGTAGGTGAATAATATGAATAAAATAAATAAGAAGCGGACATTTTTGATATCATTCATAGCGCTCATTATATTCTTAAGCGGTATGGTGGTAAGTTTATACGATAATGTAGAGGGTAAATTCAATCACGACGAAAATACCATCATAAATCACTTGAACAGTGAAATCAAATATTTTACCATAGCCAAAGCGAAAGAAGCAGATCCTAGTTATCAAATACTTTCTTTCGGAAAAGACGTACCAAAGGATATAAGGGAAAATCTAACAAAAGAACTTGAAGAAAAAATGTCAAATTCTTTGGATATGCTGGAAAATGACAGCAACTTTTTATTTGAAGTTAAAAATGCAAAGACAAAGAAAACTCTCAGAAGTAAATATTTAAAGAAAAATATATATGATAATGATGTAAAGAATAACAGCATATTTTACGGTGTCTTAAACTATGACGCTAAGGGTGAACTTATAAATAACGATACCTTATATAAAGGGGATTATGATGGGTTTGATTTTGCGGATATGTTCGAGGGTTCTTTTGATATCGGATATACCGGAGGGGAAAACGGCACGGATGATTATTATATAAACGGAGTGACGATCCCTCAAAGTCAAATCAAAGTAAACACTCCCGGTAGTGTATCTGTAGCATACTCTGTTCCTAAAGATGTAAAAGACAACGGCGGTATGATTTATTATTACTTGAACAGCTGGGAAAACTATAACAGCTTTGCAGCAGGGGCTTTGATGTTCGCAAGTTTCATAATAGCGTTATTCATACTATTTTATCCTAAGAGTGTGGAAGATGAAGTAAATCCTTTTAAATCTTTCAGAAAACTCAGAGGGGAAATCAATATAGGTTTGATAGCGACAGCTATAACCTTTGGGTGCATGGGATGCCTTATCGTATCGGGATATACCATAAACGGGATGTTCTTAAGTCTTGTAAATACTCTGGGCTTTACTTTCTCCGGATTTATAGTTATGCTTTGTAACATAATAGTATGGGCTTTGACTTTCCTTGTTATCGCCATAGGGTGTTATGATTTGAAATATATAGTCGTTGACGGGATATGGCGTTTCTTAAGGGATGATACTTTGATAGGCGACTTATGCAGGAACATCAAAAAAGGTATGGATAAACTAAGCGATGTAGATTTATCCGATGACCTCAATAAGACTATAATCAAGTTCGCTCTTATTAATTTTTTAATGGTCTTTCTTATGATATGTCTTTGGGGATTTGGAGCATTCCTGTCTATTATATATGCCATTGCTTCATTCTTCTGGATAAAAAAGAAAGTCGACAAAGTAAAAGCGGATTATGATGTTCTGCTAGCGTCTACGGAAAATTTGGCAAAAGGGAACTTCAACGATGAGATAACCGAAGACGTCGGGGTATTCAATTCTTTAAGAGATGAATTCAAGAATATCAAAACGGGATTTGAAGAAGCAGTTAAGGAAGAAACCAAATCTCAGAATATGAGGACGGAACTTATCAGCAACGTTTCTCACGACTTAAAGACTCCTCTCACCGGGATAAAGAACTATGTAGAACTTCTGCAGCAGGATAGTATAAGCGAAGAAACAAGGAAAGAGTACGTTGAGACTTTAAATCAATATATCGACAGACTCAGTACTTTGATAGAAGACTTATTTGAAGTAAGTAAAGTAAACAGCGGGAATATCAATCTTGATTTAATGGAATTAAATCTTATCCAGCTGATAGAACAGACAAAAGATGAATGTTCGGAAGTACTCAGTTCCAAGGGACTCGAAATGATAATGACATCGTCAAATAGTGAAATACCGCTAATGCTTGACGGAGATAAAACCTACAGGATATTTGAAAATCTATTCAATAACGTAGCGAAATATGCTTTGCCTTCTACTCGAGTATATATCGACATAGCAGAAAGCGAAGAAGACGTAATGGTGGAAATAAAGAATATTTCAGCCTCTCAAATGAACTTTACCAGTGAAGAGATAGTGGAAAGGTTTGTGAGAGGGGATAAGTCCAGACACGAAAGCGGAAGCGGTATCGGGCTTGCAATAGTAAAAAGTTACGTCGAAGCACAGGGCGGAAGCTTTAAAATCGATATAGACGGAGATCTTTTCAAAGCGATAATAATCTTTTGTAAAGATACAAACATCAAAGGGGTTTTACCCCTTTAAAACCCCTTTGTAGGGTTCCACCCTACAACCCGCCAAAAATTTGCTTGTCCAAATTTTTGGATT
Source organism: uncultured Anaerofustis sp. (assembly GCF_938029165.1). Lineage (NCBI taxonomy): Bacteria > Bacillati > Bacillota > Clostridia > Eubacteriales > Eubacteriaceae > Anaerofustis > uncultured Anaerofustis sp. Next base: position 19,751 of record NZ_CALHFB010000032.1, read on the forward strand.
AAAGGACACCACTCATTCGCCGTGGAGGCTTAAGGCGACTGGATTTCCTCAGAAAATCTACCCGATTTTCTGGGAACAGTCACCATCCCCGCCCCTAATGTATTAAAATGGGGCGGGGATTTTAATTTAAAGGACTTTATTTTGTTAAGAATATTACTTATTATTTGTTTGAAAAAATAATAAGTCAAAATCTTTGTTAGATTTTTAAAACGACTGCTAGCTCGCTCTTATGTAATAAAAGGGGCGGTTTTTCTAATTTAAAGGACTTGATTTAGAAAGGAATATTATTAATTATTTCAATTAAAAACTAAATAGTTAAAGTCTTTGTCAGATTTTTAAGACGACTGCTAGCTTGCTCCTAATGTAACGAAAAGGGTGCTGGGGATTTTGATTTAAAGGAATTAAACCAAATGAAAGATATTATATGCTAATTCTTTGAAACAGTTATTGTTATTGAAATAAGTTAAAATTTTCTTGATTTTTAAATAGTCCGCCCTTTTATGAACCATAAAGGGAATGTTTTTTGATTTGATTGGATTTTTGATTTATCAAAGAATGTTATAGCCTATTTATCTAAAAATTTTTTTAGTATAAATATATAATATTTGTGTTTAGGAGCTGAAATAAAAAGTTAAGTAAAGCTTTATATGTAATAAGAAGACCTTAATAAAAATATGCATATTTTAAAATAGTCATTTATCCTTCTATTATATATAAAATAAGGTAGAGGCTTTCAATTAAAAGTAGTTTAAATTTACCACGGATATAATTTTATAATAGTTTGAAATAACCATTGTTGTTTTATATGTTATATAAATAAAAATAATGGTCTGAAGCAGTTGTTTTTTTATTTTCATATAGAAAAAATCCTATTTCATATAAAAAATAATGTCAGAATTTTTATAATGTAAATTTCTATAGTTTAATATACGATTTTTTATAAAAGATACCTTTGTAAATACGGAGGTATTTTTTTGTTATAATAAAAAATTAGGGAAAAATATTTATAGGATTGTTTATTAATTTAAATAAATAACAATAATATCTATATGACATAAAATTAAAGTGTTTTATAATTTTCTTTAAATTCAAGATGATAAACTTTGATTTGTTTTATAAAAAATATAAGATAGGAGATATGATGAGAAAAGTAGTTTTATTTATAGCAATGAGCCTTGACGGTTATATTGCAGATAAAGAGGGAAAAGTTGACTGGCTTCAAGGGGTAAAAGAAAATGAAGACGATATGATAAGTTATAATGAATTCATAAAAGATATGGATACGGTGATAATGGGGTGGAATACTTATGAGCAAATAGTAAGTGAGCTTTCAAAAGATAGTTGGGTTTATGAAGATTTTATGAGCTATGTCATCACTCACAGACAAATGGAAGATAAGGCTTGTATCAAATTTGTAAATGATGATGTTTGCAGTCTTATAAAAGAACTGAAGAAAAAAAACGGAAAATATATCTGGATATGCGGCGGGGCAAATATCGTATCTCAGCTAATGAAAGAAGCTTTGATCGATAGGTATCATATATCCGTAATCCCGACGATATTGGGTGATGGAATAAGGCTATTTGAAAAAAATAAAAATGAAATCAAATTAAAACTCATTGAAACAAAAACTTATAACGGTATAGTGGATTTGATTTATGAGCTTCGTTAAATATTTATTCATAAATCGCTAAAAAAAGTGTATAGGGAAAATATACTTCTTATATAATAATGTAGATTTTTAGGAAACCTTATTTCTAAATAAAAAACTTTTTCGTTTATTTTATTAATAATTTTATATATGGCGACTTATTTATGTTTTTTGTATATTTATAAAACCAATATATTTGATTTTTATATCGTTAATCTAACTTGCAAAGTTTGGTTTGTTTATCTCATAGTTTTGAGTATTAAAAAATATGAATTTAGTATCATTATAATCAAATTTTTTATGGGATGATTTTTATATAGATTAAAATATATAAGACATTTGGGTGTCACTCAGTCATAAATTTTTAATGGTTTTTTTTGGTAAAAATAGTATAAAAGAAAAGTAAATTCTCCCATATATGAGGGTAAATATGGCAGTTTATGGTATAATATTAAAGACGTATTTATGATATCATAAAGATATGATTTCCCTTATGATAAGTAGCGGAAAGCTTTTGATATAGGGTATATACATCATAATGGAAGTCAAAAGTATTAAAATGAAATTTTTTAGAAGTGTCAAAACACAGCGATATTGTTCATTTTGATAGACATCGGGAGATTGATTTGAAAAACAAAGATTTGGATTTATTTATTACTTTCGCCAACATAGGTGCTTTTACCTTCGGCGGAGGATATGCAATGATACCTCTTCTTCAAAAAGAAGTTGTGGAGAAGAAAAAATGGATAGATGAAAACGAGATGCTTGATATAACAGCGATATCTCAAAGTACCCCGGGACCGCTTGCGATAAACTGTGCTACCTTTGTCGGATATAAGATAGGGGGAGTATGGGGATCTGTACTTGCTACTCTCGGCGTCGTTATCCCTTCTTTTTTTATAATAATCGGAGTTTCTATTATTTTTAATATGTTTAAAGATAATATCATCGTAAACAACGTCTTTGCGGGAGTAAAGGCGGGAGTTATCGTGCTGATATTGGAAGCGGCTTTAAAGCTTGGGAAACCGATAAAAAAAGATTATTTTAATATGATACTGCTTTTCGGTTCTCTTCTGATAACCGCATTTACAAGTATAAACGTTATTTATGTACTTATCGTCTGTGCACTTCTCGGAGTGATATTTCATGGATTTAATATCATCAAGGGAGGCGATATGTAATGGTAATGGAATTATTTATTGTTTTCTTTAAAATAGGGCTGTTCACTTTCGGCGGAGGATATGCAATGATACCTCTTATAAAGACCGAGGTCCTTTCACACGGTTGGGCGACCGTGGGGGAAATTATCGATTTTATAGGAATAAGCGAATCCACCCCGGGACCTTTTGCGATAAATATAGCTACATTCATCGGTTTTGACCACAGCAGGCTTATAGGAGCGTTCAGTGCCACTTTGGGGGTAGTCCTCCCGTCCTTTGTAATAATTATCCTAATAAGTAAATTCTTCTTTAATTTTCAGGATAACAAATATGTTCAGGCAGTGCTTGCGGGGCTTAGACCGGCAGTGGTTGGAACGATAGCCGCATCGGCAATGACGATTTTCACTTCGGTATTTATACTTAAGGGAAAACTCACAAACTATACGGGGCTGATAATTTTAGCCGTAGTGCTTTTATTAAAACTGAAGTTCAAAGATATGCACCCCATCGTCCTTATAATAATATCCGGATTTCTGGGATATTTGTTTTACGGTCCGCTGTCGGGAATAATGATTTAAAGGTGCTTCGTACTGTATAAGGAAAGTTTATGATAACTGACAGTACTGATAGTAAATAACTGCTGTTGATTTAAATTTAAATTGAAGAAAAATATTAAGACATCTTTATTTAGTTAATATATAGTTATTATATTTTTAAGAAGCGGTTAATCTATCTTTAAATTTAATATGTATTGATATATTAAAAGAGAGTACACAAATCCCATAAGGTAAAATTGTGTATTCTCTTTTTTAATATTATAATCCTTTTCAATTTATAAGTCAGTCATATGAACTTTAAAATTTTATGTTTTATAAATATAAAATATTATTTAAAACTCCTTATAAACTTTTTAATAAAAATTATTATCAAAATCAGAGACAATAAAATACAAACGAGGACGATGATGTCTTCGTAAATATATGAAATATCCAGTCCTTTCGTAATGAAACTAATTATTTCTTTCATTTCTCTGCCTCATAAATAATTTGTCGAAAAATGTCTTTCTTATCTTTAACCTACCATATAAATATGAAATAACTGTGATATATCAATTAAAAATTTATTAATTGTTTTTTATTGTTCATAAACAGCAAATTTAGATATTGAATATTGTTTTTCATTTATTAATAAAATGGCATGGATATATCTTTTATGATCACTTATCATTTTTGCTTTTTTTAATTTTACGTAGTATAATTATTTTATAATTAGCGAATATGACTTTTAAATGTAAGGAGAAAATATATGAAAATAATTGTTGTTGCGGGAATGCTTGCTGCGGGAAAGAGTGTGGCTTTAAGATTTTTTCAGGACAGGGGATTTTACTGCGTGGATAATCTTCCGCCTAAGCTCATAGATACTTTCATTGATCTTTTGGATAAGAGCGAACCCAAAACCGAAAATATAGCAATAGTTCTTGATGCCAGGGGAAGTGCTTTCTTCGATGATATAGATGAAATTTTGGATAACCTCAAAAATGAAAGAGGTGCGGACATTTTGTATATAGATGCCGACGATGACGTTTTGATTTCAAGGTATAAAAAGAACAGAAGGAAGCACCTTATATCGGGAAATGACAGGATAGAAGTTGCCATAAAAAAAGAAAGAAAATCAATGGAAGAGGTTAAGAAGAGGGCAGACCTAATAATAGATACTTCCAAATTATTAGAGAGAGATTTTGAAAAGATACTTCATGACTGTTACGGAAAGATAGGAACAGTATCATCTCAGTTTAGTATCAATATAAGTTCATTCGGATTTAAATATGGGATACTGCACGATGCGGATATAGTCTACGACGTAAGGTTTCTCCCAAATCCTTTTTATATAAAGGATCTAAAGCCTCTTACGGGGAAAAATAAGGAAGTGTCCGATTATGTGTTTTCCTTTGATGAAAGCAAAGAATTCATGGATAAGCTGGAAGACATAATCGCTTTTACTATCCCATATTATATTAAAGAAGGAAAGGCTCAGCTTGTAATAGGTATAGGCTGTACAGGCGGAAGACACCGTTCTGTGGCAATAGCCGGCGAACTAGCTAAGAGGATAGAGGAAAAAGGATATATCGTCACGGAAGAGCACAGAGATATAAGCAAAGATAACTATCAGTATTAAGCAGGTGATATTATGAAATTCAAAGATAAAAATATCGTTATAATCGGCGGGGGGACCGGCAACAGTGTTCTTTTGAAGGAGTTTAAAAAGCATACCGACAACATAACCGCTATCGTCACCGTTTCCGATGACGGCGGGAGCACGGGTAAGCTTCGTAAAGACCTCGGTATTTTGGCGGTAGGGGATATCCGTAACTGTATAACAGCACTTGCCGAAGACGAATCTACCATGACGGAGCTGATGGAGTATCGTTTTACTAAGGGCGCACTGAAGAAACATTCCTTCGGGAACTTGTTTTTGGCGGCGCTCAATGAAATAAGCGAAAGTTTCCCAAAGGCGATAAAGGATATAAGCGATGTTTTGGCAATCAAGGGAGAAGTTGTGGCTGTATCGAAGAATGATGATATAACGCTTTGTGCACTTCTTGACAATACTGCGGTCGTGAACGGAGAGTCCAAGATACCGAAGCAGGCTGTTAAAATGCATTCCAAGATAAAAAAGGTATTCATGACTCCTACAGATGCGAAGGTGAATGATTATGCGGTAGAAAAAATAGAGAATGCGGATATAATCATTTTAAGCCCGGGAAGTCTTTATACTTCCATAATCCCTAATTTGCTTATAAAAGATATCCCTTATGCTATTGATAAGAATAAAAAGGCTAAGAAATATTTTATAGCAAATATAATGACCCAGCACGGGGAGACGGACGGTTTTGACGTGTGGAAGCATGTCACGGAAATAGAAAAGCATATCCCGAGAGGGTGTAAAATATTCGATGAAGTGATTTACAGTACTACGGTACTGGATAAAGAAGTGATAAAAAGATATAAGAAAAAACATGCGGATGTGGTGGAAGCAAACATAACCGATGAGATGAGAGAGATTTATACATTCACGGGACTCGACCTCGCACGAGAGATAAACGGAGTGATGAGGCATAACAGTGAAGTTTTGGTGGATTATTTAAAAACCACCTAGGGGCGCTGCCCCTAAAACCCCGCCATTTTTTGCTTGTCCAAAAAATGGATAAAACGACCCCGCTGGGCGCGGTGCCTAAGCCTTCGGCAAAAGAGATATTAAACTTATTGAAGTCATTCACCCGCATATTACCTAAAAAATTTATTAACTTTAAATTGATATAAAACTTTTTATGTAAAGGGGCGGGATAGCGACTGTTTCACAAAATGCGGGCAGCATTTTGTAGAAAATCCAGTCG
>NZ_CALHFB010000033.1:0-8866 GCF_938029165.1 uncultured Anaerofustis sp.
CAGCATAAGCAATAACAACCTTATCACTAATTTGATAAATCTTATTCTCGTTTTCAGTAACTATATTACTGTTTTTATCCACGATTCTGGAATCACCGCACACAATGATATCATTATCTTTTGAGATTGCAGCAATTACTAGACTCATATATGCATTCTCCTTATTTACCTGGCTTCCACGAATAACCGCAATTTTGACATACATTCCTGGCAGATCCGGAGCCAATGAAACATACAAATATTTTAAATCCAAATGACTATAAGCGTAAAACATGCAAATAAGCAATTTGTTATCAGCGACAGATAAAGTTTTGTTATGTAATCTTCTCTCTTTTTCAATTCATAATATAATTTTATAGATGCTTCTTCAAGATCTCGATATATGTTCTGATCTATTTCATTAACTATCTGTTTATATTCCTTACTGTTTAATTGTTCTTCTCCTAACTCAAACATTAATTTAAATTTATCAGGATTAAATGTTTTTTCGTTAAAATTAATGCAACTTTTTATCAAATAAATTAAAATTATTAAATAAATATATTAAATAAGTAGTTGTTATGCATTCTTTTTTATTAGACAACCAACTAATCATTCCATCCTGAAAATAGAATTTATCATTCTTTTTTATTTCATAACAATCTCCAATAGAACCTCTTGATGTTATCAATATGTCTCCATTAATAGGAACCATATTATCTTTAATTAACTTTTCATATGTTTCATTAGAAATGAAAGAATGTATTTCTTCTTTTTCTCCTTTTATTTTTCTTTTTAAATCATTTACACGCAAAAATGGTATACCAATAGGTGTTAAATCTTTTTGATAAATTCTTTTACTTGAACTTATAAAAAATAATTCTCCCAATTTTATTTTATTCCATCTTTTCTCATTCTCCACCGGATCCCCAAACATCTCAACAAATCTAGCCTTAACAAGCTCGTCCAAGTTTCCAAGCTGTTTTTTTCTTTTTTCGATTATTCCGCTAACCGTATCCAAAATTGAAACGATTTGTTTTTGTTTATGTATATCAATAATGGGTAATTTCATTTTTTTTAAATGTGATGGTCCAAAATTCAACTGAGCAGAACCTGTAATATTTCTAAAAAGTTGATATTTAAAATCATTAGACTTCAAGAAATACATAAAATATCTTATATTTAGAATACTATTATCTAATGACTTAAATCTAATTGTACTTGTATTCATACATAATGGTAAATGTGATTTATTAATAAATCCCATTTTTTTATCAAAATATTCAACCTTTATACCTGAACTAGCAATAATAAAATCTCCTTCATCAACTAAAAAGTGTTTATATTTTCCATAAGCTTCTTCCTCTGATATATATCTATCAGATGTTGATAAATCAACATGACCATTTACTAGATTAGATACATTTAATAATTTTACCCCATAGTCAGTATATTGATTTTTCCTTACTCCTGGACCTTCCTGAAAAAATAAAACATCAGGTATCAGTACTCTTTTCTTCACCTTACTCCCCCTCACCAAGCATGCTTGCAAGTTTCTTCATGTCTTCGTCAATTTCTTTTTGCAAAGTGTTTATGTTTTCCATAATTTCACTTGCAGGCGGATATTCAACAGGGATATATTCGATTTCTTTATATTTGTTTATTGATAAATCATAGTCGTTTTCCGCAATTTCTTCTTTCTTTACAAAGAATGACTGCTCGGTTCTCTTTCTGTCTTTTTCTTTATCTAAATTGTTAAATCTGTTTATTATATCGTCAATGTCGTTTTCTTTTACTTTGCTTCTTTTATCGTCAAGGCTGAGCCCGTCGGATTTCATATCGTAAAACCATACGTCATCGGTTCCGCCGCTTCCCGTTTTCGTAAAAATCAAAATCGCAGTTGATACTCCCGCATAAGGTTTGAATACCCCGGAAGGTATGGAAATAACGGCTTCCAGCCTGTTTTCTTCGACTATCGTCTTTCTTACTTGTTTATGAGCCTTTGAAGAGCCGAATAGCACCCCGTCAGGAACAATGCAGGCACACCTTCCGCCGATTTTAAGCATTCTTAAAAATAACGCTAGGAATAGCAGTTCCGTTTTTTTGGTCTTGCATACCTTTAATAAATCACTTGAAACGATGTCATAGTCAAGGCTTCCTTTAAAAGGCGGATTTGCCAAAATCAAAGTGTACTTGTCTTTATCTTCATTTTGGTCGGATAAACTGTCTTTATATTCTATACTTGGGCTTTCGACTCCGTGTGTCATCATGTTCATGGCTCCGATTCTAAGCATCGTCCTGTCCATGTCGTAACCTGTGAACATTTTTGTCATATAATGTTCTCTGTTTTCTTTGTTAAAGAACACTTCGTCTTTTCTGTTTTCCTTTATCCACTCTCCCGCACTTACCAAAAATCCTGATGTACCGCAGGCAGGGTCACATATAATCTCATCTGCTCTTGGTTTCATAAGTTCGACAATCATCTTGATGATATGTCTCGGGGTTCTGAACTGTCCGTTTACTCCCGCTGTTGCAATCTTTGAAAGTAAGTATTCGTAAATATCCCCTCTAACGTCACTTGTCTTAAGTTCGCTCGCCTGAGTGTAAATTTTATCCATTCCGGTAACGACTTTTTCAAGCATTAAAGGCGTCGGTATTTTGAATATTGCGTCCATCATATACTTGGAATATGCGCTCTCTTTATCACCGTCAAGAGTCTTTATAAACGGAAATACATAACTTCCCACAACACTATACATCTTCTCTGCGGGGTAATCTCTGAAAACGCTCCACTTAAGCTCTTCACCTTTTATTTCTTTGCCATCTATGTTAACAACATCTTTGAATATAGTTTCATAAGGAATTCTAAGCATGTTGCTTTCTCCTTTTTTTCTGTTGTCTGATTCGTCCAAGTCATGGATAAACATAAGATACGTCATCTGTTCTATTACATCCATAGGGTTGGTAAGTCCTCCCGTCCAGAAAACTTCCCATAAATTATCTATCTTGTTTCTTATCTCTCCTGTAATCATTTATAATCCCTTTCATATCTAAACTACTATATTTATATCATATCGTATATTTGCAAACCATATCATTATTATTCTACAATAAATCATAAATTTTGACAATAAAATCTCGAAACTAAAAAAAGACAGAGGTTTTTCCCGTCTTTAATCAAATTATTATTTATAAATTTTTGGTATCCATATATAAATTAAAATAAATCTAAATATTAAGCTATTATAAAAAAACTAACACCATACCCCGTAAACCTAATAAAAAACAAGCCAAATCATACTTAATCAGTCTACCAAAATTTTCCACAATCTAAAAACTAGCCCCAATTTCACAACTATGTCCCACTCCCACTCATACAACCACAAAATAAGGTCGGGGTAGCATTCCAGCTCTAAAAATATAGGTAGTATTTTTAGTAAGCTTTGGAATGCATCAAAGGCTCCACGCCTAGTGGCGTCCTTTTATACAAAATTTGGACGAGCAAATATTTGGTCGGGTTTTTAAGGGCAGACAGCCCTTAAGTATGGGCTCTAAAGGGCAAAGCCCCTTAAATTTATCCCTTTAAATTATCAAGATACCTCTTCAAATTCCCCTCTGCTCCGTTTTCCTTAGGTTCGTAGTAAACTCTTCCTTTTATTTCATCTGGCAGGTAGTCCTGCTTTACATAGTCGTTTTCAAAGTCGTGAGGATATTTATATCCCACCCCTATACCAAAGTCTTTCTCTCCTTTATAATTTGCATTTCTTATATGAAGAGGGACTTCGTAATTAGGCTCGTTTTCTATGTCGTGCATTGCCTTATTTATCGCCATATAGGAAGCGTTGCTCTTGGGCGATGACGCAAGGTAAGTAACGCAGTGCGCAAGGTTTATCCTCACTTCAGGCATACCTATGACTTCAACAGCCTTAAAAGTACTCACGGCTAAATCAAGAGCCTTTATATTAGCATTACCTATATCTTCCGAAGCAAATATTATCATCCTTCTCGCGATGAATTTTGGGTCTTCCCCTGCATATAACATCTTTGCAAGATAGTATACGGCGGCGTCGGGGTCCGATCCTCTCATACTTTTTATGAATGCACTTATCGTATCATAGTGCTCATTATCCCCTTTGTCGTAGGTGACTTTTTTCTTCTGCATGCATTCCGCTATTATATCCTTATTGAGCTTTATTACTCCGTTTTCATCTTTAGGTGTGGTAAGATAAGCAAGCTCAAGTGCATTCAAAGATACTCTTGCATCTCCGCTTGACATCAAAGAAAGGTAGTCCAGGGCTTCTTCATCAATTTGTATATCGTAATTCCCAAGACCTCTTTCTTTGTTTTTGAGGGTATTTTCGATTATCTTCCTGACATCTTCTTTTTCTATCTTTTTAAGCTTGAACAAAGTAGAACGGGAAATGAGAGGAGAATTTATTTCAAAGAAAGGATTTTCCGTAGTCGCACCTATCAATATGATAGTCCCGTCTTCGACGCTTGGAAGGAGTGCATCCTGCTGTGATTTATTGAACCTATGGATTTCATCAATGAAAAGTATGCTTTTCTTTCTCTCCATTCCCAGATTAGCCTTAGCCTTTTCGATTATTTCCCTAACGTCCTTAACCCCGCAGGTGACAGCATTCAAGCTATAAAAATAAGAGCTAGTTTTATTGGCTATTATCCTTGCTAAAGTGGTCTTTCCGCAGCCTGCCGGACCGAAAAGGATTATGGAACTTATCCTGTCCGCTTCTATCATCCTGTTTAGAAGTTTCCCCTCTCCCACTATATGTTCCTGACCAAAGAACTCGTCCAGATTTTCAGGTCTCATCCTTACCGCCAAAGGAGCCTTTGTCTTAAGTTGTTCTTCTCTTACATCATCAAATAAATTTCCCTGCATTCTTTCTCCTTTGTAACATTAAGTATTATTCAAATAAATCATTATCATCTAAATAATTTATAAAATTTGTTATAATTACATTCGTTCTATCATCAATATTACTCTCATTAAAATCAATTGTTATATCAGACAAATTTAATAATTCTTTATTTTGAGTTCCTTTTTTTTCTTTTCCGTTATTATTTATAAAGCCTTTATAATATCTTTTTTTATCAGCAAATCTATAATCCGCGGCTCGTATATTAACATTTTTTTCTAAAAACGCTTTATTACCAATTGCATCCAGTTTTTTCTCGTTTTTTAAACTATTTTCAACTTCTTGTCTTTTTTTTGCAAAAATATGTTCTATTTCAAATCTTGTTTCAAGATTTACTAAATTTTGTTCTTTATTGTAATACATCCACCATGCAAGCATAGATTTTGTTATCGGTTTTACATTCGTGAAACTATAGTCCTCAAGAATTTTTTTCAACCTATTTTTTTCAATCTTATTTTTTGAAAAATCTGCTTGTATGTTATTTACTATTTTTATCATTTCAGGATAAGCAGGAGTTCTTAATGCATTCACTCCCGGATTTACAAAAGCATACCCCAAAATATAAGCTGTAATTTTATCTAAGAATAAATAAAACTTCTCTTCATTCAACATACAATCTTTATCTTTATAATGTAAAAAATAAACGGATACTAGATAAGTCCACATACTATTAGGAGCATAAGATAAAACAAATAACTTTTTTAAAATTCTTTGTGAAAAAACATCTTCATTTTGATTTTCAACATCATTCCAGAAATTTGCCAAATTTTCTAAATTATTTAAAGTTTCTTCTTTTTTTAACAGTACATATTTATCTTTCTCATAAAACTTTCTCAATGCTTCTGTAGTAGTATTTTTATTTCCTTGTTTTGCCCTCTCATAGTACATATATCGAGTAAAAAGTTCATCCATGGAAGACCCAGATGAAACCCTAAATATATCATCACATATTTCTTCCAATTTTTTCCATCTATCAATAAATTCTTCTTTTTTATCCATTGAAGAATAAAATTTATATAATTGTGCTTTAAAAATATCTGTATCAGATAAAGGTTTCCCTCTGTCATTTAATGTCGAAAATATTCTAAGAGCCGTATCTTGAGATTCTGCTTCAATTGGCAGTAAAATACAATTATTTAGTATTCTCACAGGTAAGTATGCTATATAAGAAGGATAAGTATTTACAAAATCATTTATTTTATTTTCAAAGAATTGAAATACTTTTGCATATCTACTTTTATGATTATTGTTAATTGTTCCTTCTCTTAAAATATATAAAAATTCATTCTTATCATCATCAGTAGCGACTTCAGAATTGATTTTTAACTTTTCTTTATTTGGAATACCAAATTCATCAGTTTTCCATATACATCTTGCAATATTTTCTATAATAGTCTTTGAATGTTCATCCCTAGTATTTTCAAACTTGGAATAAAATGCTCTAAGTAATAACATCAAAGTTGTGAGTCTTTGCTGACCATCAATAATTTCAAGCTTTCCATCTTCATTTTTAAATGTTACAATCGGTCCGAGAAAATATTCATTATTATTTTCATCAAAATCATTACAGTTCTCATTTGGAAAAGCAAACAAAAATATATCATCCCACAAAGTTTCGCATTCTTCTTCACCCCATGCATATGGTCTTTGATAATCAGGAATAAGAAAATCTGATTTTTTATTTTCAAATAATTCTCTCACTGTTTGTTGATCAATATTTAATTTCGACATAACTCATCCACCTTAATAAAAATATATTAAATTAAAACAATTTTACCACAAAACCGACTCAATAACTATCGAACACAAATAAAAAACTATGTTATAATATAAAAAAACAAAAGGAGTTAAATATGGACGCTTTGATAATAGTAGATATGAGCAACGATTTTGTAGACGACAAAGGCGGGCTTACCGCGGGAAAACCCGCACAGGATATAGTAGATGATATGTTACAAACAATAAAAAGATATGATAAAGAAAACAAAATCATAGTATTCGCCATGGACACCCACGAAGAAAACGATAAACACTTTGAGCTTTGGGCTAAACACAATGTCAAGGGAACTTGGGGACAGAAGCTTTACGGAAAATTAGGAGAATGGTACGAAGAAAATAAGGATAAGGAAAATGTAATTTGGCTTGATAAAAGCGAATACGACGCTTTTTATAAGACAGACTTAACAGATATTCTAAAGAAAAATGAAGTTGACGAAGTCCTTATCGGCGGAGTATGCACGGATATATGTGTATTCAATACGGTTTACGGAGCATATAAGGAAGGCTTCAAGACTAAGGTAGATAAAAAACTATGCGCTACCTTTACTGATAATGGCGAAATATTCTTAAATCAAATGAATGCTATTTATAAAACCACTATAATATAAGGTTTTTGTAGGGTTCCACCCTACAACCCGCCATTCTTTGCTTGTCCAAAGAATGGACGAAACGACCCCGCTGGGCGCGGTGCCTAAGCCTTCGGCAAAAGAGATCTTTAACTTACCTAAGAATATCACCCGCTATTTACCTAAAAGAGTTATTGCGTTTGATTTTAGATAAAGCTTTCTATGTAAATGAGATTTAGGTACCTTCTCTTACTTCTAATATAAAATTTAAAACTTTCATTTAAAAGGGGTGGGATTAGCGACTGCTCCCAGAAAATTAGGCAGATTTTCTGAGGAGATTCAGTCGATATAAGCCTCCGCGGAAGACTTTTTTCCCATTTTGTAATCGAAAAACTTCAAAGAATTTTTATTAATTTTCTTAAAGTAAAATTAATATGTGTGAAACACATTCGATACCACGAGAGGATTTGCATTAGCAATATTTGAGAATTTATGTAAATATAATTCGTAATTTTTCTTTCGAAAACTTACTCATGTTGACTTCTGTGCTTTGCACAGTAATATTGTGACTGTTTAAAGATTTCAAAGAAATCTTTCTAAGTTTGATTTATTAAACTTAGACATGCTTTAGCATGTTAAATAACATGAAGAAATTTCCGCAGGATAATTTGTGAATTTTCTTATTAGTTAAAATATCTAAAACTCTTTTAGAGTTTTTTATCAGTCAAAATACTGGCTGGTTGTAGGGCAGCGCCCTACAAGGAGGTTAAGGGGTGAAACCCCTTGATTGTTTGTTTTTTTTTAAAGAAACCCCTTGACTCTGCCACTATGCAAGGGTTTATAATAAGGACAACAAAGTAAAGGAAGTGGAAAAAATGGAAAAGCTTGATTACAAAAAAGAATACAAAGATTTATATATGCCAAAGAAGAAACCTTCTATAATAGATGTTCCAAAGATGAATTTTATAATGGTAAAGGGTAGGGGAAATCCAAATACATCTATAGAATATAAAAATGCTATGGAAGTACTTTACGGACTTTCTTTTACAATAAAGATGAGCAAAATGAGCAGTGACCCTATGGATAAAATAGAGGGGTATTTTGAATATGTGGTTCCGCCTTTGGAAGGGCTTTGGTGGCTTGATGAAGGAGGTTTTGACGGTATAAGCGTAACGGATAAGGATAAATTCCATTGGTATTCTATGATAAGACAGCCGGAGTTTGTAACGAAAGACGTATACGAATATGCCCTTGAAAAGTTTTCTAGGAAGAAGCCGGAAGTTGATTTATCCAATACTCAGTTTAAATCGATTAAAGAAGGGTTATGCGTTCAGATAATGCATATGGGTTCTTATGATGATGAACCTGCGTCGGTTGCTAAGATGAACGAATTTATAGAAAAAGAGGGATATGAAATAGATATAAACGATGAAAGACTTCATCACGAAATATATCTCTCAGACCCGAGAAAGATAAAAAACATCAATAACTTAAAGACTGTTATCCGTCATCCTATTAAAAAAAGGGGATAACAAGGGCTGTCCGCCCTTAAGAACCCGACCATTCTTTGCTTGTCCAAAGAATGGATGAAACGACCCCGCTGGGCGC
>NZ_CALHFB010000034.1:0-5406 GCF_938029165.1 uncultured Anaerofustis sp.
GCCTATACCCAAGATAAAAACATGGGAAGCAAAGACTATGAAAAATATACTATAGGAGTAACCAATAAGACAGCAAATGTATATGAAAAAGCTTCTTCAAGCAGCAAGGTATTTTATAAATTATCCAATAAAAACCTAAATGAACCTATTGGAATTCCCGTGGTTATACTGGGGTCAAGCGGCGAATATTATAAAGTCCAAAGCGACATGGGAGTAAAAAGCGGGAATGTAAACTTTGAGAATTTATATAATCATAACGACTCCGTGGGATATGTATTAAAAAGCAGTATTGATATAGTAAGAAAAGGTAAGTCAAACACACCTTCGGTTCCGGCAGATAAACTTACGATTTCATCTATAAAAATAAGTCCCGCCCCAAGTTACGGATTTACTCCGGGATACGGGAATAATCTAAAAGCAGAAGGGAAAATATATTCAAACAAAAAAAATACTAAGCTGGAACTTCAGGTATACAACACAAAGAAACAATTAGTCGCAAAGAAAAGCATTACCAAGCCTAAGACGGGAACTACATCCGAAAAGATTTTCTGGGACGGAAAAGCAACTAAAGGAAATAAAGCGGGATACAATACGGGAAGCTACGTAAAAAGAAGTTCATCGGGAACGAAGTATATGATTAAATTCGTCTTGTCAACATCATCAAAGAGCGTCAAATCAAAGGAATATACCATAAAAGCCTATAATAAAGCTACAAGACTAAGTACGAAGATAACAAAGACAACTGTCAAGAGAAAAAAATCCACGATACTGTCAATGAAACCAAACAGACCGGGAACGAGTTATATAAGGATTTATAATTCAAAAGGAAAGATGGTATTCAATAAAGGTTTTTATTATCAAAAAGCAAATACCAAACTGAGCACCGCTTTCAAAGGTTACGGAAACTATGGTAAATATAATAAAAAACTGCTTTCAAAAGGAAAGTACACTGTCAAGTTTATTCATGGAAGCTACAGTTACAAATATCCTAAAAAAATAACATTAAAATAGAAAAGTGTAATTATTTAGTGAAAGTGTGCGAAATTTGTACACTTTCTTTTTGAGTTGATATATAATGATATATAAGAATAAAAGGAGAAGGCAGGTTTTACTGCTTAAAAATATAAAATGAAATACGAAGAAATATGTTCGCTAATACTCAATGAAATGGACAATTTAATATATATAAGCGATATGGATAAATTTGAACTCATCTATATGAATGAGACTGCAAAAGAAAAATTTAATATTGATAAAAAAGAAATTTATCAAGGTCAAAAATGTTATAAAGTTTTGCAGGGGCTAGATTCGCCGTGTCCTTTTTGTACCAATAATTTGATCAACGAAGAATCGTTTTATACGTGGGAAACTTATAATCCCCTGCTTAAAGAATACTTTATTGTAAGAGATAAGATCATAGATGTAGACGGCAAAAAAGCAAGACTTGAAATAGCAACGGATATAACCCAGAAAGAAAGCGAAAAAAGAAAGCTTGAGTATGAACTGTACAAAGAGGAAACTATAGTAAACTGTGCCAGGACACTTGCGGGAGACAGAAATACAAAGGCTGCCATAGACAAACTCCTTGAGATAGTATGCGGATTTTATAACGGGAACCGTGCATATATCTTTGAAATTGATTATGAAAACAAAGTATTTTCCAACACATACGAATTCTGTACAAAAGACGTTACAAAAGAAATAGATAATCTTCAAAAACTTCCTATAGCCCTTATAGATGACTGGATTTACCAGTTCAACAAAGAAGGAGAGTTCTATATATCAGCCTTAGGCGAAAAATATGATAAGAATTCTCCCGCATATAAAATCTTATCAGATCAGGGAATAGATAGTTTGATTGCAGCACCGCTCATCAAAGACGGAGAAATAACAGGATTCCTCGGTGTAGATGACCCGAAGAAGAACATCGATGACCTTACACTCATAAAGACACTTACCTATTTTATAATGAACGACATCGATAAAGAAAAACTTCTTGCAACGCTCAATAAAATGAGTTATTACGACGCTCTGACAGACCTTGGAAACAGGAACCACTATATTAATGTAGTCGAGTATTATAATGAAAATCCCCCTGAAAATATAGGCATAGTCTATATAGATGTGAACGGACTTAAACTGGTAAACGATAATTACGGTCACGACTACGGGGATGTACTTTTAAAGCAAACTGCGGATCTCTTAAAAAAAGTATATAATAAACATATATTCAGAGTAGGCGGTGATGAATTTGTAGCACTTTGTCCAAACACGGAAAAACACGAATTTGAAAAAACAGTCAGTAATTTAAGAGGGCTGCTCAAAAAAGAAGATGAGATAAATATTTCTATCGGTGCCGTTTGGGACAAAGGGAAAAACGAACTTGAAAAACTCATCAAGAACGCCGATAACCTAATGTATCTCGAAAAGCAGTCTTATTATAAATCAAACCTTGTAAAAGAACATAATTACCGCTCGGAAGTTTCGAAGAAGCTTATAAGAGAAATAGCGGATAATAAATTTACTGTCCTTCTCCAGCCTCAGATAGAAACAGCTACGGGCAGGATCTCCGGTGCCGAGGCTTTGGTCAGAAAGATAGATGATGAAGGAAACCTCATAACCCCTGACAAATTCATATCTTCATATGAAGCGAAAAATATCATAAGACACGTAGATTTATTCGTGCTTGAAAGTGTATGCAGGATACTGGATAAATGGAGAAGTGAAAACAGACCTTTGATAGCCATAAGCATAAATCTATCGAGAGTCACTGTTATGGAATACAAAATAATCGATAAGATATGCAGTATTTGTGACAATTATGATATACCTCACAGTTTTATAAATATAGAAGTGACGGAAAGCATTTCAAAAATGAACGATAATGTTTTATTTGAAATAATAGAAAGGTTCAGAACAGAAGGCTTTACCATTTCTCTTGATGATTTCGGTTCGGATTACTCAAACTTATCCATACTCACAAAAATAGAGTTCGATAACTTAAAGATAGATAAAAGCATAATCGACAACATCAATTCAAACCCAAATGCAAGGATAATCATAGAGCACGTGATAGACATGTGCAAACATATAGAAAAGACAAAAACCGTTGCGGAAGGTGTAGAAACGAAAGAACAATTCGATATGCTGGAAAATTATAAATGCGATTTCATTCAAGGTTATTATTTTTCAAAACCTATAACGGTGGAAGAATTCGAAAATAAATATTTGAATTAAAAAAGGTACTTAATAAGTACCTTTTTTATTACTGACTATCTTAATTTTGCATTTATATTTTCATCTAAGGCTTTTACTATCTTAGAGAAAGTAACGTCGATCTCTTCGTCGGTAAGGGTCCTGTCTTCAGCTCTGAAATCAAGAGCAGCCGCAACGGATTTCTTACCCTGACCTATCTGTTCTCCGGTGAACACATCGAACACTTCGGCTTTAACGAGATATTTGCCCCCCGCCTTCTTGATTTCATCTATTATTTCTCCGGCGTAGACATCTTCATCGACTACTACGGCGATATCTCTTTCCAGAGCAGGGAATTTAGGGAATTCCTTGAATACCACTTCCTTATCGTAAAGTTCGATTATGGCCTTGACATCGAGCTCTGCAACCACAACATCTTCCTTAAGATTGTATTTCTTTAAAAGTATCGGATGTACGTTTCCGATATATCCGATTATCTTGTCATCTATACATACATAAGCACTTCTTGAAGGATGAAGCATATTTTCCTCTGCTTTGATGAATTTGACGCCCTTTATCCTGAATTTATTGAATAAGTATTCAACGATACCTTTTATTTCAAAGAAATCGGTATTGTATTTACCTATCACAAGGTGTTCCTTTTGAAGAGGAAGTCCAAGCTCATCGAATTTATCGTTAAAGAATACATTCCCCACTTCAAACAACACTCTTTCTTTGTTCTTCCTTGAATAGTTGAAAGAAAGTGCTTCAAGCATACTTACCATCATGCTGGTCCTCATGTATGCGGTGTCTTCACCGAGAGGATTTATTACCTTTAAGTATTTGCTCCTTATATCGGTTTCATCAAAACCCAGTTCATCAAGCTTTTCTTTTGACGTGAACGTATAAGTAAGAGTTTCAAGCGCACCTACGGCAACGAGAGCGTCCTTAAGAGCGTTTTTGTCCCTGTAATAGGTATTCTTCTCACTTATATGATTTGAGCTTTCCATGAGGGTACTAGGGAGGTTATTGTATCCGTACATCCTCGCGATATCTTCTATTACATCTTCCTTGATATTCACATCATCTCTGAGTAAAGGTGCGGTGATACTAATCAAATGCCCCTTTAACTTAGGTTCGAAGTTAAGTAAATCGAGAAGCCTTATCTGTTCTTCTGCGGAGATATCACTACCAAGAAGTTTATTTACATCTCTGTAATCTATATCCATTTTGACAGGTTCTTTTTCATAGAAGTTTTCATCAATAAGACCTTCAACAAGTTCGCACGCCCCTATTTCAACGAGCAGTGAAGCCGCTCTGTCTATAGCGTATCTGGTTATAAGAGGATTTATCCCCTTTTCATAGTGTGCGGAAGCTTCGCTTCTAAGCCCGAACTTTCTCGATGTCCTTCTGATAGAGTTTTTATTGAAGTTAGCGGATTCTATGACGATGTTCTTCGTATCGTCGTCTACTACGGAATTAGCCGCACCCATTACCCCGGCAACGCATACTCCCCTGTTTTCGTCGTTGATAAGGAGCATTTTATCGTCCAGTTCTCTTTCGATATTATCGAGAGTTACCATAGTTTCTCCGTCTTTTGCGGTATCGACGATTATCTTATGTCCCTCTAATTTATCGTAATCGAACATATGAAGAGGCTGACCAAGTTCAAGCATAACGTAGTTTGAAACGTCTACTATATTTGAAATAGGTCTTATACCGCACGCCATAAGTCTCTTCTGCATCCATAAAGGAGAGTCTTCGACCTTCTTTACTCTAAGCAGTCTTGCACAGTAACGCTTGCATAAATCGGTGTTTTTTACTTCAACGCTCAATTTATCCTTTATATCACTATTCTTATCTTCTATCTTAAAATCGGGCATTATGAACTTTTCGCCCATAGTCGCCCCTGCTTCGTAAGCCATACCGAGGATAGAATTACAATCTTGTCTGTTGTTTGTAAGCTCGAAGTCGATAACATATTCGTCAAGTCCCAAAGCTTCTTTTGCATCTATACCGAGAGGCACATCATTTGAGAAAATATATATCCCGTCTTCCATGTTCTTTGGGATAATGCTTGAGCTCATTCCAAGCTCCTGTCCCGAGCAAAGCATACCGAAGGACTCTACTCCTCTAAGCTTTGCTTTTTTAAGCTTCAACGTAAGTGAAGGGGATATAGTCCCTTTTGCAAAAGTAAGTGAAGGGGATATA
>NZ_CALHFB010000035.1:0-68287 GCF_938029165.1 uncultured Anaerofustis sp.
TGAAATAAATAAAAAGAAAATATTTCTTATTGAAAGTATCATAAAAACATGTAATAATAATTAATAATCATTATTGATTTAATAAAATACTTTTATAAGGAGCAATTATGAAACTTGTAACGTGGAATGTAAACGGGCTTAGAGCTTGTGTAAATAAAGGATTTATGGACTTTTTTAATGAAGTAGGCGCTGATATTTTCAGTGTTCAGGAAACGAAACTTCAGGAAGGTCAAATAGAAATGGATATCCCAGGATATGAAGAATACTGGGATTATGCCGAGAAAAAAGGTTATTCAGGAACGGCAACATTTTCAAAAATCAGACCTATCAGTGTCAAGACAGGACTTAGCGAAGAAAAATTTTCTACTGAAGGAAGGGTTATAACCGCCGAATATGAAGATTTTTATTTGGTAAATGTATATACTCCAAATTCTCAAAACGAGCTTAAGCGCTTAGATTACCGTATGGAGTGGGAAGATTATTTTGCGGATTATTTATGCGAACTTGATAAGACCAAACCTGTTATTATGTGCGGAGATTTAAATGTGGCTCATACCGAAATTGACCTTAAAAATCCAAAGACAAATAAAAAGAATGCGGGTTTTACAATTGAGGAAAGAGATAAAATGACCGCCCTTTTAGAAAGAGGTTTTGTAGACAGTTATAGGTATTTATATCCAAATGCCGAAGGGGTGTATACATGGTGGTCGTATCGATTTAACGCAAGAAAGAATAATGCAGGGTGGAGGATAGACTACTTTATTGTAAGTCAGAGGATAAAAGAGAAAATCAAAGATGTAAAAATATTCTCTGATGTAATGGGTTCTGATCACTGTCCGGTAATGCTTGATATAGAATTTTAATGGTGTAAAAATGAACTTAATCGATTTTGATAAAAATGAAATACCCGAACTGGCGGTCACTTTAAGCAAGGAAAATATACAATACTTGGTTTCTAATTTAAAAGAAAAAAATAATAATTTAAGATATAATTCATTTTTGCTTCTTAAGGAGCGAAGCAAAAATTATGAAGATGTATATGATTATTTCGATACTTTTAAGGATATGCTTACAAGCAGAAATTCTTATCATAAACATATTGCGGTATACTTGATTGCGGAAAATGCAAAGTATTCAAAGAAATATGACGACAATAAATTTATATATGTTTTAGATAGATATCTTCAGTGCTGTAAGGACGAAAAATACTCCACTGCTAGACAGTGCATTCAGTCAATTCCCTTATGGATAGATTGTTATCCGGAGCTTATTGATAAAGTAACGGATTATCTAATAAATATTGATATTACCATATTCAGAGAAAGCGGCAGGGGACTGGTTCTATATGATATAGCTAAAACCATTATTTATATAAGAAATATCAAATCAAATGATAGGATAGATAATTTTTTAGATGATATTATAAATAATGAGCTTCTTGATGATAAGAGATTAAAAGAGCTTGGAATGAGGTGAGTTAGGGGCGCGGATTCTGCCGAAGGCAGGCGTAGTGCCCCGTGTTTTTAATTAAAATCAATAAAATACTAAATTGTGTATTTAACTTTAGAACTAAAAAGCAGGGAAAGACCCTGCTTTTATTATTTTATAAATAATATGCCTTCGTATGAACAGTTTATTATATTTTTATCTTTAACCGTTAAATCCAGATAAGTGAATAATACTTTGACATTATCTTTATCATATATCATTTTAATTGTTTTATTGTTATTTTCTTTGTTGTTTTCATATAATTTATTAAAATAATCAGTAAAGTCCAAAATTACTTTTTCTCCATTTTTATCTTTGATATTTTTATTTTTATAAACTAATGAGTTATTTTCTATTTTAAACATTTTACTGTAACCTTCTATATTTAAACCTTTATCGTATATATCATAGTCAAATGAATAAGTGATTTTATCATTATTTGCTATATCCGAGTACTCATCATTATTTTCTTTAAACGCAAAGCCGTATAGATAATTTGTATCTTTTTTATCGGATATATATTTTACTAAATTTGATTTAATACCGGGGGATGAAATTAAGTAATTGTGACAGCTTTCAATAGTATTTTTATCTTCTTCACTTAATTTACTCGATTTTATTATTATGCCCTCTTTATACATATCATTTTTTTTAAGCACTCTTATAAATCTGTTTTCCTGTGTTTTGTTCGGTATGCTATATAAATTGAACGGAGATATTGTAAACATTAAAATTACGATTCCTCCAATCAAAAAAGGGTATTTTATACTCTTTTTTGTTATTATACAAATTAAAAACATGATCCCTATAAAGATTAGTATCAATGAAAGAAGTCTTAAAGAAGTAAGACCATAGGCATTTATTCTTATACTTATAAAAATCAATTGCGTGATAATTATAGGTATAAGTACAAAACTACCATATTTTTTAAAGTATAGTGTAAATTTATTATTTACATCATCAATACTTAGATATAAAAATATATATCCGAGAAGCGCCAGTGAAGCATAAGGGTTCATTTCTCCGACGGGAATGGTTCCTGTAAAAATGATTTTAAAAATATAAAGATACAATACACCAATAAGTATGGTGTATAAAGGTATTATCACTTTTTTTATAATATTTGTATATATTTTGGGCGTTTTTACTTCTTCGTTTTTCTTTGGTATAAATGTCAAAAAGAAATTTGTAAATATTATTGCAAAGGAAAATGAAGCAATAATAAAGAACATGTTTAGATATTTAAATTTAAACACAAGAAGTTCAAAAGCGGAATAGCATATAGATAGACCTAAATATATTATCATAGATATAATAAAAGTAAGCAGAAATGAAGTAAATAAATGTGTAAACAAGGTTTCTTTATTTCCTGAAGTATACATTATATATACTATAATAAATAAACTCCAAGAGATTATACCGTAGTAAGCTAAATATACTAAATCATTGTAACCACCTTTTGTATTTAAAAGAAGTATATAAAATATTATTGTTACAAAAGATGAAATTATAATAGATATAATATTATTTTTTGTTTTATCAATGCTCTGTTTTCTATACTCAAAAAATATATTGATAAGTACAGATACAATTATTCCCGGGATTAAACTCATCATAAATTCTGATATATCATATTTAAATAAACCAATACTTGTAATTAAAGTACATAAAAATAGTATTATGGTAAATATGAATGTAGGTATAAATCTATTAATACTTTCTTTTAATTTCTTATTCAAAATCTTGATTTGAAAATTTTCTTTCATAATTTCCTCCGTATATGTTTAATTGATTATATCATTTAATTTATACAATTTTCCTATTTTAATAGTTACCTAATAAGAAATTAATAAGATGATGTATTACTTTTAAATTTGTTTAGAAAATATTAATGATTTTTATTAACAAACCGGGGCACTACGCCTGCCTTTGGCAGAATCCGCGCCCCTAACGTATATTAAGCGAGTTATATATCTAATTAAGTTTATTTATTTTAATTTATATATGGTAAAACAAATAAAAAAGAAGACCTAAGTCTTCTTTTTATTTTATAAAGACATCTTATAAATTTTTAACATATCTTCTTTATATAAAGGTTTGTATGCGGTTTCTATTTTATCTATCTTGGATGCCATTTTTTCAAGATGAGTTTCATCAATTCCAACTTCTTTAAGCGTCATAGGTATGTCGAGGCTTTCAAAGAATTTATAAGTATTTTCTATAGCTTCTTTTGCAATCTCTTCTTTTTCCTTATGAGGAGAAATACCCCAAACATTCATTCCATATTCTACAAATCTATCTAACGTATCTTCGCTTAATACATATTCCATCCACCTTGGAGTAAGTATTGCAAGTCCGACGCCGTGAGTTATATCATAGTAAGCACTGAGTTCATGTTCCATAGGATGAACGCACCATTCAACTTCGTTTCCGGCTTTCAAAAGTCCGTTGATTGCCCATGAAGAAGCCCACATCAAATTGGCTCTAGCTTCATAGTTTTCAGGGTCGTTATATGCTATAGGGCCGTATTTGATACAAGTCTTAAGAAGTGCTTCAGCGATCCTTGACTGCATAAATCCTTCTTTTACATTTGAAAAATAACTTTCAAATATATGAGACATTATATCAGCTGTACCCGCGGCAGTTTGCTTTTTAGGTACAGAAAAAGTATAGCTTGGGTCCATTATGGAAGCTTTAGGTTTTAATAAATCACAGCCTACTCCGGCTTTCATATTAGCATTCATATCGCTTATTACTGCGAACGGATCCATTTCAGAGCCTGTAGCAGCCAGTGTAAGGATAGATACGATAGGTAATGTATCCTTTATTTTATTTGGGTCGATTACTAGTTCCCATGCGTCAAGGTCGCTTTTTGCCGCTGCCGCAATCATTTTTGCACAGTCAATACTGCTTCCTCCGCCCGCTGCGAGAACTACGTCTATATCATTTTCTTTACATATTTTGCTTCCGTCTCTTACCGATTCTATTCTAGGATTTGGGTCTACTCCCGAAAGTTCGAATACTTCGATGTTATTTTCGTTACATAAGTTCATTATCTCATCGTAAAGTCCGCTTCTTTTGATGCTTCCGCCTCCGTAAACAAGAAGTACTTTATTTCCGCATTCTTTTAATACTTTGGGCAGATGTTTGATTTGACCTTTCCCGAAATATACATTGGTAGGTAAGTAGAAATTAAAATTATTCATACACGTTCTCCTTAAAGTTTATTTATATATATTTTAACTCATATAAACGTTTAAATCAAACTTTACTTAAATATATCTTTTACTTTTCCCCATATATCTTTTCTGTTCATGACAAAACCGTTATCCTCGGTAGAATAGTAACTTGTTAAATTTATATATTTACTTAAATGAGGATATTTTAAATCCTTCTTTATGTAGTTTACATGAAATAAAGGGACTTTTCCTTGGATATTTAGTATATTCATCCCTTCATTTTGATAAATTGATTCTATAAAATCCTGAAGCACTGCCTTTTTTGAATTATCATCGGTGTTCATTAAGTAATAACTTTTTACTCCGCTTACGAAATTTACCTGCTGTTCGCTGTAAGGGTAGGGGTACACTGCATAATCAAAGCTGTTTTCTTTGTTTTTAGTCCTTATAAGATAATTTACATCGGTCAAATC
Organism: uncultured Anaerofustis sp.; assembly: GCF_938029165.1. Taxonomy (NCBI): domain Bacteria; kingdom Bacillati; phylum Bacillota; class Clostridia; order Eubacteriales; family Eubacteriaceae; genus Anaerofustis; species uncultured Anaerofustis sp. The sequence goes on from NZ_CALHFB010000035.1 coordinate 5,141, forward strand.
ACCCGCATATATCATTGTTTTGCTGTTGTATAAATCGTAATGTACGCTTTCTTCACTTTTCTTCTTACTTAAGCACTTATACCCTTTTAATTCTTTTTTTAAGTTTTCCAGTTTTGAGTAATTCATGTTGGAATAACCGCTGTCCAGTATGAAGTTCATGTAAGCATAGCTGTTTTTGTTTACTACCATATCGAAGGGTATTTTTTCTTTCTTTGTATCTTTTTTCTTTATTTCCTTAATTGTTTTTATAAGGGTATTGTAACTCCAGTTCTCTTCGGGTAAATTAATCCCCATTTCTTTAAATGCGGTTTTGTTTACTATAATAACGTTGAAAGACCCATATACAGGGAATATACATCTTTCCTCATCTTCTGCTATCTTAGGTACTGTGTATGTAGTTTTCATTTTATTTACAAATTCTTTGTCATACATTATATTGTCAGTCTTTATTATATCGTTCTCGACGTACTTACTCATTATATCGGGATGGTTTTTACTTATCGCTTTTTCGTTTGCAAGTTTGCTTGCTCCGTCAAAACTAAGTTCTCTTAGTTCGATTTGTAAAAGAGAATTATCATCTTCGAATTTATCCACTGCGTTTTTAATAAATCCATAGTTACTTCCGATTACTGTTCTTGAGGGGTTATCCCATAGTGTAATCATTCCCTGATATGCTTTTGTGGTTTCTTTGTTTATAAATCTGCTTATGTAAAAATCTCTTATAAAAAACTTATAAGAAAACAAAAAGGCAATTAATAATAAAGCAGATATAAACCTAGCTTTCTTCCTTTTCATGTCTTAATTCCTTATACTTTTCCTTAGTCGCTATCCCGCCTCTGATATGTCTAAGTTTTTTATTGGTTTCTATTATATCCCTTACCTTTAAATATAACTCCCTGTCGATTTTCTCCAGCCTCTTTGATAAGTCGTTATGTACTGTGCTTTTGCTTACTTTAAATACACTCGCACACTTTCGTATGGTGGACTCCTCTTTAACTATATACTCGGCTTCTCTAATAACTCTTTGTTTAATATTTTCTAACATATTCATTTCCTCACTTAATTTAAAGATATGTATTTTAAGTAAAGTTATGAATGTAAATTGATTTCTTTTATTCATAAAGAATTATTAAAGGGTTTTACACTTGAAAATGAACTATGAGACGTTATACTAAGCTACGTTAATCTTTGTCAGCTCTAATTTGCAAATTTCACCGGAGTAAATTCACTGCACAGCATAACTTCGAAATCTTGTTTTTTAGAATACTTCATACATATAGATTTTAATTGATTAAAATCTATAAATTTTCTTAAAAAGATTTTAAATAGTCACGATAATATGAAGTGCTTTTTTTATTTTCTTCGAAAGCTTGTTTACAGTCGGATAATCAGCAATTCATATATATGGCTTATGTAAATCAACTATATGGAAAACTAATAAATCATGCTATTTAAAGTAGTAAGGTAAATTTTAATTTTTAATAAAACCCAACCAATTTTTAAATGGATAAATAGTTAAATACTTCATTAATATGTATTATTAAGTCTTCTCCAATATAAATCTTCAACATATTTAAGTCATTAATCCGCTATTCACTAAAATATTTATTATATTCAATAAAAGATGTAACTATCTATTAATAGGATTAGGTTATCTTTCTTTAGAATAAATTAAGATAGATTCCCTTGGAATGAAAGTTAAGAACAGTGCTGTGATTCGATAAAAAATTTTCACTTTTTTTGAATGACCTTTAATTTTTTAAGGCTTTTGGAAATATAACTTTAGTTTTATATAATTAAATAATGCTTTCTTTTTTTCGATTCATTTAATGTCGTTTGTAAATTTTTTTAATGCTTGTGATATTTGGCTTTAACAATATCTGCCAATATTTATAAAAATATTTTAAGTATTATTTTAAGATATACCATCTCTTATACCCTGCATACTTTATAAATATCCTCATATATTTTACAAGTAGAAAAACGGGAGTAGAATAGATAATGAAGAAAAAAAGTATAGCTGTTATTATTGTAATGATGTTATTAATAAATCTGCCTGCTTTTGGCAGTATAAAAGCTGCAAATGTCAGTGCCCAGGCGTACTGCATTATGGAAGCGGGGAGCAACAGAGTATTATACAGTTCCAATATGAATGAAAAACTTCCAATGGCGTCGACCACTAAAGTAATGACAGCAGTCTTGGCTTTGGAAAAAGGAAATTTAAATGATGTAATAGAAATAAAGAAAGAATGGACGGGGATAGAAGGTACGAGCATATATTTAAAAGAAGGCGAAAAACTTACTTTGGAGGATCTGCTTCATGGGATGATGCTTGTTTCGGGAAATGATGCGGCGGTTTCCATCGCCTGCTATATCGGTGGTTCTATTGATAATTTTGCTAAGATGATGAATAAAAAGGCAAAAGAACTTGGGATGAAAAATTCTCATTTTACAAATCCCAACGGACTTCCCGATGACGATCACTATACGACTGCCTACGATTTCACACTCCTTGCTTCTTATGCGATGAAAAATGAAAACTTTGTAAAGATAATCAACGATGAAAAATGGAGCATGCCTTATGAAGGAAAAGCCAATCAGAGGACGATATATAATAAAAATAAACTTTTAAAGAGTTATGAAGGTGCAAACGGAGTAAAGACAGGATTTACCAAGAAAGCAAGGAAGTGCTTTGTCCTTGCTGCGAAGAGAAATAATATGCAGGTAGTGGGAGTACTTTTGCATACAGAGAACCACTATGAGGAAAGCAAGATGTTTTTGGATATGGCATTCAATAACTTCACTTTGAAAAAGGTGATCGAAAAGGGGGATTATGTCAAGACGGTTCCAATGAAGGACAGTAAGAACGGTATAATAAAACTATCTGCGGGAAGTGATGTGTATTTTCCTTTAAAGAGTGATGAAACGGCAGATGTCAAGTATAGTAAAGTATACAACTCCGGAAGTGATAACTATATAGCCGACTACAGTATAAAAGCAGGAGATGAGACTTATAACTACTCCGAAGAACTTAGTGTAAAAAAAGAAGATAAAGGAACCTTTTATAACTTTAAAAATTTATTTAAAAAATTTACAAACCTTATTCCTTGATAATTGAGAGACATTTTATTAATGTCTCTTTTTATTTTAATAATTATAAAGTGTTAATAATATAGAAAATTTTATTGTTAAAGTGTAGTTTTTGTAACATTTTGTTATATCTTATATTTTATTATAGTTTGTATCATATTTATTTAAAATTAATATAAAATAAGAAATAATATAACAAATATGTTATATAATATGTTTGTTACGATATGTACAGATTTAGTATTGAATATTCGCTCAAAAAATTGTAATATATAAATGAAACAAAACAAATTAAAGGAGAGTAAAAATATGGAAAATCAACCAAAGGGAAAGACTTTATTAAAAGTAGTCAGCATTTTACTTATAATAGGTGCGGTAGTTACGTTTATATTAAGTTTAATGACAATGCTTGGAGGTACTATGGTAGCTGCAGGTGCAGATGAGTTTACCGGGGGACTATTTATAATTTTAGGTGTGATAAGTATACTTCTAGGTATATTACAGCTTATCGCAGGTATAGTAGGCGTTAAGAATGCCGGTAATGCAGATGCTGAATCGGTAAAGAAATGTCAAACGTGGGGTATTATTTTATTAGTCATAGCTATAGTTAATATAGGTCTTGTTATAATTATGAATCAATTTGCTGTTTCTTCACTATTTGCATTATTGTTACCTATTCTATTCCTTGTCGGCGTAAATATGAACAAACAATCTATAGAAGAATAATTAGAATAGAGATTAAGAAAAATAGAAAATCAATCAAAAGGTACAGGAATGCTTAAAATATTAAGCATTCTTCTTATTATCGGTGCGGTACTGTCTCTTATAATGTGTTTAGTGGTTGCAATCGGCGGTAATGCCGCTTCTGATACTTTTAATTTTACACAGCTAGGTACTTCCGTTACATTATCAGCCTTACTTGGAGTATTTCATCTTGGAGCGGGTATATTCGGACTTAAGAGCATAAAAGACCCAAATAAAGAAGTGTTGAAGAATTGTATGTTATGCGGGATATTATTACTTGTAGGTGATATTGCCAGCTGCCTTATTTCAATGGCTGCTTCAGGATTTAATATCTATGCCATTATAGGTTTATTATTTCCTGCTTTATATCTTGTTGCGGTAATAAATTATAAAAAATCAGTTATTGAGTAGTGTTATTTAAAATATTAAAAAAAGAGAGGTTTTCTCTCTTTTTTATTTGTTCAGTTCTATAAATTTTATAAAGTCATCAGCCTGAGCATGAATAAACTCAAGTCCTTTAACGATGTTTCCTTTGTCATCCATGCTTTTCATTGCATTTGGAAAAGTAAGTCTTGAAGTCATCATTATCTTAGCATCTAAAAAGTTAAGAACGCTGATTAAATGGTCCTGAGCCACAACGGTTCCCGTCATTCCCGGTGTTATGCCGCTTACGCATATCGGTTTATCTTTAAGTACTTGTGGTACATCTTTACTTATAGGTCTTGAAAGCCAGTCTAAGAGATTCTTAAGTACACCCGAGAAGTAATGATTATATTCGGGGGTAAAGAACCAAACTGCGTCAGCTTCTTTTATTTTATCCCTTACTTTTGATACAGCTTTCGGTGCGGGATATTCAATATCTTCATTAAAAAATGGAACATCCATATAATCGAGTATTTCAAATACCGCTTTATCTTTCAAATATTCTTTTATTGTCTTTGCTAATTTTAAATTAAGTGAATCCTTTTTAAAAGAACCGACAATACCTACTATTTTATATTCTGACATATTTATCCTCCGTGATTGTAATCCTGATAATAGGATATGTATTATAGTTATATTTATAAATATAAAATCAAATAATATAAAAAACTTGCTTTTATAATGTTGTTTGTTTTGTGGTATAATATTAAAATATTGTGTTTATATAATAGTTTCATTATGTATTTTAAATCTATGATTATATTTTAAAATGTTTTAACCAGACGATAGGGATTTCAATTATTAGTATTAAAAAATAATATTGAAATATAACTTTTATCTGAGATATTTATTAGATTAAAAGGGGATTTGTATGCGAGAGAGAATATATGAAATGGTGGAAAAGCCTGCAGAAGAGGATTCATTAAGCAGGTTCTATGATATTTTTATGCTTATAGTGATAGTAATAAGCATAATCCCTCTATGTTTCAAATTTAATAACCAATTATTTAATCTTATAGATTATACGACTTGTGCAATCTTTATCGTGGATTATATTTTTAGGATATCCACTGCGGATTATAAACTGCATGAGGGTAAGATGTCTTTTATACTATATCCGTTTACTCCTTTTGCCATAATTGACCTTATTTCAATACTTCCGACTATAAGCATAATAAGTCACAGTTTTAAGCTTTTCAGATTATTTAGAGTGTTTAAAACCTTTAGACTCTTTAAGAGCCTTAGATATTCAAGGAATTTTGAATTTATCTCAACTGTTATAAAAAATGAAAAAGAACCTCTTATTTCAATTTTAGTATTTGCAGTCGTGTATACATTCATATCTGCTCTTATAATGTTTAATGTGGAACCGGGGAATTTTGATAATTTCTTTGATGCTTTTTACTGGGCAACTACAGCTCTTACCACCGTAGGCTACGGAGATATATACCCGGTTACGGAAGCGGGGAAAATAGTGAGTATACTTTCTTCCTGTCTCGGTATTGCCATAATCGCTCTTCCTTCGGGAATACTTACTGCCGGATTTATGAGTGAAATTGAAAGAAGAAAAGATGATTTGGAGTAAGAGTTAAATCAAAAACTAAGATTTAAAGATGTTTTTTGAATAGTGGAACATAATATAATATGTCTTTTATAAAATACTTAAGTATATGATAAATTTTGAGGTGGATGATTTATATTTTAATAGCTGTATGGCGGCGCGGAATCTGCCGGAGGCAGGCGTAGTGCCGCAGGGGAGTGACCTTTTATTATAAATAAGCTATGTATTTTTTAGTAAAATCTTTATGTTAGATAAACATTTGTAATATTAAAATTTTTATATTATATCAAATAAAAAAGGACAGCGTCAGCTGTTCCTTTTTTATTTAAGAGATTTTTTTATATTTTTCATTTTATACATATTTTTATCTGCAATCTCGATGAGTTTATTTATGCTCATTTCAGAATTATACTCACTGTATCCTACGCTAACTGACAATTTGAACTCAGTATCTATATTTTCAATATAGTTGTTTAACTTTTCTAAATAGTCATTTACTTCTATATCCTTAAAATCAATAAATATAGTATAAAATTCATCTCCGCCTATTCTAAAAGATTTAATTTTTTCACTGCTTAATACTTCCTTTATTGCATCAGATATGTATTTAATGGCATTATCACCGATAACATGTCCGTAAGTATCATTTATATCTTTTAAACAATCTATATCAAACACTGCAAGAAAAAGACTCTTGATTTCTTTATCATATTTAATAATGTATCTGTTTATTTCCTGATCAAACGATCGTCTGTTAAAAAGCCCGGTCAAGCTGTCGTATAAAACAAGTTCATTCATCTGTTCTATCAAATCCGAAATATCCAGATTGTTATTCTGGGTTTTATCACTTACGAGAAGATTATTTGTTATATCTTTTATAAATTCTATTACCATTACTTTACCATTGATAGTAATAGGCTCTGAATTTATAAGATATATTTTCCCGTTTAAATATTCAAGTTTTATGATTTCGCTGTTATTCTTGCATGCATTTCGTGATGAACAGTTTTTACATGGAGTCCCTTTCTCCCATATATCGTAACAATTCGTTTCGGTATCAATAAGTTCTTTATCATGATAGTCATAAACTTTAAATTTATTTATATCTATCAATCTGTAAAAATCGAATATTTTTAAATTATCTGCGTACTTTTTTAAATCCTCGTCTATTTCATTTATATTAAACATTGATCTCTCCATTAATAAATAATGTTTTAATTTTATCATATATCGGGATTTAAATCCATTATTTAATAAGAATAATTCTTAATTGTTTTCTAAATGATTTATGGCTTTATTTATATCGAGAGTTTTAAAACCGTCTTCAAAGATGAAAAATGGTATCCCGATTTTATTTTCTTTCTTTACATTTATAAATAAATCTTCATTATCCCTGTACTTTAAAAATTCTTTCATAGTAGTTGTCGAATCTGTTATTTCAATAAAGTCATAATGGATTTCTTTACTATTAAATAATTCAATCGTTTCTCTGCAGTTTATGCACTTGTGCATTCCATAAATAGTTAGTTTCATTTCTTTCCTCCGCTTTCGTTTAATTTATCTTTGTATATCTCAATCTTATTATCGAGATTACTTAGATATTCTTCCCACTTTTTCTTTTCATTCAATACGTGAGTTCTATGTTTTTTAAGAATATCCATTCTTTCTTTTATCGTGCAGTCTCCCATATATCTAAGTTTTGAATACGCTCTTATATTTTTCAGCGGCATTCCAGTACACTTTAATCTTTCTATGAACCTTATCCATTCTACATCGCTTTCGCTGAATATTCTTATATTATTTTCGTCTCTGTTTATTTTTATTAGGCCTTTATTCTCATAGTACCTTATGGTTGAAGTAGGGATATTTGTTTTCTTTGATATTTGCGATATTTTCATGATATGAACTTTCCTTGATATTTTACTTGACTTAAACCATGGTTTAAGTATTAGGCTTATTATAAAAGAAAAAGGAGGATAATTCAAATGTATGATTTAAGATTTCAAAAGGAAAAAGAAATGCTTGATAAAATAGACGGGAAAGGGGGAGAGAAAGTAATTAATTCCCTAAAGGATATGGCTCCGGATTTAGGCAGATATATAGTTGAATTTGCTTTCGGAGATATTTATATGAGAGACGGACTTGATTTAAAAGAAAGAGAACTTATAACCATTACTTCTCTTCTATCTATGGGAGGCTTGGAACCCCAGCTTAAAGTGCATATCAACGCCGCTTTAAATGTGGGGATTTCAAAAGAAAAAATAATTGAAGCATTTATTCAATGTATACCTTATGCAGGCTTTCCAAGAGTATTGAACGCTGTAAGTATAGCACGAGAGATATTTGAGAAAGTAAAGTAAAAAAATAGCTATTATTATGTTATTTACATAAAAAATTGAGTTAAGTAAATTTTATAAGCATTGGCAAAACCGATGCTTTTTATTATGGGTCTTGACACGGTTGGGCGCACAAAGCGTGCAAAATGGTAACCATCCGCTATGCGGGTGCGAAGTGTTTTATTTACCTTGAATTTATTCAGCTAACAGAGCGTAGGAAATATGGATTATTTGCTAAGGAAGTTTTATGTGTTTGCTTTAAAAATATCTTTATCTAATAATAAAGTCCTTCAAGATAATTTATAATATATGAATAGGTTATCTTATATTTTATTATTATTGTGTTCTAGAATATAGGACGGTTTTATTAACAATTTAGAAATGTTTATTATGTTTCTTCGATAAATAATAATTAAATTTGATTTTATTATTAAACTTAATTTAAGTATAAAAATCAGTTTTTTATTAGATATATATTAGTATGTATACTGTTTATTGTTCATTTTTCTTTCAAGGATTTTGACTTCAAATTCATATCTGTAGCAAATAATTAATCAATAAACTCTTTTTATAATTATTTTTTACTTTAATTTTATCAATGGTATTATTAGCAAAGAACACTTATATTTATTTCATCAAATAATCTTTTTTTAAGAGTTATTTTATTTTCTTTTAATTATCTTATATATTTGGTAATTGTTTTTATATCGCTTTAAGTCTTCAATAAATATTTCTTTTAAGAGGATTATATCAAAATGTTTAAATATTATAAATTGTAACTATGTTATAAGTAAAATCCCATTAATTGGATTGTGAAATATATTTATAAATATGCTATCCTAACAGTACGTAAAAAAAGCTGAAATAAATTTTAATAAATGATAAAATAAATCAGCCAAAATATTTAAGGAGCAAAGCATGCAGTGGAATGAAAAATTGCAGATCATAATTGATTACGTGGAAGAGCATCTTCAAAGAAAAGAAGAGAGGATTGACCGAGACGAGATAGAAAAAATAGCGGGTTGTTCTTATGGTTTCTTTCAAAAAGTATTTTCGTATATGAATGATATAAGCTTTTCGGAGTACGTCCGTTTAAGAAAACTTACCCTTGCAGGTTACGATCTTAAGAGCAGCGATATAAAAGTCGTGGATTTAAGTTATAAGTACGGATACGATTCTCCCACTTCATTTACAAAGGCATTTCAGCAGTTTCACGGAGTATCTCCCAGTGAGGCGAGAAAAAATGGTATCAAATTAAAGGTATATCCCAAAATGAGGATATCCGTTAAGCAAAAATATTTATGGAAGATCGAGCATTTAAAATCTTTTAGGCTTATCGGAAAAAGCATTAAGGTCGTTTGTGATGAGAATATAAATAAGAAAATCCCCGAGATTTGGAGCAATTCTCAAAAGGACGGGACATTCCATAAACTTGTTTTAGCGGATACTGCCCATAACAAGGGGATGTTCGGTGTTATTGGGGGATACGACAAGGAAAAAAATGAAATGGAATATTCGATGATGGTGATTTCTGATAAAGAACTTCCCGAGGGATTTAGAGAACTTATCGTACCGGAAGCTTCGTGGGCTGTATTTGACTTAAGGGGTGCTCCACCGAAGTCAATTCAGGAAGGCTGGAAATACTTGAATGAAGAATGGATTTTAGATTATCCTTTTAAACATGCCGACTGTCCTGAATTTGAATGGTACAGCGACGGGAATGTTTTCGATGAAGATTATCTAAGTAAGATATGGATACCGATAATAGAGGAGGAATAAAAAATGGTACATTTGGTTTACTGCGACAACGCAGGCAAAAAAGGAGAAAAGGTTTTAGACAAGATTTTAAACGAAAGTAAGACGATGGTAGTAAGAGGTGCTGCTGGAAGAAAAATACCTCACAGCAGAGTATTTGAAGGGGAGACTCTTTATTTCATGCAAAAAGGTACAAAGGATATTTGTGCAAAGGCTACAGTCAAAGAAGTAAAGAATTACCAAAAGCTTAATGACGAAGAGATCACAAGAGTTCTTGAAGAAAATCAGCCGAAGTTAAAATTATCGGATAAGCAGAAAATAAGATGGCACAAGAAATTTCTTTGCCTTGTAGAATTTGAAAACTTGGAAGAAATAGAACCTTTGGAGTTTGATCATCAGGGAAATATGGATGATTGGCTCATTATAGAAAAAATCGAAGATGTAGTTGTCGGGACAAGCATACCTTACAATTATGAAAAAAGCAGATTTAAGAAGTAGGTTTGGTATAAACAATAAAAAGCACCTAAAGGTGCTTTTTTAGGCGCATTAAGTAACTTAAAAATTTTATAGAAATATAATTTAAGTCTTATTATAAAGCTGTTTATTATGAATATCAATGTTTTAGATTTATTACCATATGTCCTATCAATCGGTACTGCGTATTTAGGATACAGACAATCGATTAAAAACTTTGAAAATCAAATTGAGGCTTTAAAAGTTAAATATGGACAAGTATTAAAGCTAGTTAAAAATCACTATATTCAAAAAATATAAGCATTAAAAAAATTAGAGTTAAAAATAAAAGAAGATGAACAAAATCTTGCCGGTGATATTTTAAAAGATGTTATAATAAATCATGGTAAATTAGATAATTTAACAGATGCAATAAAAGGGATAAGTAAACCGGAAAAATAGTTTCAAAATAAATTTAATAAAGATTTTACCGTTGATAATATCTATATTAGTAAAAGTCTAAAAAGAAAGTGTTGGTAGTTTTATTTTTTATAACTAAAACAAAAAAGCCATTCTAAAAGGATGATATCCTTTGAAACAGCTAAGTTTTTAAAATGGTGCCGATGGCCGGATTCGAACCGGCATGGATTTCTCCGCATGATTTTGAGTCATGTGCGTCTGCCAATTTCGCCACATCGGCTTAAAGTACTAAATGATTATATCATTAACTTTCATTATTTTCAAGGGTGACTTTCTCATTTTTTGAACTTATTATATTAAATATCACTGCGATTAGTACAAGCCCTCCTCCGATTAGGGAAACGAAGCTTGGTATCTCGCCGATAACAAGAGCTACCCAAATAGGATTTAAAATAGCTTCGAGCATTGAAATAAGTGAAGCATCAACGCTTGGAGTAGTTTCGATACCCTTAGAGAAGAATGCATAAGATATGCCCATTTGAAATATACCAAGTATTATTATCCCAAATACTCCCGCCATATCAAGGACTGGTTCATTGCCTTGAAGCAGTACAGGAACGGAAATCAAGAATATCAAAGCGTTTCCTATTATGCTTGCATCCAGCGCGCTCGAATCGTCGTATGAGTTAAATATAAACATTCCGGAATACCCAAGCCCTGCAAGTATCGCAAGTATATTACCAAGCATTGCTCCGGAACCTACTTTATCTATAAAGAATAAAATTACGCCTATGAATGCTATGACAACTGTTATAAGCTGTTTCTTGGTCGGAAATTTTTTAAAGAAGAATATACTTAGTATTATTACGAAGATAGGGGCTGTGTACTGGAGTATTATTGCGTTTGCCGCTGTTGTAAGCTTAGTTGCGTATACAAACAATATCCCCATGGACACATATGAAAGACTTGCAAAAATCACATGTTTATTGAATTTAAAATCAAAGGCACCTTTTATAAGTACCAGCGTTATTGTAGATAAAAATGCTCTAACCCCGCTTATTGCCATAGGCTGCCAAGGGATATATTTTATCAGTACGCCGTTGAGGCTCCATAAAAATGCCGCTATTACTATGTATATCGCTCCGTTTTTTCTGCTTTTTTCCATATAAATCTCCTAAAATAACAATACTTTTTTATTATAACAAAATTGTTTAGAAAAATATAATTATTTTTTCATTTTCTTTTTATAGTTTTTTTGTTAATATATAATGTGGAAACATGTGAAAAAAAGGTGGAATATGGATGAAGTATAAAAATATCAATCCCATAGTTTTAATTCCCGCATATATGCCGGATGAAAAACTCATCAAGGTTATAAAGGAATTAATAAAAAATGATGAAAAAATACTAATAGTCAACGACGGAAGCGGAAGTGGCTTTGATGATATATTTGATGAAGCGAGAAAACTCGGATGTGAGGTTTTGGAACATGATATAAATAAAGGCAAAGGAAGAGCTTTAAAGACAGGGTTTAGATACTGTATAGAACATAACTACAGTGCCGTAACCGCAGACGCAGACGGTCAGCATCTTCCAAAAGATATAATGAACATCGAAAGGGTACTTGATGAAAATCCCGATAAAATGATATTAGGAGTTAGAAACTTTGATGAAACGACTCCGATGAGAAGTATGCTCGGGAATACAATAACCAGAAAAGTTTTTAAAGTAATAAACGACGGAGATGAAATAGTAGATACACAGACCGGACTTAGAGGCTTTTCTCTTGATATGATAAAAGAGATCATAGATATAGAAGGGGAGAGATATGAATTTGAAATGAATATGCTTCTTGAACTTAAGGAAAGAAATATAGAAGTGATACAAGAACCTATAGCCGTAGTTTACATAGATGACAATGAATCTTCTCATTATGATACCTTAAGAGATTCACTCAGAGTATATAAGAGGATAATCAAATATATTATTTCTTCGACATCTTCAGCACTTGTAGATTATTTAAGCTTTTGCGTATTTACTTTTTTCGGACTGCCCTTACTCGTTGCAACTTATACCGCAAGGCTTATCTCATCACTGTTTAATTACACTTTAAACAGAAAATACGTATTTAAAAATGATAGTCATATAGGCAAAACCATGTTTAAATATTATATACTAGTTGTCATAGTCGCATTTTTAAGTTACTTTTTCACAAATGTGGTACATAATTATATAGGTATAAACGTCTATATTGCAAAAGCTGTAGTCGATATGTGTTTATACGTAGTAACATACAACGGACAGAAATACTTTGTTTTTAAATAATTATTTGGCATTATAAATTAGAATTTAAATATTTAGCGGGCTTATATTGCTCGCTTATATTTTATAACAGTATTATAAAGAATAGTCGAAAGGAATAGAATAACATGAAACTAAAAAACCCTATGCTGGTTGTTGAAGATATGGAGAGATCCAAGAAGTTTTATAAAGAAGTTTTGGGACTTAGAGTACTTTTGGATTTCGGAGCAAATATCACTCTGACGGGAGGATTATGTCTGCAGACAAAAGACAGTTATGAAGAATTTATAGAAGTCTCAAAGGATGATATTAAATTTGGGGGCAATGATTTTGAGATTTATTTTGAAGAAAATAAAGCGGGAGAATTTGATAAGTTCATAGAAAAATTAAATAGCATGAATGATATTAAATACGTTCATAAAGTTAAAGAACATTCGTGGGGACAAAGAGTCGTTCGTATATACGACCCTGATAATCATATAATCGAAATAGGGGAAGATATGAAGAACGTTTGTAAAAGATTTGCCGACAGCGGTATGAATAACGAAGAAATAGCCGTAAGAATGGATGTTCCAGTTAAATTTGTAAATAGTTTACTTAAATAAAAGATTATTTATTTTATAATAACTTTTGATGTTTAAATTAAAATATAAAATATGTAAGGGTATAAATTTTAATATATAAATGAGTTTTATTTATATATTAATAAAAATATTGGGAATTAACAAATTTAATATGATTTTTTATAATCGGTTATAAATTAACATATGATATTTGAAATCATATAAATAAAAAACAGCACCTATTTACAGTGCTGTTTTATTTTTTACTGCATATCCTCTTGCATTGCTTTCATCGATGCGACAGATCCTCCGTCGTAAAGTATATCTACCCCGCATAAATAACTGCATTCGTCGCTTACCATAAATGCCATCATTTTTGCGATTTCTTCCGGTTCACCGAGACGTCCCATTGCACCTCTGAGAGCAAAAGAAGCCGCTTCTTCGCCTTCGATCTCTCCCATAGGCGTATTAAATGTTCCAGGAGATATGGAGACTATACGAATACCTTTCTTTCCAACTTTCACAGCCATTCTTGATGTATACCATGTAACGAAGTTTTTGGAAATAGTATACGCCATACCCGCCTGCTGTTCCTTCGGTACCGCTTGTATCATTCTGTTTGCCGCCGCACTAAAAGTATCTATATCTGTTAAGCTTAATTTATAAATATCTTTTGGTACGTTGCTATCGGGAAGCATATATGCCGACATGGATGACACATTTAAAATACAGCTTCCTTCTTTCATGACTTCTGCAAATTCTTCATTGATATTGATCGTTCCCACTGCATTTATAGTAAATATCTTTTCACCGTCAGCCATATGAGGAGAAACCCCCGCCGCATGTATTACCGTCTTTACATTTCCTTGTTTTACTGCGTATTCTGTCAGCTTCTTTACCGATTCTCTGTCAGACGCATCGCAAGGAAATGCTTCTGCATCTATCCCGAGACTTTTTAATTCTTTGATTGCATTATCCAGTTTTGATACTGTCCTTCCTACCAAAATGATTTTTTGGTCTTTACCGAGGATTTTAGCTGTCTCTAAACCCATTCCGCTTCCGCCGCCTGTTACTACACATACATTGTCCATTTTTTATGCACCTCCTGTTTCAATCATGCATTTTATATCTTAAATTATATCACACTATCATGTAAACGTTGATAATTAAATGTTTTTTTAACTTTAAATGATTTATTTTATTATAATTATTCTCATTGATTTGCTATTTTTATTTAGAAATGCAGTTTGTTTAATTTATAAATTTTTTATAAGTCTGATTAAAATTAATTTTAAAAAATGATTTGTATAGAACATATAAAATCGAATGAGATTGTCAAGTATATAACGTCAATGGATAACTACGTTTACATATCTTCCAATTATTATTATATGTATTGATTAAATGACTTTATTATATTTAAAATATCATTAAAAAACAGTTAGATAATCGTTAAAACGAATACCTTTCAATATTTATATGATATTATTTATATATAAAGGAGGGAATTAAATATGAAAGGGAAATTAAGCGGTCGTGATAAAATCATCATAGTATCAATGATATTTTTTGTAGCTTTATTTTGTATTATAAATTATTCGTTTGGAGGTTTCGTATTTAAAGTTTTGAAGGAGAAACCACAAGGGGAAGAGATAGCCGTAGAAGAGGTGACTCAAGATAATCTGTTTGAGTATGCTCCGTTTTTTACCGATTACGAAGGAAAAGAAGAATATTACAAAAATATAGTTACAATAAAAAATAAAAATAAAGATTATACATTCAATAAAATGAATGAACTTCCCAGCCTTGACGGGGCTACGGCAATGTATCCCGCTTATTCTGCTTTTGTGAGACATACATATAAACCTCTTGAAGACTATACAAAAAAGATAGCTGACGCAAGAAAAGCTTATGATGATTTCAGTTATAAAATGGAAGAAAAATATACGGATGTGTCCGATGATAGTTATTATACATTTACCGATATTCTAAGCGATGAAGAGCGGGCAAAGTATTTAAAATTGGAAGAAAATTATTACCGTCTTATCGGCGGCAATGAAGAAAAAATTTATAAGCTAAATATGAAGTTTGAAAATTTAGAGAGACAAATCATAAAAAAATATGGAAATGAATATGAAGATAACGAAAAATATAAGAAATCTAAAGATAAAGAGAGACTTGATGAAATTTCATATGAGTCAAACCAATTAATTGAAGAAAATGAAGGTGAAGAATTTGTTAATAGTGATAAATATCCGCTATCGATTATTAAATGTTCAAAAACTCCAATGGCTTACGAGAATTTAATAAATGGTAAAGCCGATATAATATTTTGTGCGGCACCGAGCGTAGAACATTTGGAAAAAGTTAAAAAGCTGGGAGATGAATTTGTGCTGACAAAAATCGGAAGCGATGCTTTTGTATTTATCAATAATAAAAATAGTTCCATAAATAATTTAAGCAGTGAACAAATCGTAGATATATATTCAGGCAAGGTGAATAATTGGAAGGATGTAGGCGGAAAAGATGAGGAAATAAAAGCTTATCAAAGACCTGAGAATTCGGGAAGTCAGACAACGATGCAAAAGACTGTTATGAAAAATAAAAAAATGAGAAAAGCCGAAGAATCAGTAACTTCCGATACGATGTCGGGAATAATAAGAGATGTCAGTGAATATAGGAATTCCAATAAGGCAATAGGATATTCGTTTTTGTATTATATAAATAAAATGCATGCAGACAGTAAAATAAAATGTATCAGTATTGATGGCATAAAACCTACAAAAGAAAATATCAAAAATGGGAAATATCCTTATATAACCGATTTTTATGCAGTGACACTTAAGTCGAATAAAGATAAAAATGTTAAGAAGATGATTGAATTTATTAAAAGTGACGAAGGAAAAGAATTACTTGAAAAAAGCGGATATATAACAAATTAATTAAAAGCCTGTCCCAAAATCAGAGGGATAGGCTTTTAATATTAATCATTAAATATACAATAATTAATATTTTATATATTATAAAATAAAATTTTATGTAAGATATTTACACCTTTACAAAAATATATTTTATGTGGTAATATCTAGTTATAACCAGTTATATCGGAAAGGCAAATGTTATGCATGATATTGACAGAAACAACTCAAAACCTCTTTATCTTCAGCTTGAAGAGCTCATAAGAGAGAGTATAGAAAAAGGGATTTACAAAAGAGACGAAAAGATACCCTCAGAATCGGAGCTTATGAATAAATATGATTTAAGCAGGATTACCGTTAGGAATGCCTGCAATCATCTTGTCAAAGAGGGGATACTTTACAGGGTAGCGGGAAAAGGGACCTTTGTATCATCTCCCAAGATAATGACTTCTTCTCTTGCGTATATGGGATTTAGAGAACAGCTTGAAAGAATGGGGTATGAGACTACGACAAAGCTTATGGAGAAAAGTATAATAAGATCCACTCCGATAATCAGTTCTAATTTGAATATAGAGGAAAACAGCGATGTTATGTTTATTAAAAGACTGAGACTTGTAGATAATGAACCTATAAGTCTGCATCATACTTATCTAAGCTACGATAAATTCAAGGAAATATATAATTCAGACAGGCTGGAAAGCGAGCAGTTATGCGTGCTTATCGAGGATAAATATGGTATAACTCCAAAAAAAGTCCTTGAAACACTGGAATCTATGACTACAACGGAAGAAGTTTCTCAAATATTTGAAACCGAGAAGGGCTATCCTCTCCTTATCCTTGAAGATGTAATGTACGAAGAAGAAGGAAATCCTTATGAATATTCAAAAGTGATTTTCAGGGGAGATAAAGTCAAACTCAAATATGAATTTAATAATTAAAAGCCCATATATTAAATCAAATTTAATTAAATAAAGTTTTATAAAAAAGACAATACTTTAGGGGTATCGTCTTTTTATTTATTGATTACTATCTTTTTATCATTTTAAATCCACCTTGGACATTATCTATAAGTACCAATTTATATGTTTCATTGTATTTTACATTTAGTTTTATTATATTATCACAT
Source organism: uncultured Anaerofustis sp. (assembly GCF_938029165.1). NCBI lineage: Bacteria > Bacillati > Bacillota > Clostridia > Eubacteriales > Eubacteriaceae > Anaerofustis > uncultured Anaerofustis sp. The sequence goes on from NZ_CALHFB010000035.1 coordinate 22,831, forward strand.
TGTACTTCTTTCTTGTTTCTTAAAATCACATAATATTTTATGGAAAATTTTGATAGGTCAGTGTTTTTGGGAAAGTCCTCGGGATAAAATTCATTTATAAAAACTTCGTTTTTATCCAGTCTGCTGTTATCTGCATTTTCTACATTACCGCCGCCGACAGCTTTTTCGTCAATAAAATATTCATAATGAAGCCCATAAACCTCTTTAGCGCTTTTATTCTTGATAGAAATATTGAATGTATCTTTTGTATTTTTAGCGTTTGTACATGCGATTAGTGACGATAAACTTAAAAGTAATAGTGTTATGCATATAAGTTTTTTCATTATATACCTCTTATATAATATGGTTTATTATTATATCTTACTTTGTATATATATAATAGGAATTAACCCTAGATTAATTTTACATTAATTATTTTATAAACAAAGTAACGTAAAGTTTAAAATATTTAAAAGCAAATAAAAATCAGATGATAAAGTAATATTTTTATTATATTTTAAGATATTCTATTGACAAAATCAGTATATATAAATATACTGGTATTAAGTGGTTATAACTGGATATATCCAGTTATAATATTTAAAGGAGGCGTAAAAAATGGCTTATGTTTCAATGAAGAAAATGTTAAATGATGCCAGAGACGGTCACTATGCCGTAGGGGCATTTAATATTGTAAATTATCTTACCGCAAAGGCTGTGGTAGATGCAGCTTCAGATTTAAAAGTCCCGGTGATACTTCAAACTTCCGTAAAGACCGTGAAACAGTTTGGGATTGAAGAGTTCATGTCATTCTTAAGACCTATATGTGAGAATGCAGACGTAGATGTGGCAGTTCATTTGGATCATTGTACTGATAAAGAGTACGCAAAAAGATGTATGGACGCAGGGTGGAGCTCCATTATGTTTGACGGTTCAAAAACTCTTCTTGAACAAAACATAAAAGATACTTTGGAAGTTAAGGATTACATCAAAGGAAGAGATATTTCTCTCGAAGGAGAAGTCGGAAGCATAGTGGGTGTGGAAGATGATATCGTGGTACATAAAAATGACGCAGCTTATGCAAGCAGGGAAGACTGCGAAAAATACTTAAAAGAAACCGGTGTCGACTGTCTTGCGCCGGCAATCGGAACTGCTCACGGAGTATATAAAGGAGAGATTAAGCTCAACTATGATTTATTTAAGGAAATAGATGATATTTCTCCCGTACCTCTTGTTCTCCATGGCGGTACCGGGCTTAGTGACGAGATGTTCAGAAAGCTTATCGATTTAAGGGCAAGCAAGATAAATATTTCAACCGCCATAAAAATTGCCTACTGTCAGGGAATGTATGCTTATTCTTCCGCTAACAGAGATGAAAATAATCCTCTTAAACTCGATGATTACGTATATAAAAGGATATATGCCCTTGCATTTAAGCATATAAATTTCTTTACCTTAGGAAAGGGGAGCATAGAGGATGACTGATTATAATTTTAAACCAAATTATTTATGTGATATGCACTGTCATACAACTCGTTCGGATGGACTTTGTACTCCAAAAGAACTCATAGACCTTGCAGCGGGTGCGGGAATGAAAGTACTTACCATTTCCGATCATGATATGGTTCCTCCTAACACCGTTGAAGTTGACGGGAAAGAAGTTGACAGTGTAGAATATGCAGCTTCAAAAGGAGTTAAGCTCCTTAAAGCATGCGAATTTTCCTGTGATACGTTTGTAGATGATGTACATATGGTAGCTTACGGATGTGACTTTGAAAACGAGAAAATCAAAGCAGTCATGGAAGATATCGCTGACAGTAAGATTGAAAGTTATAAAGAATTTTTACATAGGCTCAATTCTCTCGGATACGATATAACTCTTGAAGAAGTACTTAATTACGGCGGTAAGAAGAGAAACGAAAAGGAAATGCAGAAAAAACTCATTTTTAATTTGATGGCTGATAAAGGATATACAAGGACTTGGTCTGACGCAAAAAAAATGTCAAAGAAAGATAAAAGACTGGATGTCAGAAGAAGAAAACCAAATCCTATAGATATAATAAAAATAGTACATGAAGCGGGAGGGATAATCGTACTTGCTCATCCTTATTTGATAGCAGATGAAGTTGAACTTAATGGTTTGAAGGTTTTAAGAAGCGAATATATAGATAATCTTATAGAAAACGGACTTGACGGTATCGAGGCAAGTTACACCTACGATAAAACCAGCTATAACGGTAAGATGAAAAAAGAAGATATAATAGAAGAAGTAAAAGAAGAATATTCAAACAAAGTCAAAATTATTTCAGGGGGATCCGATTTCCACGGAGACCACAAGAAAGACCCTGTAAATCCCAGGTTTATAGGAGAATGCGGGATAGACTACGATTACTTTATAAATAACGAACTGTTAAAAAAACTTATTTAAAGGAGATATAAAATGTCGGTAGATTTTACAAGAATGACTAAAAAAGATGTAGGTAAACTTTTTGATTTTGCCAGTCTTTCTAAGGACTTGACTGAAGAACAAGTAAGAAAAGGATGTAGGGAAGCTATTAAGTATAATTGTAAGGCTTTCTGTTATTCTTCTTCATACTGGACACCTGTGGTAAAAGAAGAACTTGAAGGGACTGATTTACTTATAGGTGCGGGGATAGGGTTCCCTCTCGGACAGCAAACGAGTGCCGTAAAAGCTTTTGAAGCGGAAGAAGCGGTCAAAATGGGAGCCACTGTTTTAGATAACTGTATGAACGTAGGAAACATGAAAGAAAAGAAATACGACGCTATAAAATCCGAGTTCAAGGATTATGTAAATGCGGCGGGCGGAGTCATTACAAAGATGATAATAGAATGCTGTATGCTTACGGATGAAGAAATAAAGATTGCCTGTGAACTTTGTGTTGAAGCGGGTATAAACTATGTAAAATCGTCTACCGGACATTATGCAGGTCCTACATTGGAACAGACTGTTTTGATGAGAGACTGTTTAAAGGGAACGGGGACTAAACTAAAAGTATCCGGTGTAAAGGCTCCAAAACCTCAAAATGCTTATGTTTATTTAATGGCGGGAGCAGAGCTTATAGGGACTCAGGACGCACCTATGATAATCGATTCTCTTGATTTGATGAGAGAAGTTGGGATAGTTCCAAAGTATCAAGGTTAATAAAATAATAAGGGATATATTAAATTCCTCCAATAAAACTTATCTCTAACGAAGGAACGCGGGAAACTGCGTTCTTTTAATTTGCCGTAGTATATTGGTAAGATAAAACTTTTCACAATACATAACTTATATTTTATAATCATTTGCTAAAATAAAATTAAAGTATAATAATAAACTTTATCCTAAAGAGTTTTTTTATTAAAATTTTGATGTTTTACAACTTATCTTATTTGTTCATTAAACATTAAATAATTAAAAAATCATTAACATTTTATATCTGAAATTTTTATATTATTTTTTATGATATAATATTTAAAAATTATCAAAAGAGGAATTTGATATGATACAAAGTAATAAAAGAATATTTAAATTTAGTATTTTATTTTTAACTTTATTTATTTTTATTTCCGCTTTTTACGGATGTCAGAAAAAAGAGAGTGCCGAAGAACTGTATGCTTTGGGTGAAAAATATTTTAAAGAACAGGATTTTTATAACACTATAGAAACATTGAATAAAGTTGAAGAAAATGAACTTGAGAAGGATAAAGAAGCAAACAGAAATTATATGACAGGATATTCATACTGGCAGCTTAAGAGATTTGATACCGCTCTCATACCTCTTAAAAAAGCTGATGAGCTGAAACCCAACAACGAAGATTATATGATAGCTTTGGCGAGAGTATATGATATAAACGATGATTTTGAGAAATCAGAGGAGTATTACCTAAAAGTCATCGAAATAAATGAGAAAAACGAAACCGCATATATGAGCCTTGGAAATATATATTTAAAGAAAGATCCTCCCGAGATTAAAAAATCCATTGAATATTCAAAGAAAGCAATAGATATATATCCGGACTGTGCAAATGCTTACGGTAACTTGGCTATTGCGTATGATATGATGAACGATAAGGAAAAGACCAAGCAATATTTGAAAAAAGCAAAGAGTCTCGGATATAATAATTTACCTGCAATAAAAGATATAAAAAACAAATAAAGGTATATTATTATAAAAGTTTGATTAGTTTGTAAAATAATGTAAAATTTATGTAAAATCAAAATAAACAATAAGTAAAATATGAGAAAAGTAAATGTAATATATGTTATATTTATCTCGGTTCTTATATTTTATTTAGGAAAAATAAGAAACGGAGCAGAAAAATGTTTAATATTGTTTTATTTAATCCTGAAATTCCGCAGAATACCGGAAATATTGTAAGAACCTGTGCAGTAACAGATACAAAACTTCATCTTATAAAACCCCTCGGTTTTAGTATAAAAGATAAATACTTAAAAAGAGCCGGTTTAGATTACTGGGATGAGGCAACAATAAGTGTATATGAAAATTTTGAAGATTTCCTAATGAAAAATGATGTGAAAAATCTTTATTTGCTCACAACAAAGGGAGATAAGAACTACACTGATTTTAAATTTGAAGAAAATGATTATTTTATGTTCGGAGCCGAAACGAAAGGGCTTCCGGATTATATTCACCAAAAATATCCGAGTACAAGGCTTAGGATTCCTATGATACCGAAAGAAAATGCAAGGTGTTTAAATCTGTCGAACAGCGTGGCAGTTCTATTATATGAAGCACTTAGACAGCATAATTTCGAATCTATGAAATAAACTATATTAAGCCTGACCTTTTTTTGGTGTAAAGGGGAGGAAAGAATATGGATATTATGATGTTGATTCAGCTCTTCGGAGGCCTGGGGTTATTCCTTTACGGAATGGATCTTATGGGTGAAGGGCTAAAGAAAGCTGCAGGGAATAAATTAAAGGACATACTTAACAAGGTTACCAGTAACCCCATAAAGGCACTTGCTTTGGGTACGGTTGTGACAATGATAATTCAAAGTTCTTCTGCCACGACGGTGCTTGTAGTAGGTCTTGTAAATGCAAATCTTATGACTCTTGCGCAGGCGGCAGGGGTGATTTTAGGGGCGGATATCGGTACTACGATAACGGGACAGATAATTGCTCTTAATCTATCGGACTACGCGCCTTTATTTATAGGTATCGGTTCAGCCATACTTATGTTTGCAAATAAGGATAAACTAAAACATGTTGCAGAATGTATTCTGGGTTTTGGTATATTGTTTTTCGGCATAAGCGTTATGTCTACTGTTTTAAAACCTCTTGCAGACAATCCATTCTTTACCAATATGCTTGTAAGTTTGGGACATTACCCGATCCTCGGTCTTCTTGCAGGCGTCTTTGTAACGGCAGTTATTCAGTCTTCTTCAGCTTCTATCGGTTTGCTTCAGGCTCTTGCAATCGGCGGTGCTTTTGCGGGAGTTGAAGGGTATGAAGCCCTTGGTGTAGTCGTACCTATAGTTTTAGGTATGAATATCGGTACATGTGCAACGGCTATGATAGCTATGATAGGTGTTGAAAGAGAGGCTAAACAGGCGGCGGTATTTCATCTTATCACCAAGACAGTCGGAGTAATATGGATGATGTCTTTATTATTCCTGACCGGAGCGTTTGCAAAAGACGGACATAGTTTTATTTTTAATTTTATATTATCTATATCGGGAAGTGATCCGACTCAGCAGATCGCTAACTTCCATACTATGTTCAACGTGATCAATGCGTCATTGTTATTATTCTTAAGCAAACCTATCATCAAGTTTATAGAGAAAGTTCTGCCTGTGAAAAAAAAAGACGAGGAAGGCGATTTTACACTCAAATTGAATGATATTTTGTTGGAAAATCCCGCATTTGCTGTTTCGGAAGCGTTAAACGAAGTCGAAACGATGTCGGAAATCGCCTATAAAGCGGTAAATCTCGCTTCGAATGCATGTATAAACAATGAATTTGAAAATATCGAAGAGGTCGAGCTTTTAGAAAATTTGATCAATAAGTACGAAACGGGGATTGCAGAGTTCGTTATAAAGATTTCCGCTTTGGACGCAAGCATTCAAAGTGCGGATTTTACCGTTCATCTTCATCAGGTAATTCACGATATCGAAAGGATAGGTGATTACTGTATGAGTATGGTGAGAATTGCACAGAATAAAAAAGACGACGGCGTGGTCTTCAGTGAAAATGCAACAAATGAATTAAGCGGGATGTATGAAATGGTGAGGAAAAATTTAAGACTTGCTATCGATGCATTTAAAGAAAAAGATTTAACAAAGGCCGTTAAAACGGACCTTATGGAAGAAGAAATAGATAAAAAAGAAGATGAACTTAGAAAAGCACACATAGACAGACTCAACAGAAAGTCTTGCACTCCTGAAGCCGGTGTTGTATACTTTGATATAGTAGCCGATCTTGAAAGAATCGGAGATTACAGTGCACATATTGGAGGTTTTGTAAAGGAATACGTGGAATTATTATCACGCAGACAATTTGACATGCTTCCATAAGGAGGTAAAAATGAATTATGATGTAATTATTATCGGTGCGGGTCCCGCAGGTTTGAGCGCAGGACTTTACGCATCAAGGTCTACACTAAATACTTTGATTATCGAAAAGGCTGTGGTAGGAGGACAGATAACTACTACTACTGAAATCGAAAACTATCCCGGAGCCAGTGAAGTTACGGGACCGGAGCTTGTAGAAAAAATGAAAGAACAATGTTTGAGTTTCGGAGCAAAAATAGTAAGTGACGAAGTGATTAGTGTTGAAAAAAAAGACGACGGGATGTTTTACGTTAAAGGAAGCAGGGAAGAATATATAGGAAAAACTTGTATTATCGCTTCAGGCTCTACTCCTAAAGAACTCGGTATAAAAGGAGAAAGAGAATTCAGAGGTATGGGAGTTTCTTACTGTGCAACCTGTGATGCAGGTTTCTTCACTGGATTTGAAGTATGTGTGGTAGGAGGCGGAGATACCGCTTTGAAAGAAGCCATATACCTAACGAAGTTTGCAAAAAAAGTAACTATCATTCATAGAAGAGACCAGTTCAGAGGCGGAAAGAGCTGGGAAAAGAAAGCCAGGGCAAATGATAAAGTACATTTCTTATTAAGCCATGAACCTGTGGAGATACTAGGTGAAAACGGCATGGTAACGGGGATAAAAGTAAAAAACAAGAAGACAGGTGAAATATACGATTATAATACAGACGGTGTTTTCATGTTCGTAGGTCATAATCCTAACAGTACTCTTGTTAAAAACTTGGTCGAAGTGGATGAAAAGGGATATATCGTGACCGATAATTCTCTTCAGACGTCCGTAAAAGGACTTTTTGTTGCCGGTGATGTAAGACAGAAGAATTTAAGACAAGTCGTTACAGCGGCTTCTGACGGCGCTATATGCGCAACAGGTGCCGAAGAATATATAGACGAACTAAAATAAATAAGAATTATATGAATATTAAAAGCGTTAAATTATATTTAGCGCTTTTTTCTTTACAAAAAACTTGAAAAAAATATGAAAAAAGCATAAAATAAATATATTATACAGTATAGAAGTATAAAAGTTTATGAGGTTTGATATGAAGAAAATATTTAGTATATTAATAGCTTTCTTTTTTGTCCTGACAGTCGTCGGCTGCGGAAATAAGAAAGACAGTACCGATCCCAACAGTAAAAAATTTAAGATAGCATATATTTCGGATACATACGGAGAAGAAGATGTTAAAAATAAAGAAATCATCAATGGTAAATGAATCATTTAAAAATTACGATTTCTCTTTTGATATAAAAGTTCCTAAATCTTCGGACAATTACGAAACCGTTGCTAACGGATTATTATCATCCACAAAATATGATTTGGTCCTTGCAAATTCTCCTGCGGTATGTTCATCCCTTCTCGCAGTCCATGGTGATTACCCGACAAGTAATCTTGGATTTATAGGGTACGGAGATGAAACAAATAACTCAATGAGCATTACTTTCAAAAATGAAGAAGGAGCGTTCCTTTCGGGGTATTTGGCCGCGAAGACTACAAAGACCAATGTTGTCGGATATATCGGTGCATATGAAAATAAAAACCAAGACTATGAATATGGCTTTATGAGCGGTGTAAAGGCTGCAAATGAAAAAGTAAAAGTTGAAAAGGCATTTACAAACTCTTATATCGACGCACAGGCGGGAAGTAAGATAGCGGAAGGACTTATTTCAAAAAAAGCCGATGTTTTCTTTACGGTTTGCGGTGCGGGAGCTATAGGAGTCGATAATGTTATAAGAGAAAAGGGTCTTAAAGTAATTGATTCTGACCTATATAATAAATCCGACAACGAAATAAAGCTCGGTGAGATTTATAAGGATTATAAAAACGCTTCTATGACTATATGTGATTCGGTTATATTCGAATCATTTGATACAAAGGTAAACAACTTAGGTGTCGGTGATTCCGTTGTCAATATAAAATTAAATCAAAACTTCTTTAAAGAAGGAGACAGTATCACATTAGGTTTGGAAGAGTGTAAAAAAGATATTGCGACAGGTGCTTTAAAGGTACCAAAAGACAATAAGTCGTTTGAGACTTTCAAATATAAAACAAAATAATAAGGAGACGACCAAAATGGATATAAAATATGAATTAGTAGAGAAAAGAAAACAAAAACCGGATGAAAACAATTTAGGATTTGGTAATTATTTTACCGACCATATGTTTATAATGGATTATACCGAAGGAAAAGGATGGCATGACGCAAGGATAGTTCCTTACGGACCTTTATCCATCGACCCTGCAACTATGGTCCTTCACTATGCACAGGAAACTTTTGAAGGGCTTAAAGCTTACAGAAACGATAAAGGAGAAATCCTTTTATTCAGACCTGAAATGAATGCAAAACGTATGATAAACTCAAATAAGCGTATATGTATGCCGGGAGTACCGGAAGATATGTTCGTTAAAGCAGTTGAAGAGCTTGTTAAATGCGAAAAAGACTGGGTACCTACAAAAGAAGAAACTTCATTATACATCAGACCTTTTGTATTTGCTTCAGAAAGCAGTGTAGGTGTTCACCCCGCAAAATCTTATAAATTTATAATCATCTTATCTCCTGTAGGGGCTTATTATCCCGAAGGAGTAAACCCTGTTAAGATTTGGGTTGAAGATGAATATGTAAGAGCGGTAAAAGGCGGTACCGGATTTACTAAATGCGGGGGAAACTATGCGGCAAGTATCGCGGCACAGGTAAAAGCCGAAGAAAACGGTTATACTCAAGTTCTTTGGTTAGACGGCGTACATAGAAAATACGTTGAAGAAGTAGGGACAATGAATGCAATGTTCGTTATCGACGGGAAAGTTGTTACAGCAGCCCTTGACGGTTCTGTACTTCCGGGAGTTACCAGAGATTCTATAATCCATATATTAAAAGACTGGGGAATCGAAGTAGAAGAAAGAGATTTAAGTATCGACGAACTTATGGATGCCGCAAGAAGCGGTAAATTGACGGAAGCATTCGGTACGGGTACCGCAGCGGTAATATCTCCTATAGGAGAGCTATGCTATAAAGGCGAAGCTGTAGAAATAAATGATTTTAAAACAGGAGAACTTACTCAAAAATTATATGATACTTTAACGGGTATACAGTGGGGCAAAATTGAAGATAAGTTCGGATGGACAAGAAAAATAGATTTATAAAAGAAAAGGAATAAATAAAATGAGTGAATTACTTGCTCCAGCCGGAGATTTAGAAAAGTTAAAATATGCGTTTACTTACGGTGCGGACGCTTGTTACCTAGGTGGTAAAAAGTTTTCCATGAGAGCGAATGCGGGAAACTTTACTATAGATGAAATACGTGAAGGAGCTGATTTTGCTCACAGTAAGAACGGAAAAGTTTATGTTACTATCAATATTTCAGGGAGAAATAATGATTTTAACGAACTTGCTAAGTATGTAAAAGATTTAAATAATGCCGGAGTTGACGGGATAATTGCCGCCGACCCCGGTATTATCATGACCGTAAGAGATACTCTTCCGGATATGAAAATATCTCTTTCAACTCAGTCCAGCACAACGAATTATAAAAGCGTGGAATTTTGGAAGCGTAACGGAGTAAACAGGATAGTTCTTGCCAGAGAACTTTCTTTTGAGGACATCAAAGGCATATGTGAAAATAAGCCTGAGGGAATGGAAATAGAAACTTTCGTTCACGGAGCTATGTGTATCTCTTACTCCGGAAGATGTTTACTAAGTAATTATCTTACAGGAAGAGATGCAAACAGGGGAGACTGTGCACAGCCATGCAGATGGAAATACTCTCTTATGGAAAGCACGAGAGAGGGAGAATACTTCCCTATAGAAGAGCATAAAGAAGGCAGTTTTATTTTTAATTCAAAAGATTTATGTCTTATAAATCACATCCATGAGCTTATTGAAGCGGGAGTAGACAGTTTCAAGATAGAAGGAAGGATGAAGAGCATATTCTACGTTTCGACCGTTGTAAATGCATATAGGAACGCTATAAACGCTTACGAAAGAGATAGGGAAAATTATAAGATAGATGAAAGCTTATTTAAAGAGCTTACCAAGGTAAGCCATAGGCAGTATACCGAAGGATTTTACTTCGGGAATGCCGACTCTTCTACTCAAAACTACGGGACAAGCTCTTACACCAGAAATTACGATTTTGTAGCTCAAGTAATCGGATTCAATAAAGAAAAAGGTATGTATGAAATAGAGCAGAGAAATAAATTTTTCGTTTCCGACGAATTGGAACTTGTCAGACCGAGAGAAAAAAGTATTACCTTTAAAATTAAAAAAATGTTTAACGAAAAAGGAGAGGAAGTCGACAGTACTCCGCACCCTAAAGAAAGGTTATTTATTCAAACCGACGGCACCGAACTCAGCGAGTTTGAGCTAATAAGAAAAAGAGTATAACTTTGTAAAAATTGTATACAAATTATATGATTTGTGTTAAAATAATCGTGGTAAACATATTAATTTAATTATTGAAGGAGAATTTAAATAGATGAAAACTAGAGTACCTGTAGGGCTTTCAAATAAACATGTGCATCTTAGCAGAAAAGATATCGATGCATTATTTGGTGAAGGCTACGAATTAAAGATCAAAAAACCTATTTCACAACCTGGACAATTTGCTGCGGAAGAATTTGTCGATGTAGTAGGACCAAAAGGTACAATAAAAATGAGGGTTTTAGGTCCGGCAAGACCACATGCTCAAATCGAAATTTTGGCAAGTGATACTTTTAAGCTTGGTGTACCTAAAGTTATCAGAGATTCCTGGGATTTGGACGGAACACCGGGCTGTATCTTAAGAGGACCAAAAGGTGAGGTGGAAATCGATAAAGGTGTAATCGTAGCGAGCAGACATATTCATATGACTATTTCTCAGGCAAAAGAATACGGAGTTAAAGACGGCGATATCGTTAAAGTAAGAGTTCCGGGAGAAAGAGGACTTATATTTGAAAATGTACTTATCAGATCCAACGAAAGATGCGGACTTGAAATGCATATAGACTTGGAAGAAGGAAATGCCGCAGGATGTAAAAACGGCGATATGCTTGAAATAATCAAAGACTAATTAAATACTTACTTAAAAAGACCGCATATGCGGTCTTTTGTTTTATATAGATATAAATAAAATAAAAGCACTCATCAGCTAATGAATGCTTTTTATTTATTATGAGGTTGGGGTAGCGGTCGTTTCAAAAATCCCGGGTAGGGATTTTTAGAAAATCCGACCGCGTAAAGAGCCTTCACGGCAATTGAGTGAAAGATTTTTATCCAATATTTTTATCTTTGGAAAAATATTGGCGAGTAGTAGGGCAGCGCCCTACAAAGGGTTAAAGGGGCAGAGCCCCTGATGTACTATTTAATAATAATATTATTCTTCCCAATAAGTTCCGCAAGCTCGTCTATAAGCCCGATTTCCAGCTTGACCCACATGCTTTTGTCTGCAACATAAGATTTTTTTGAAACAGGGGAGAAAAGTACGACTTTTTTATCTCCCTTGTACTTTACAAAAAGCTGTCTTATATCACTCATAGTTCTTTCGTTTATTTTATTGAGTACCAATGTAAGAGAATTACCTATTATTTTCTTTGAATTAGCTTTCTTGATTTCGGGAGATACCGCTTTTTCCTTTGCCTTTTTTATCCTTGGCTGGATCACATCTTTTTTTCTTATTGCAGGCGGTCTGCTCCTTTTATCTTCCATATCCCATATCTTATCTGCGATTATAGACACGCTTTTTTCTTCGTCTTCTTCTTTAACGCTTATTTGCCCTTTTATTATAAGCTTATTATCTTCTTTTAAGATATCCTTATATTCGTCAAATGTTCTTGGGAATACGACTATTTCCATATCAGAAGTCAAATCTTCAACCGTCATGAAAGCCATTTGTTTATTGTCTTTTTTCGTATATATAACTTTTACATATGTTACAAGTCCGCCTATCGTAATAAGCTCTCTTTTATTTTTATTGAATTTATTATATTTATTATTAACGGGAACCTGAGGTTCGGCTTCTTCCTCTTCTTCGGAATTCTTGTTTCCATACCTGTCATATACTTCATATAGCTGCATACTGGTATACTTATCAAGGTCTTCTTCATGTTCGGCAAGGGGATGTCCGCTAATGTACATTCCCATTACCTCTTTTTCGAATTTAAGCTTTTCTTTTGCTTCAAATTCTGCCATTGTAGGTATAGTCATTTCAATTTGTTCGTTTTCTTCCTGAGAAAGCATTTCAAGGAGAGTGGTCTGACCTGCGATATTTTGTTTTCTCTGTCTTAAAGTATCGTTTAAGAAGTCTTCATATACACAGTAAAGCTCTCTTCTGTTATTTCCGAGACTGTCAAAGGCTCCCGATAATATGAGGCTTTCCACTCCTTTTTTATTTAGAGAATGAAATTCAATTTTATTTACAAAATCAGGGAATGAAGTAAAGTCTCCTTTTTCTTCTCTTGCCTGTATGATCTCTTCGATAGCTGATTCACCAAGTCCTTTCAAGGCAAGCAGACCAAATCTAACGCTTCCGTCATCAACCGTAAAACGAGAGTAACTCTTATTTACATCGGGAGGTAGGAGTTTGATATCTTTTTCCTTTAAGTGGTTCATATATAACATCCTGTCATCGGAACCGATATAAACAGTTATAAGGGCAGCCATGAATTCAGCAGGGTAATAAGTCTTTAAATATGCAGTCTGATAGGAGATGACTCCGTATGCCGCCGCATGAGATTTATTGAAACCATATGACGCGAATTTTTCCATCAAGTCATATATTTCATTACCCGTTTTTTCATCTATCCCTATAGCTACACAGCCATGAACCTTTTCTTTGTCTTCACCTTTGTTAAAGGCTTCTTCATTACCGTGAAGGAATATTTCTCTTTCTTTGGCGATAACTTCATGCTTTTTCTTACCCATGGCTCTTCTGATAAGGTCACTACGCCCCATTGAATAGCCCGCCAAATCCCTAACTATCTGCATAACTTGTTCCTGGTAAATGATGATACCATATGTTACGTTAAGGATGGGTTCCAATGAAGGGTGAAGATAACTGATATTAGCAGGGTTATGTTTGTTATCTATATATGTAGGTATCATGTCCATAGGACCCGGACGGTAAAGCGAAATACCCGCTATGATATCTTCAAATGTATTTGGTTTAAGTCTTTGCATGAAGCTTTGCATTCCGGGACTTGCAAGCTGGAATACACCTATCGTATCGCCTCTGCTTATTGTATCGAATACGTTCTGGTCCGTAAGACTTATATTATCTATATCCACATCAATGCCTTTGGATAGTTTTATATTATCCAAAGTATGCTTGATTACGGTTAAGTTTTTTAGTCCCAAGAAGTCCATTTTTAATAGTCCCAGCTCTTCTACCGTGGTCATGTTGAATTGTGCGGCTATACTGTCTTTGTTTAAATACAAAGGTACATAATCACTAACGGCTCTGTCGGAAATAATGACCCCCGCCGCGTGAGTGGATGAATGCCTTGGCATACCTTCCACCGCTTTAGCCGTATCAAGAAGTTTCTTTATCGTAGGGTCTTCATCGTACATCTGATGAAGTTCGGGGTTCATTGCAATGGCTTTTTCTATGGTTATCTTCGCTTCATCAGGGATGAGTTTAGCGATTTTATTGGATTGGTCAAAGCTTATCCCCATACTTCTGGCTATATCTTTAACAGCCGCTTTAGGTTTAAGTGTTCCGAAGGTAACTATCTGACTAACGTTGTCAAATCCGTATTTTTCTATAACGTATTCTATCGCTTCATGCCTTTTTTCGTAGCAGAAGTCAATATCTATATCGGGCATTGATACCCTTTCATTATTTAAAAACCTTTCAAAAATAAGTGCGTATTTGATCGGGTCTATTTGAGTTATATCAAGGGTATAACTTACTATACTTCCCGCGGCACTTCCTCTTCCGGGACCTACGGGGATATCATGAGTTCTTGAATAATTGATGAAATCCCAAACGATAAGGAAATAATCGTTAAAGCCCATATCGTTGATTACGCCAAGTTCGTATTCAAGTCTTTCAGTTAATTCTTTTGTTACATTATCGTACTTCTTATGTAAGCCATCCATACAAAGCTTTTTAAGGTACTGCTGAGATGTCATTCCTTCGGGAAGAGGGAATACCGGCAAATGGTAATGCCCGAATTCGATTTCTACATTACATCTCTCGGCAATTTTATGAGTGTTTTCAATAGCTTCCGGACAGTATTTAAAAAGCTCACTCATTTCTTCCGGAGTTTTTATATAAAACTCATCATTAGGAAAACGCATCCTGTTTTCGTCGCTTAAGTTACTTGCGGTCTGTACGCAAAGAAGGACATCATGAGCTTCGGAATCGGATTTTCTTAAATAGTGGGAGTCGTTCGTGGCAATAAGCCCTACTCCGTACTCCTCAGCCATTTTTATTAATTCTTCGTTTGCTGTTTTTTCTTCTTCAAGACCATGGTCTTGGATTTCAAGGAAAAAATTATCTTTTCCATATATATCAATAAATCTCTCAAGATATTTCTTTGCTTCTTCTATTTCTCCGCTGTTTATCTTTCTCGGTATAATACCCCCGATACAAGCACTTGTAGCGATAAGTCCTTCGGAGTATTTTTCAAGCAAGTCAAAATCGGCTCTCGGTTTATAGTAAAACCCTTCTGTATATGCTATAGATACGACTTTCATAAGGTTTTTATATCCGATTTCATTTTCCGCAAGTAGGATAAAGTGAAAGCTCTGCTTGTCATTCATCGGATCTCTGCCTTTTCTGTCACCCATAGTCATATATATTTCACATCCAAGGACAGGTTTTATCCCTTCCTTTCTGCACGCTCTGTAAAATTCTATAACACCAAACATATTTCCATGATCGGTTATGGCAATACTATCCATGCCCATATTTTTTACGAGCTTAGGCAGTTCTTTTATCTTACAAAATCCGTCCAATAATGAGTATTCTGTATGTACATGTAAATGTGTAAATGGTATAGACATTTTTTATCTCCCTATCTTAAAACTAAATTTTATTATATAATATTTGGTCAAAAAAGGGAATAATATATTGATAAAATTATTTATTATAAATACAATATATGGTATAATTCTTTTAATTTACCAAGGAGGAAATTTATGTTAATGACACCTAATCCTATAGCTTTTACTATAGGCTCCATAGAAGTAAGATGGTATGCAATATGTATCTTGACGGGGATACTTCTTGCACTGTTCTTTATCGCTAAAAGACTTAAAAAGATAGGTATAGATCCCGATATACTCTACGATTTTATAATCGTATGTCTGCCTCTCGG
Source organism: uncultured Anaerofustis sp. (assembly GCF_938029165.1). Lineage (NCBI taxonomy): Bacteria > Bacillati > Bacillota > Clostridia > Eubacteriales > Eubacteriaceae > Anaerofustis > uncultured Anaerofustis sp. Next base: position 38,672 of record NZ_CALHFB010000035.1, read on the forward strand.
AATAATATGTGCGAGACTTTATTATGTAGCATTCGAATGGGAATACTACAGCGAACATCTCAATTTGATATACAGGACTTGGAACGGAGGACTTGCAATACATGGAGGTCTTATAGGTGCATTCCTCGGGGTATATCTGGTATGCAGACATCACAAACTCGATTTTCTAAAAATGCTTGATGTTGCGGCTCCGTGTATACTCTTAGCACAGGCTGTCGGCAGATGGGGAAATTACTTCAACATGGAAGCTCACGGAAGTATAACGAATGTACCATGGGCTATAAATGTAATAGATCCGACACTTGGTTCCATAATGGTTCATCCAACATTCCTTTACGAATCGATTTGGGATTTGATCGGATTTTTCCTTCTTTATTTTATTATAGATAAGAAATTTAAAAAGTTCGACGGAGAGCTTATTTGTTCATATTTTATCTATTATTCCATAGGAAGATTTTTTATTGAGGGGCTCAGAACAGACTCTTTAATGTTTTTAGGGCTTAGAATAGCTCAGTTTGTAAGTCTCGGTCTGATACTTGCAGGAATTATAGGTATATATATAATAAGAAGAAAACATAAAATCAAAGATAATGATGATGATAACACAATGAATGAATTGAAAATCGAAAATAATAACATAGATACTAAAGAAAAAAATATTATAACAAGCAAAGAAGCAAAAAGTAAGGATTAATATAAAATTAAAAAAGACAGTGATGTTTTTATATAGGAAGATAATATTAATTCGATAAATATGGGGCTATGGAGATTAGAAATGGATAAGAAAAAAGTAAATACTTTATTATTTATTTCCGGTGTTGGTCTGATTATAGCAGGAATTATTTTTTTGTTGATAGCTTTGTTTGATCAGGAAAAGAATAATTGGCTGCTTGCTTCGGCACTTTTTTGTACCCTGCTTTCAAATTTGTTTAATATAATTCGTGTTCAGCTAAATAAGAAAAAGTAGTGTCAAATTCTGATATCAAATCTATTTTAGTACATCTTATTAATATAATGTATGAACCGTTCCTAATAGTTAAACAAGTGTTTAGCGTTACTTATAAAAGGATTTTACGTGTACTTTTTAATACGATTACGTAATTTGAAAACGTCTATTTTATATTAATTAGCGGAAACTTTCTATAAAGAAATTATTATCTTATTATGATTAAAATAGCTATTAACAATAGAAAATATAAATTAAAAAATAATAATATTTAAATATTTAATAAAGCTTAAAGGAGAAAGTCATGCCACTTGTTACGTCAAAAGAAATACTACTAAAAGCAAAGTCAGAAAATTATGCTGTTCCCGCATTCAATTTTGAAAATATGGAAATGGCAAGAGGGATAATAGAAACATGTGAAGAAGAAAAATCTCCCGTTATAATGCAGACGACAACTTCTACACTTAATTATATCCCTCCCGAAATAGCTGTGAGCATAGTTAAATACTATGCAAAAGATACGAGAATACCGATCGTACTTCACCTGGACCACGGAGCAAGCTTTGAGCTAAGTAAAAGGTGTATTAAAGCAGGATATACTTCAGTAATGATAGACGGCTCAAAAATGGATTTTGAAAATAATATAAAAGTATCGAAGGAAGTCGTGGATTATGCTTTGGATTATGATATACCGGTAGAATGTGAGCTTGGAAGAATAGGGGGAAAAGAAGACGAAAACGAAGTATTGGATAAAGATGCTATATTTACTTCGCCTATAAAAGCTAAAGAGTTCGCTGAAAAGACAGGGTGCAGTTCACTTGCCGTTGCAATAGGGACCGCTCACGGTCCTTATAAAGAAGAACCGAATCTGGATTTCGAAAGACTTAAAGAAATAGAAAGCTTGGTTGATGTACCTCTTGTCCTTCACGGTACCAGCGGAACGAATGATGAAGATGTTAAAAAGGCAATAAGTCTTGGGATATGTAAAGTAAATTACGCAACAGACCTTAGAATGGCGTTTACAAACGGCGTAAGGATGAGGCTTGAAAACAGAAATATTTACGACCCTAAAGAATATAACACAAAGGGGATAAAGACAATGAAAGATAAGGTAAAACATTTGATAGGTGTATGCGGTTCTAAAAATAAAGCTTAATAATTATTTGAATATACATGAGTCAAATCGATAAAAATTTACTGACTTAAATATAAAAGGAGATAAATAATCAAATTTATCTCCTTTTTATGTATTTATAATACCATAAAATCAGGAAAACTTCAAGTCTTGTTATGAGCGTACCTAAAGAGTATAATTGCGTCCTTAAATGAAAAGGAGGCTATTATGAATATTGGAAATATGGATCTGATACTTTATAACATCTCAAAGAAAGAACTTGATTTAATAGAAAAATCAAATGTAAATATAAATAGGTTTGGTTTATCTATCACAAGGAAAGAAGCAAAAGAAATTATTATCAGTAAAAATGAAACACTAAAGAAATATAAGAGGATAGAATTTTCCTACGGTTTAACGGAAAAAATAATCTATATATTCTCAGACAGTGAATATATAGACAGGAATAATTATATCGACACTATAAAAGACCTCGTGGATATATTTTATAACTTTAAAAACGAGACCGAAGATAAGCTCACAGATGACGAACTTTTGAATTTTATGAGAGAACAGTTTGATGATGTATGTTACGGAGATTTGGGATACCTTAGAGATACTTGTTTGGAAAGATTTTCAAAAGCTGTAAGAGATGAGAGTTTAGACTATATTTATTCCCAAGGTAAAAATATATATGAAAATTTAAGTGAAGAACAAAGATGGGATAAAGATTTATATCAAAGTGTAATTAAAGAATTATTTTGGGAATAAATGGAGAATTAAAATGAAATATAATTATGAAAAAATCCTTCCTATTTTGATTGATTTAATGGGTAAATATACTTCAAAGGACAGTTCGTCCGTATCTTATGAAACAGCAGAGATGTTGTTACAAGGTATATTATATTGTATCGAAGAAAATTTTAAAGATAACAATATCCTAGATAGGAATGCAAGTATTGAGTTTTTATATGAGAATGGACTTGATATAGTAAATAACAAAGTATTGGAGGCAAAAGGTATATATGAAGATATTATAAATGATTTTGAAGATTATGGTGTAAGGAATTATAAAGACACGATACTTAAAGGTATACCTATGTTTTTTATAAAATATATACCAAAGCATTTTCCTCAAAATAATATCCTTACTCTGGATTATCCGATTATAAAAGGAAATCCGAACAGTAAATGCGGTATAGATTTGATTTTGGAATACCTAAACTCCGTAAAGATAGAAAAAGAATTCCTAAGCTTATTCAATAAAGATATAATTATAGACTTTTTAGAATATAAATTAAACGATTATAGGAACTTATACTTAGACAATATTTGCTTTCCAGTACTGTTCAATACTATTTGCCGCTTTATTTCAGGCAATGAGATAAATAGTCTGATACTATCAGATAAGGATATCATGATTTTAAATAATTTTTTCGTCGGATATTCAAAAGATAAAATAAAAAATAAAATAGAAACTATTATGAATACTATCTTGAATAAAAAAATGTCGGATTATTTTATGTATTTAAGTGACGATTATGCATTCTTTTTCTACAATAAGAGATATAGATTTTAAGTAAAGTTTTATTTTGATATGGTTAAAATAAAGTATATGAAATAAAATTTCTAAATTTAGATAATAAACAAATTTAAAATAAATAAAAAAAAGCTGCTTATTAAGCAGCTTGAATTTACTTATGGCAGGGGCAGAAGGACTTGAACCCTCGGCACATGGTTTTGGAGACCATTGCTCTACCAACTGAGCTATACCCCTATTTTTGACACTTTTACATTATAACAAATTTTAGAAAAATGTCAATATAATTTTATATATCCTTTTTATTTATATAAAGGTTACAAAAGTAATGTTAAATAAAAATAATAATGATAAAATATAACCTCTTCGACAAGTTTCTTCATATTACATCATATTGTTGGTGATAATATTTTACGCACCGCATGTTATATCTAAACTTAAAAATATTGATTAAGTACATAAAAAGTAACTTTATATTGGTAATGGCTCTTTAATTGTGATATAATTTATCGTAGTTAATTCATTATTGAGGAAAAGTTATGAAGAATAATAAAAATGTTATTTTAATTGTAGATGATATAGAAATGAACAGAGTGATTTTAAAAGAATTATTTAAAGATCAATATATAGTCTACGAGGCTTCAGACGGAGAAGAAGCTTTAGATTTAATTGATAAGTTAAAAGAAAGTATCGATATAATACTTCTGGATATAATCATGCCAAAGGTGGATGGTTTTGAAGTTTTGGAAGAACTCAACTCTTCCGGATTGATGGATAGAATCCCGGTATTTTTAGTAACCGCCGCAGATGCTGCTGATATGATAAATAAAGGTTATGATATGGGAGTTCAGGATATAGTCCAAAAGCCTTTCAATCCAAATATAATAACCAGACGTGTAAAAAATGCCATAGAGCTTTACAATCGTCGTTTCAGAATGGAAGATACCATTTTTAAGCAATCGGAAGAAATCAAGCTTCAAGACGAAAAATTAAAAGAACAAAGTTTATCTATAATCGACTCTTTGAGTACTGTAGTAGAGTTTAGGGATTTGGAATCGGGAGAACATGTTAAAAGACTTCGTCAGATAACTCAGCTTCTTCTAAGTGAAATCTCAAAAGTAAAACCGGAATACGGATTTACCCCCGCACTCATCGAAACTATATCTATTGCTGCCGTTATGCATGATATAGGTAAAATAGCTATCCCGGACAATATACTTAATAAGCCGGGGAAATTGACCGATGAGGAATTTGAAATAATGAAGACACACACGGTCAAAGGATGCGAAATGCTCGATAGTTTTAAAGATATTTTCGATAATGAAAATTACGAATATTACTACGGGATATGCAGATGGCATCATGAAAAATGGGACGGAAGAGGATATCCCGACGGTTTAAAAGGAGAAGACATTCCCATTTGGGCACAGGTAGTATCAATAGCAGACTGCTTTGATGCACTTATATCCCCAAGGGTATATAAACCGCCTTATGACCCAAATGTTGCGGTGGAAATGATTTTAAACGGGGAATGCGGACAGTTTAATCCTATATTGCTTGACTGCTTTAAGAAAGTTTCTAACACTCTTATTAATTTTGTAACCAAAGACAACGATGCTATAGCTTAAACTCTGTTTCACAGGGAGTTAAGTATGAAAAACTATGGGATTAAAGAAGTCTTTAAAATAAAAGAAAGAGCTAACAGCGAAAACGATATGTTAAAAACATTATATGATTCGATGCCAGGGCAATTATTTGCCTTGGAAGATCATTATCCGTATCGTGTTTTATTTATTAATAAAGAGGCTCTTTCTTTTTTTTGTATAAAAAATGATACAAATATAAATAATCTGACTTTAAAAGACTTGGTAAGCCCAGAAGAGTATGACTACATATTGAATGATATAAAGAAAATAAAGAATGGTAAGAAGATAATAAACTGGAACAGGAATTTTAGTGATATCAGAAATAATATCGTTCATTTTCTCGGGAGAACTTCTTTGATAGAAAAGCCGGACGGGACATCTTTTATCCAAATATATTATTACAATATGAATACAATAAATCATTTGCAAAACTCAATAAATCAAATAGAGTATCATGTTAAAAATATTGCCGATAATGTAAGCGACGGACTTTGTTTTTATGAAGTGAAGAACGGAGAGTTATTTCCGCTATATGTAAACGAGGGGTATTTAAATATAATAGGCTATAACAGAAATAATTATGATACGACCTCACCTATAAAAGATAAAGTTCATCCCGAGGATTTAATTACTCTATCATCAGCAATAAATGAATGTTTGACATCGGGGAAAATAAGGGAATTTAAACTCAGGGTGATAGATTTTAGTAATGAGTATCACTGGATAAATGCAAAAGCACACAAACTCGACGATTATCCGGGTACGAACAATCCGGTCATTTTTGCTCTTGTAACCGATGTAACGGAGAAGAGAAGAGCCGAAGCAGCTTTAAGAAAATCCGAAGAAGCAAAAAGAAAAACATTCGAAGAATTAAGGAAGAAAAATCAGCAGATAGAATTGATTCTCTCCTCTATAAGCGGAGGTCTTGCTTCTTATGAATGCGATACATATGATTTCCTTTATGTCAGCGATGAATTATGTAAAATGCTGGGATACTCAAAAGAAGAACTTTTAAGTATCACGAAGGGAAATGTACTAAATTTAATTTATTATATCGATAAGGTAAAAGCAGTTAAAGATTATCACACCTCATTTTTAGAAAATAAAAAGAATTACGCGGTCAAATATAGGGTCGTTTGTAAAGACGGTTCTCTAAAATGGATATTAGACAGCGGATACAAATGTAAGTCTCACGACGGTAAAGATATAATCAACTGCTTGTTTTTAGATATAGATGAACTTCAGCAGTCTACTTTGAAAGTGACGGAGCAGAAAGACTTCCTTGATAGTATCTACAATTCCGTAATGTGCGGGATACTCCGCTATCATAATGTAGGCGGAGAATTTGCATTTATAATGATGAACAATGAAGCTTTAAAAATACTGGGATACGAAACGGAAGAAGAGTGTTTGAAACTCGGCAGGGAAGAGTTCTTAAGCAGGATTTACTACGAAGACAGAGATTATATATTAAGTAAAATAAATGTCTTAAAATATGTTGGGGAAAATTTTAGCGAAGAATATAGGATAAAAAGACCGGACGGTGAAATACGCTGGGTCTATGCAACAAGCGAAATGGTAAAAGACGCCAAAGGAAATATCCTCAACCAAAGGGTAATGATGGATATTACCGACAGAAAAAAACTTGAAATGGAAGAAAGACTAAGCGGTATAATACGTACCGCTTATGATGTTGTGGTAGATATAGATTTAAATACCGGGGAATACATAGAAAATGATTTCTCTGAAATGAGTTATTTCAAGAAAAACTATGGAAATTACAAAAGATCGTTTCTACATATGTTAAGGCATGATATAGACCACCGCGATACAAAGTACGTAGCAAATACTTTAGGTATCAAAAATTTAAGGAGTATTGCAGAAGATAAACCGGATGTAAGAAAAATATCATGTAAATACAGACTAAGAGAAGACGAACACAAGTGGATAGAAGCTACTGCCATATTTAACTCAGGTAAAAACAGAAACAGAATAAACCTTATTATAAGAGATATAACAGATCAGATAAAACAGGAAGAACTGATCGAAGCGCAAAACAGAGCACTTGAAAAAGCTTTAAAAAAGGCAAATGAAGCAAATGAAGCAAAATCTTTATTCTTATCAAGTATGTCACACGATATAAGAACACCTATGAACGGTATAGTCGGCATGACTACAGTAGCTAAAGAAAGTATCAAAAACGAAGACAGGATAAAAGACTGCCTCGATAAGATAGACGTTTCTTCTAAGCATTTATTGAGCCTCATAAATGACATTTTGGATATGTCGAGGATAGAAAGCGGAAACTTGATTTTAAAAGAAGAAAACGTAAATATCTCGGATTTATTCCATGATACTTTAACTATTATCCTGTCACAGGCTAAAGAAAAAAAACAGCATATCCGCCTTGATATTGATGTAGAACATGAAAATATAATAGTCGATTCATTAAGGCTTCAGCAAGTATTTATAAATATACTATCAAATGCCATTAAATTTACCGATTACAATGGAAATATCAATATTAATATATATGAACTTCCCCAAACAAGGGACGGATATGCAGATTATAAATTTGAATTTATTGATGACGGGATAGGGATGTCGAAAGAATTTGTCGATAATATATTTGAACCTTTCGAGAGGGAAAACAAGGAAATGTCAGGGAAGATCCAAGGTACAGGACTTGGAATGACTATAACCAAACGTATACTGGATATGATGGGCGGAAAAATTTTTGTAAAGAGCGAACTTGGGAAAGGGACTTGTTTTACTGTTCATGCTTCTTATAAATTAAATCATATAAAAGAAACTAGAATCAATGATTCGGTTAAAGACCTTCGAGTTCTGATAGCCGACAACAGTCAAAAAAATGCTAAAAGACTTAATTTGATACTAAATTCACTGGGAATAAAAAATGATTTTACGACTTTGGGAGCAAAAGCTTTGGAGATGACTGTAAAAGCATATGAACATTCTATGCAGTATGATGTAATTTTAATTGATTTAGACATGGAAGATATGGATGGTATTGAAGTTTGTAAAAATATGAGAAAGGCTTTGAAAAATAAATATGATCCAACTCTTATTTTGTCTGACGTTGCAGGTTCTGAAGATTATATAAATGCAGATAAGGCTGGATTTGATATAGTAGCAAACAGACCTATATTTAAATCGGATATAATCAAACTCTTTAACGGTTTAATTGATGAAGATATAAAAAGAGAAGTACATAAAAATAATAAATCATCCTTATCCGGTAAAAGGATACTGATAGCCGAAGATAATGAATTAAACAAGGAAATAGCAGTAGAGCTTATAAAAGGAATAACGGGGAATATCGATACCGTTGAAAACGGTAAAGAGGTTCTGGATAAACTTGCCGTTCATGAGGACGGATATTACGATTTGATACTCATGGATATACAAATGCCTATATTAAACGGATATGAAGCCACTAAGCAAATAAGAAAAGCTAAAAATGAGTATTACAAAAATATCCCCATTGTGGCAATGACCGCCAATGCTTTTGACAGTGATGTAAAAAAAGCACTGGACAGCGGTATGAATGAACATCTTTCAAAGCCTATAGATGTTAAAAAGTTAAATGAAGTATTAAAAACTTACTTAGAAAATTAAACAATAAGACTGTCAACCTTTTTATTATTTATAATTGACAGTCTCTTTCTTTTATTTTAAACTACTTATATAAAGGAGTTTAAAATGAATAAAAATAATATACTTGAAATATTAAAGGCAAACAGCGGAAAAGTGATTTCGGGGGGATATATAGCTTTGAGACTAAATATATCCAGAAATGCCGTTTGGAAGAATATCAATATTTTAAAAGAAGAAGGATATAATATCGTTTCTGTCAAAAACAAAGGATATATGCTTGACAGCAATATAAGCTATTTAAATAGGAAAGAAATAGAAAAGGGACTTAATACTAAATTTATAGGAAATATCATAGAAATAGTGGAAGAAACGGACTCTACGATAAACTATTTAAAAAACTTAAAAGAAGAAGAAAAAACAGAAGGCAGAGTAATCATAGCCAATTCTCAGACAAGCGGTAAGGGCAGAAGAGGAAGACCTTTCTTTTCACCAAAGGACAGCAGCATGTATTTAAGCTTATTATTAAAACCTAAACTACCGATCGAAGAAGTTAATATCATAACAATAATATGCGGGCTGAGTGTAGTAGAAGCCCTTAAAAATACAGCCGGGATAGACTGTGATATAAAATGGGTAAATGATATTTATAAAGACGGATTTAAACTATGCGGGATACTTACCGAAGGTATCATAAGCTTTGAGAGCGGAAGTATGGAAAATGTAGTTTTAGGAGTGGGTATAAATATAAACAGACCCGATAATGAAGAAGTTCCCGAAGAATTCAAAGATATTATAGGTTTTGTTCAGGACTTTACCGGAAAAGCCCTGAACCGAAATAAAATAATAAGCGAATTCTTAAATGTGTTTGAAAGTAAATATCTGAATTTTGATAAGAATTCTCTCTACAAAGAATACAAAGAAAAGATGTTATACATAAATGAAGATATAACATATATCCAGGGGAATGAAAAAACAAAAGCAACTCTTCTCGATTTAAATAAGGATTTTTCGATAAAAATAAAAACAAGTGACGGTGAGATAAAAAATTTTAACAGCGGAGAAATAAGTATCAGAAGCATATGATTTAATTTTAATAAGCCTGTATGGGCTTATTTTTTTACATTTATATTTCCTTTATCTTATAAATAAATCCAATAAGTCATTTATACTTTTAAAAATATAAATTGCTTTGAATATTTTAAGTTTGGTCATATTTTTATTAAAAGTTAATATAAATGATATATGTCATTACAAAAGGAAAATTTATTGTAATACATAGGAAGTAAATAATTAGAAATGAGAAATAATTATATTCTTTTATAACATATTCATATAATTTCTTTATGACAAATTGAGTATTGGTTTATATATAAAATACTCATTAAGAGGTGAAGGATATGATTAAGAAAAAGAATATTTTTATTAGCATTATTTCTGCGTTCGCAGCATATAAATTACTTAGGAAAATTAATGATTTAAAGTTGGGACTTGAATATATCTGCACTCTCTATATAAAAGATAAGAGCATTTCTTTTAAAGGATACCTTGACACCGGTAATTTGGTAAGAGGTATAAACGGAGAAGGTGTAATAATAGTTCATAACGGTATAATAAATAAAATCTTAGATACAAATCTTTCATACGAAATAGAAGACTATAACGACTACTTACATATTTATAACAATCTTCCCATAACCATAAAAGACTCACTTTCATACACCTTTTATAACACCACAAAAGAAAAACAGATCCTTCCCATACTTAAATTCGATAAGATCGTGATAAAGAACAAAAGAAAAGAAAAAACGGTTTATAACCCATATATAGGTATACTGGGGATAGACTCTTTAGGTGCCTTGATACCAATATCCATATTAAAATAACTCGGAGGTTTACATGATTAATTTATTTAAAATTCTAAAAAGGAAGAAGCATAAAAATAATAAATTATTTTATATTTCCGGCTCATATATGCTCCCGCCTCCGCTTACGAAAGAAGAGGAGCAGGAAGTCCTTAAAAATCTTGAATCGGATGAGACAAATGCTACGAAAACCATACTCATTGAGCGTAATCTAAGGCTTGTGGTCTACATAGCAAAGAAGTTCGATACATCTTCAGCGAGTGTCGAGGATCTTATATCAATAGGAACGATAGGGCTTATAAAAGCGGTCAAGACATTCAAGGTCGAAAAGAACATAAAGCTTGCTACATATGCTTCAAAATGCATAGAAAACGAAATCCTTATGCATCTTAGAAAAGTAAACAGGATAAGAGGAGAAATATCCCTTGATGAGCCATTGAACGTAGATTACGACGGAAACGAACTGTTACTCTCAGATATACTCGGTACGAACGGAGATCCGGTAAAGGATAAAATAGATAAAGATGTAAACAAGGAGATAATGCTCCTTGCAGTGGACAGGTTGAAAGATAGCGAAAAAGAAATAATCAATTACCGCTTCGGACTGAACGGAAAAGAAAAGAAAACTCAAAAAGAACTTGCTAATATGCTAAACATTTCACAGTCTTACATTTCCAGGTTGGAAAAGCGAATAATATCGAATTTGAAAAAAGAAGTAAATAAAATGTGTACATAAGAAGGCTATAGCCTTCTTTTTTATTATAATTGAATTAAGTTTATTTAAAGGTATTTATTTTATCATAAAATAGTGTTATTATTTTAAGGATGAATTCTAAGGAGTTTTGATTTGAAATTAGGAGATATTATAAAAGGATATACTTATTCTTTAAACGGAAATAAAGATATACAAAATATAGATATAAATAGTATCGTTTTTGATTCGAGAAAATGCATAAAAGGTTCTATGTTTGTCTGTATTGTAGGGTATGAAACAGACGGACATAAATATATAGAAAGCGCCCTAAGACTGGGAGCAAAGGTGATTTGTCACTGTGAAGACTTAGAAGAGTATAAAGATGATATTACATATATAAAATGCGAAAACACCAGAAATGCTCTTGCATATTTCGCAAACAGATTTTATTCTTTTCCAAGCAAGAAACTAAAATTGATTGGAGTAAGCGGTACCAACGGAAAGACGTCTTTTTGTGATATAGCAAATACGCTTTTTGAAAACCTCGGCTTTAAAACCGACTATATAGGTACTTTGGGCAGAAAGAACACAAAACTCGAAGGACAGATAATAAGGACTACTCCCGAAATAACCGAGCTTACAAAAGATTTCAGTGATATGGTAAATAGTAATGTAGATTATTGCTTTCTTGAAGTATCTTCCCATGGGCTTGTTTTGGACAGAGTAAGTTATCTCAATTTTTATGTAGGTGTTTTTTCCAACCTTTCAATGGATCATTTGGATTTTCATAAGACGATGGAAGAATACTATCAGGCAAAGAAGAAACTCTATTATATGGTAGATAAATTTTCGGTAATAAATATTGATGATGATTACGGTCACAGGCTCTACAGCGAACTCAAAGAAGATAAAAAAGACGTCATCTCATTCGGAGAAAAAGAAGAAAGTGACTATAAAATTACAATAAAAGAACTTTCATTAAGTAAATCTTCTTTTACCCTTACAAAAGAAAACAATGAATATGATTTTGTCATCAATTCCATAGGAAAATTTAATATATATAATGTTACCCCGGCTATAATAATAGCTCTTGAAGAAGGTATTGGATATGAGAAGATAAAAGACGCTATACTAGGGTATCACGGTACCAACGGAAGGATAGAGCGAGTAGAAAAGGATATATTCATAGATTATGCTCATACTCCCGACGCAATGGAAAAGATACTAAAGCTCATAAAAGAAGTAAGCAGTAAAAAAATAACTCTTGTTTTTGGCTGCGGGGGAAACAGAGACCATGGTAAAAGACCTATAATGGGAAGCCTTGCAGAAAAGTATGCGGATAATATTATCCTTACAATGGATAATCCCAGAAAAGAAAATAACAAAGATATAATAAATGATATATTAAAAGGTATAGAAAATAAAAATGATACACAGATAATCTATGACAGGAAAGAAGCCATAAATAAGGCTGTTAGAAATAAAAAAGATGATGAAATAGTTTTAGTCCTAGGGAAAGGCCATGAAACTTATCAGGAAATCGGAGATAAAAAGACTTATTTTTCCGATAGGGAAGAAATCCTAAACGCATTAAAATAATTTTTAAAAGAGAAAGACAATGGAAACTAAAAAAATTTATATAGTGCTTACAAGCACAAGAACAATTTTAGCGAGAATAATAAGATGCTGGGTCAAAAACCCATACAATCATGTTTCGATATCCCTTGATAGGGAACTGAATGAAATGTACTGTTTCGGGAGAAGAAGACCCAGAAATCCTTTTATAGCAGGCTTTATCAAGGAAGACTGGGAAACGGGATTTCACGCAACATTCAATAATATCCCATGTCTCGTATACGAATGTGAGATAGACGCAAAGATATATGACAATATCAAAGAAATAATAGATGAGTTTTATATGGACCATTTGAAATATAAATTCAATATAATAGGGCTTATAGGAAACGCTGTAGGATTTGATATACGCAGGGAAAAACATTATTACTGTGCAGAGTTTTTGTCTTACCTCTTTGAAGAAAGCGGGCTTTATTCTTTCAACGAAGCTCATACAAGAAGAAGACCCATGGATTTCAGCGGTTTTTTGAACAGCAAACTCATATACGACGGATACATAAACGATTATAAAGAACAGAGTGAAGTAAAACAAATCATACTATAATTCGAGGAACAAATAATGAAATTGGTTTTAGCAGTTTTTGCCGGACTTATATTTATATTCTTAGTTTTTCTATATGCTAAAGCTTTTACGGATAAATATAAGAGGAGGATCGACAATGTAGCCAAACATTACGGCTACAGAGATTATGATCACCTTAAAAAAATCGGCGAAAAAGAAGAAGAAAAGATAATAAGAATGAAAATGAGAGAGGACAGGAGAAGAAAATATGGAAAATAGAATTAATTTTTCTGCGTCTTCACCGGTAATGCCAAAAGAAGTAATCAATAGAATAAATAAAAATGTTTTAAACTTTCATTCCCAGGGATTTTCAGCCCTGGAACTAAATTATAAGAATGAATTGTTTATTTCCCTTATGGAAGATACGATTAGGATAATAAAAAAACTTCTTCATTTAAATGATGATATGGAAGTTTTATTCATAAACGGCGGAGGAAGCATGCATTTTGCAATGGTTCCCATGAACTTTTCAGGTAAGGACGATACAGCAACAATAATAAACAGTGACCTATGGACAAATAATGCTGTTACCGAAGGGAAAAAGCATACAACCATAGATGAGATAAATCTTATCGGATATAAAATGCCTCTTCCCCAAATAACTTTAAATGATATAAATAAAAATTCCAAATATCTCTTTATGTGTACGAATAACACATCTTCGGGGTCTAAATTCAATAAAGATAAAATTCCCGAAATAGGGGACATACCGCTAATAGCGGATATGACGTCTAATTTACTCAGTGAAACATATGATATAAATAAATTCGCATTATCCTTTGCAAGTTCCGCAAAAAATATGGGCACAAGCGGGATAAGCGTTGTAATAATAAATAAAAATATGCTTGAAAAGGAAATACCGCAGAGTGTTCCGAAAATCCTTTCTTACAGGGATTATTACAACTCGGGTAATTCCTTTACTACCCCGAATACATTCGCGGTATATATAATATATGAAATGTTAAAATACTTGGATGAAAACGGCGGAGTAGAAGAAATTGAAAAAGTCAATATAGAAAAATCAAATTTACTATACGACTTTATAGACGAGAGTAAATTTTACACAAACGATATTATAAAAGAAGACAGATCTGTCACATCTTTAATATTTAATGTGAAAAATAATAAAGACTTTATTCAAAAAGCCAAAGAAAATGATATAATAAATATCAGTACCTCTATGAATGGAGAAATAAGGGTAGGTTTATACAATGGTGTAACCTTATCCAATGTTAAAGACTTAATCGATTTTATGTATAAATATCAAAAAAACAATATTTAAGGAGAGTATAGGGAATGTACAAAATTAAAACATTTAACAAGATTGCAAAAGAAGGTTTGACTCAATTAGGTGAAAACATCAGAGTTGACAAAGGCGAAGATTACGACGGCGTGATTTTAAGAAGCTATAACTTACATGAAGAAAAACTATCTGATAACTGTAAAGTAGTAGTAAGAGCCGGAGCAGGGGTAAACAACGTACCTGTAGATAGCTGTACAGAAAAGGGCATAGTAGTAATGAATACTCCGGGTGCAAATGCAAATGCGGTTAAAGAACTCGTTATCGCAAGTTTGATTATGACTGCGAGAAACCTTGACAAAGCAACAGACTGGGTTCAAACTTTAAAAGATAAAAACGTAGATGTAGCAAAGACAGTTGAAAAAGAAAAATCTAACTTTAAAGGCAACGAGCTTCAAGGCAAGAGAGTCGGAGTAATCGGACTTGGTGCTATCGGTGTTTTGGTCGCAAATGCTTTATATGAACTCGGTATGGAAGTTTACGGATATGACCCATACTTATCTATAGAACACGCTTGGAGCATAAACAAAAACATCAACAGAAGTTATGATATAGAAAGGATTTTCCAAAGATGTGACTTTGTTACTATTCATGTTCCTTTACTTGAATCTACCAAAAACCTTGTAAACGAACAAGTTCTAAGAAACGCAAAAGACGGAATCAAAGTACTAAACTTAGCAAGAGGCGGTCTTGTAGATGAAGACGCTATATTAAAAGCCGTTGAAGACGGAAGTGTATCTTACTACGTAACAGATATACCAAACGAAAAAGTTTTAGGCAAAGAAAATGTTATCTGTATACCTCACCTTGGTGCTTCAACTGTTGAATCAGAAGCGAACTGTGCAGTAATGGCAGGAAAAGAAATCAGAGATTTCTTGGAAAACGGAAATATCAAAAACAGTGTAAACTTCCCTGAATGCGATTTGGGTGCTATGGCTTCAAACGCAAGGATCTGTATCATACATAAAAACATACCTAATATGGTAGGTCAAATATCTTCTCTTCTAGCAAGCAACGATGTTAATATCGCAAACATGATAAACAAGTCAAGAGGAGAAAACGCTTATACTATGATAGATGTAGATAATGATGTGAATGATTATATCGAAAAAACATTGAAAGAGGTAGAAGGAGTTACTTCCGTAAGAATTTTAAAGAATGACAAATAAGAAAGATGTAATAATAATAGGCGGGGGAGCTAGCGGCTTAATGGCTGCTATCTCCTCTTTAGAATGCGGCAAAAAAGTAACACTCATAGAAAAGAACGAAAAAGCGGGAAAAAAGATTTATATAACGGGAAAAGGGAGATGCAATGTAACAAACAATAAAGATATATCGGAGTTTTTTGACCATATCATGAAAAACAAAGAATTTCTTTACAGTGCATTATATACTTTTGATAATACCAGACTTCTCGAACTTCTACATTCTAACGGACTTAAAACAAAAGTTGAGAGGGGAGACAGGGTATTTCCCCTAAGCGATAAAGCCAGTGACGTAACAAAAACATTGCTTGGTATCATAAATTCAAATAAAAACAGCGAGATATTATATAACACTTCTGTAAAAGATATAATAATCAACGAAAATAGCGAAGCCGAAGGCGTGATACTTGATGACGGAAGTAAATTATATTCCGATAATGTTATTATTGCAACGGGTGGAAAGAGCTATCCTTTAACGGGAAGTGACGGTTACGGATATACTTTGGCTAAAAAACTTGGACATAAAGTAATAAAACCATTTCCCGTACTAGTTCAGATGTTGTCTAATGATAACTGGGTACATGAATTAATGGGGCTTACCCTTAAAAACGTCGATGTGAGCTTGATAGTAGGCGGAAAAGTAAAAAATTCTCAGTTTGGAGAAATGCTGTTTACGCATAAGGGTATTTCTGGACCTACGGTGCTTTATTTGAGTAATTTTATAGATATGAACAAAATACACGATACTAAGGTGAAAATCGATTTAAAACCGGCTCTTGACGTTAAAACCCTTGAAAAAAGAATGATCAAAGATTTTGAAAAAAATAATAACAAAATGGTAAAAAGTTCTCTTGATTTGCTCCTTCCGAAATCACTAGCAATAAAAATAATAGAACTCAGCAAAATCGACAAAGAAAAGCAAATAAATCAGATAACAAAAGAAGAAAGAAAGCTACTCTTAAATCTTATAAAAAACCTTGAAGTGAATATAACAGGGCTTGGGAGCTTTAAAGAAGCTATCATTACAAACGGAGGTGTAAGCGTCAAGGAAATCAATCCTTCCACAATGGAGTCTAGACTTATAAAAAATCTTTTCTTTGCTGGAGAAGTAATAGACGTTCATGCAACGACGGGAGGATATAATCTTCAAATTGCATTTTCAACCGGGTATCTTGCAGGGCAGAATTTACATTAAAAGAGATATTAAAAATTAAAGTTGATTTTCTAAATATAAATAATAAATGTCTATAAATAATTAAAATTTATTTAGAAATTCAAAAGTTATATATATAAGTCAAAATGAAATATCAGCAATATTCAATGTTATGGAAAATCAGTTTTACAATATAAGAAACGAGAAAGAAATGTATATTAATGAACAATCAAAAATTGAACTGAACGGTAAAAAGCAATATGTTTCCATAAGAGCCGAGAAAGAAAATTTACCATTACTTCTTTATCTTCACGGAGGTCCGGGGGACAGCGCTCTTCCGTTAGTTCTAAAGTATAACAAGGAACTGGAAAGTCATTTTACCGTCGTAGTTTGGGAACAAAGGGGTGCGGGTAAATCATATTATGACTTTAAAAACAGCGAAATCACCATTGATATATTTTTAGAAGATATTTACAAATTATCAAAATTACTTACAGAAAGATTTAACCAAAAAAAATTATATATATTAGGTCATTCATGGGGTTCTGTACTTGGGCTAAAATTTATACGAAAGCACCCTGAAATGGTAATAAAGTACATAGGCTGCGGACAAGTAGTAAACATGAGAAAGTCATGTAAAGATGCTTATGATTATGCACTTACACATGCTGACGAAAAGACAAAGGAAAAACTAAAGAAAATAGACTGCGCTTATGTTGGAGATGACTGGCTAAAAGATTTACTGTATGTCACAAAACAGGTTGTAAAATATAAAGGTTCACTATATGGAAAAACAAATTATAACTCACTGGTAACACCATTTTTATTTTCAAAATATTATTCAGTACCGGATTTATATAAACGGCAAAAAGGAAGTTTGCAGTCCATAAAGTATTTATGGCAGGAACTTATGAAAGTAAATTTTGAAAATCTAGTAAAATACGAAGTCCCTGTTATATTTATTGAGGGAGAACACGACAGACATGTATCATCTAAATTGGTCAAAGATTATTTTGATACCATAGAAACTGATAAGCAATTTTTTCTTTTTGAAAAATCATGTCATTTCCCGCAGTGGAGTGAGAATAAAAAGTTTAACGAACTTATTATAGATTTATGTAAATAATAAATACAGAAAATAAATTTAAAACTACAATAAAAAAGAAGATACCTCTAAAGTATCTTCTTTTTTATTATTTCATCTCAGCATACAAAGTAAATCCGTTCTTTCCGTTTTCTTTAGTTTTATAAAGTGCCTTATCTGCATTTTTATATAGGCTTTCAAAATCTCTTTCGCTTTCAAATGTGGTAGATACTCCTATACTGGAAGATATATTCACTTTGCTCTTATCATCGGTGTATTCATAACTTAAACTTTCCAGAATACTCATTGCTTTCTTCTTGACCATATCCATATCAGTACATGGTATAAAGGCTGCAAATTCATCTCCGCCTATCCTACCTATTATGTCATTATCCCTAAATTCGTCTTTTATTGCATTTGCAAAATCATATATGACCTTATCACCGGCAGCATGCCCAAGTGTGTCGTTGACATTCTTAAAGTTATCTATATCAAATATGAAAAATGCATAATCTTTATTATTCTTGCTGTTTGATAATATATCATGGATATAATTTTGCGTCGCAGCTTTGTTATAAAGACCGGTCAGAGAATCACTCTCCATTTTTTCAAATAATTTTGACTCTCTTGATTTTTCTTCATCGATATTTTGCCTGTAAACCAGCATCCTTATGGATTTATCATCATCCCAATAAAATATCCTTGTCGTTATTCTTACCCAGTGGTATACTTCTTCGCTATTTTCTCTTGTCATGAAGTCATAATATAAACTCTCTATCCCGTTATTATATTGTTTTAAAACATTTTCGGGACTAAAGGTATTTAAGTAACCTGACCGATATTCTTCCTTTATTTGTTTTTCTGCTATGATATCAAGTGCTTCATTAAAAGGAGTATTTACGGGTACGCCGAGGCTTTCAAAATACTCATCAGTCTCTTCACTTGCTGACTTATTATGCGTTATATCTATTTCATATATATTTTCGTAAATCTTTGCGGTCTCGGTTTGGAATACTGTACGATGCTTCTTTTCTTTTTCTATTGTAAGTCGTTCGATGTTATCTCTGTAATTTCTAATTATTTTAGTTATTATTAGAATTATCAAAATTATTACTACGGTCACAGTAAGAATTCCAAACATCATTTGATTTCTGAAACTGTTTTGTATTTTTGTCATATCATTATCTATTATTAAATGCCAGTTTAGATTTTTTATATAGTTATTTACTATATAGCTATTTTTACTTTTCTCTTCAAACCAAAGTCTTTGAGATGATATATCATTTTTATCAATCAGTATTTTGTTTTTTAAAGATTTAAAGTCTTCTTTTTCAAAAAGGTTTGCATTTTCATAGCCGGTATTTGAAGTCGATATTTGGATATCTCCCTTAGAATTAATCAAATAAGCCTTTACGCCGAATTTGTTTTCATAATCCCTAAATAATTTCTGAAGATTATCTACCTTAAATCCTACACCTACAACTCCTAGATTATTGTTATTTTTATCCTTTATCCTGCAGTTTATAAAAACCGTTATTTCATTATTTAAAGCTTCATCATTATCTATATTGATAGAATATTCTTCTTTTGAATTTAAAAACTCATAATACCATTTATTTTCGGGATTACTTTTACCAAGGATCCTGTCTATACCATTATAATGATAATACTTATTTGTCTTTACTGACACTAAAAAGACAGAATCGTAATCATACTTTTTCTTATAAGTATAAAGATAATCTTTAAGAGTATTTATATAACTTTTATCATTTCCTCTTTTATTTTCGTTCATGAGAAAGTCTTTAAGAAGAGTATCGTTTGCCATGGTCAGAGAAATATTGATAGGCTTGGTAAAATCTGCATCTATTTTATGATAAATTATTTCCGCAGTAAGGTCTGCAACGTTTTTAACATCTTCTCTCATTATTTTTACATTATTATAATAATTAACAAAAGAAGTGATAAGAAAACCCAATACTATTATTATACCTATTAAAATGTTTACTTTAAGCAGTGTGTTTTTTTTCATGATCGTTATTTCTTTCTGATATATTTATATATATTATATAGGATTTAATCTTAATTTATCAATGGTATGCCAAAATAAAAATAAGTTTATGCTCAGTATAATGTAACCTTACTAATGAATTGAATATTTAAATCAATATTAATCAATAATCATTAAAAAGGTTAATTAAATAAAGTGACTTGTAAAGTTAGATTTAAAGTATTTTTTTCTGCCTGATACATACAATATAAATAGGAAATAGGTGGTAATATGGTTTTTAAATTTGAAAAATTTTTATTTAGTTTTATTGTTATCTTAAGTGTTTTATTTGTAGGTCTTAATATCATGAATAAAAACGAAGTCTTATCTACAGTCAGTAACGGTTCTTCAAATGAAACAAAGCTGGTAAACTCCGATAATTATTTAAAAGCCGGAGTCATTAAAATGTCATTGAGCAGTACAAAGAACGTTAAAATCATGGTAAACGGAGAAGAAAACTTTAATTATACTCTTAAAGATAATATTATGACGCTTGCTGTAAGTGATAAAGATGTAGTGGAAGTGGACCTTAGAAATTTTAAAGAAGATACGCTTGATATTTTGATACTAAAAGTATCAGACGGACTTACAAATCCTCCCGTTAGTCAGAAATATCAGTTCAGTAAGGGAATAAACAAATTATTTGATGTTAAAATGAATTAAAAAAGCTTGTTAAAAATAAAAAGATATTATATAATAAAGCGTAAGTATTTGTATTAATTAGAGGTAATTAATGGATAACATAATAAATATTGCAGTGGACGGTCCCGCAGGTTCGGGAAAAAGCACTGTTGCGAAAATAATAGCAAAGAAATTAAATATAACTTATTTGGACACAGGCTCTATGTACAGAGCATTTACTTATTATGCTTTAAATAAAAATGTAAAAGCGAATGACAAAGAAGGTATAAATGATCTTTTAGAAAGTATAGACCTTGTTTTAGACAAAGAAAATGTTTTTGTAAATGATAAAGACGTAACAAAAGAAATAAGATTTGAAAATATAGATAAAAATGTATCCGATTACGCCGCAATAAAAGAAGTAAGAGAAAAAATGGTAAATATCCAGCGCGAAATATCTAAGGGTAAAAGCGTAATAATGGACGGCAGGGATATAGGAAGCGTCGTTCTTCCGAATGCGGAGTTTAAATTTTACCTAGATGCATCTAGCGAAGAAAGAGCAAAGAGGAGATATCTGCAAAATATTGAAAGAGGAAAAGAAGTCCCTTATGAAGATATATTAAAAGATATCGAAATTAGAGATGAACTTGATAAAACAAGAGAAGTAGACCCTCTTGTAATATGTGAAGACGCAGTAGTAGTGGATACTTCTGATATGAATATAGATGATGTAGTTGAATTTATAATTAATAAGGTTAGTAGGTAATTTATGTTATATGATATTCTAAGACCTATAATAAGGGTTTTATTAAAAATTGTATATAAAGTAAAGGTCACGGGGCTTGATAATCTTCCCGATAATGATACATCTTATATCATTTCCGGAAATCACATACATATTTGGGATCCTGTTTTAATGGCCGTACAAATAAAAGGTAGACATCTGCACTTTATGGCAAAGGATGTCTTATTTAAATCCAAGTTTTTAAACTGGTTTTTACATAAAGTATATGCAATCCCGGTAAAAAGAGAAGACAATGATATCGTAGCTATTAAAACAGCTATGAAAGTTTTAAAGAATAAAGAAGTTTTGGGAATCTTTCCGGAAGGAACAAGAAATCTCACAGAAGAAGAAATGCTTGAACCCAAAGGAGGGCTTGTACTTCTTGCAACGAGGATGAAAGTTCCCGTAGTTCCCGTAGGTATTAGGGGAGAATACAAATTTAGAAAACCTCTCATAATAAATTACGGAAAACCGATATATTTGGATGAATACTACAGTAAAAAATTATCTTCACAGGACTGCATAGATATATGCAAAAAAGAAATCTATCCTGAAATCATCAGATTAAAGGAGATGTAAGATGAATATAAGAAAAGCAAAGAGTGCGGGTTACTGCTTTGGAGTAAATAAAGCCGTTAATACCGCTTATGAGGCAAGTGAAAACAGCAATGGAAAAGTTTATACACTCGGTCCTCTTATACATAATGTTCATGTGACAAATGAACTTAAAGAAAAGGGAGTATCCATAATAGATAATCTCGACGATATAGATGAAGGAACGGTCATAATACGTTCTCATGGGGTCGGTAAGGAAATTTATGAAAAAATCAAGAAAAAAAACTTAAAATTGATTGACGCAACGTGCCCTTATGTAAAATCTATTCAAAATAAGGTTGAAAAATATCACAATAAAGGTTATACTATAGTAATTGTAGGAGATAGCAAGCATCCTGAGGTAAAAGGTGTTAACGGCTGGTGTGAAAACAAAGCTCAAGTAATCTTTTCCAAGGAAGAAGCTAAAAACTTCGCTACAGACGAAAATGTCTGTGTTGTTGCTCAGACTACAATAATAGAAGCTCTTTTTGATGATATTACAAATATAATAAAAGACAACTGCGCTAATGTAGTGATTTTCAACACAATTTGTAATGCTACAAGCGTAAGACAGGAAGAAGCCAGTTTAATAGCATCAGAAGTGGAAGCTATGGTAGTAGTTGGTGATACTCATAGCTCGAACACGAAGAAACTAGTAGAAATCAGCAAATCAAAATGCGATAATGTTTTCTTTGTAGAAACTGCTTCGGATTTGGATGATGCTATAAAGAAATATAACAATATTGGACTAACGGCTGGAGCATCGACACCAACCCAGTTAATAGAGGAGGTAATTAATACTATGGACAACAACATGGTGGATAGTTTTGAAAAAAACATCGAAGAATCAATGAAAGAATTTAGAGAGGGAGATATCGTAGAAGGCGAAATCGTTGCGGTAGACCACAACGAAGTAACTATGAACATCGGTTATAAATCAGATGGTATCGTTAAAAAAGCCGACTTTTTATACGACCTAATGGAAGACTTGACTTCTAAAGCTGCTAAGGGCGATAAAGTCAAAGTTATGGTCATGAAGATGAATGACGGAACAGGCAATGTTTCACTTTCTAAAATCAAAGTTGACGAACTTGGTGCTTTAGACGAAGCTAAAGAAAAATTTGATTCCAAAGAAACAGTTAAAGCTAAAATAACAAAAGTAGTTAAAGGTGGTTTGATTGTTGATTTAGGATTTATCAAAGCATTTATGCCTGCTTCTTACTATGATGTAAGATTTATCAAAGATTTTGACAGTCTTCTAGGCAAAGAAATCGAATGCAGAATCGTTGAATTTGACAAACAAAAGAACAAAATCATCGTTTCAAGAAAAATCTTACTTGAAGAAGCATACAAAGAAAGAAAAGAAAAAGAAAAAGAATTAAAAGAAGCTGCTATAGCCGCTCTTGAAATCGGTAAAGTAGTTGAAGCTCCAATCAAGAACATCACAAACTTCGGTATGTTCATTGACTTAAACGGAGTTGACGGCTTTATCCATATTTCAGATATAGCTTGGAAAAGAGTCGGAAACATCAACGATTTATACAAAGTTGGTGACAGCGTTAATGCTATCGTAACAGAATTAGACAAAGATAATTACAAAGTTAAATTAAGCGTAAAGGACTTAACAAAAGAACCTTGGCAGGAATTTATCGAAAATTATTCTGTAGGTCAAACTGTTAAAGCTACAATCAAAAATACTACAAACTTCGGTGCATTTGCTGAAATCATCCCTGATGTTGAAGGTTTAATTCATATCTCTCAATTATCACATGACAGAGTAAATAATGTTGAAGATGCAGTTAAAACCGGTGATGAAGTAAATGTTAAAATCATTGATATTAACAAAGACAAAAGAAAAGTTTCTCTTAGCATTAAAGAAACTATGGATCCACCAAAAAGAAAGATCGAAAGAAACAAATTATATCATAAAGAAGACAGCAATGTAACTTTAGGCGATATCTTCGGAGATCTTTTAAAATCTGAATAGTATTATAAAATATTCCCTGCATCTATTAGGTGCGGGGATTTTTATTAAAAGGAGAATAAAATGAAACAATTACAAATTGCTTTTGATACCAAAAGCTTGGATGAATGCATTAAAATAGGTAAAGAATGTGAAGAATATTTGGATATCATCGAATTCGGTACTCCTCTTGTATATAAGTACGGAGCCGAAGGTATCACAAAGCTGAAAGAAGCTTTTCCTGGTAAGAAAATCCTTGCCGACTTTAAAATAATGGATGCAGGCGAATTTGAAACAAAAATTGCTCTTGATGCGGGCGCGGATATAGTGACAGTACTTGCCGCAGCAGATAATCAAACTATAGAAGACTCTTTAAAAGCGGTAAAAGAGGTCGGTAAAGAATTGCTTGTCGATTTGATTTGCGTTGATGATTTCGAAGAAAGAGTATCTTATCTTGAAAAAATCGGGGTAGACTATATATGTGTACATACCGGTTCAGATACTCAAAAGCTGGGAGCAAATCCTCTCGAAGATTTGATTAGAGTTAAGAAACTCGTTAAAAATACGAAAGTAAGCGTTGCCGGGGGAGTAAAAGTAGATACTATAAAAAGTATAAGCGATGAATGTCCCGACGTTATAATTGTCGGAGGGGGACTTTATAATGCTGAAAATCCCGGTGAAACGGCTAAAAAAATGGTTGACATCATCAAATAGATAGTGTACACTATACTTCAGTAAATAAATATTTAGTGAAGTAAATAGGGTAGTGGAATGAATAGTTTTATTATAGAAGAGTATTTAAATGATTTAAATATAAATGAGAATTCTAAAAAGGGGTATTTGTACGATTTAAATACCTTCTTTTTGTTTATCAAAGAAAGAAATTCTTATAATAATTCCAATGATTTGGATAAAGAACTGAATTTATTTAAAATCATTAATAATATCGATATGTACGCTTACGTAAATCATTTAAAATCATCACTAAACAATTCCGAAAAGACTATTGCAAGAAAAATATCTGCAGTAAAAAATTTATATAAGTATCTAAACAAAAAATATTCTTTTTCAAGCGAAGTCGTAACTTTTAAATTCAAATATGACAATACTAATTTTAACAATGAAGTACTAAATGATAAGCAAATCAAAGATTTAATTGAATACACCAAAAGTCATGAACCGATCAAAAATCAAATCATAATATTTTTAATTTTATTTAACGGACTTACGGTGAAAGAACTAAAAAATATAAAAATCAAAGATATTTATGAAAATTCTATACTAATCGATAATAATGGTGAAAACAAAAGAATAGTCAAAATAAATGACGCTCTGAGAGCCATTTTAAGCGACTTTTTAAAATCAGTCGACCAGTTATACCTATTAAACGGACGTAATAATAAGCCGATTACCGAAAGACGGATTCAGGAAGTAGTAAAAAATGCACTTTGTAATATAGGTATAAACAAGAGAGGAATATCTACCGGGATATTAAGGAACACCTCTGTAAAAATGATAAAAGAGTATAACTCCGCAGGCTTTATGGATATAAAAAATTTCCTTGGGATAAAGACAGATAAACAAGTGGAGAAGTATTTAAAAGACAGCAAAGAATTAAATGAACTTGATATGAATAAAAATCCCTTCAGTAAATTTTAAACCAACGGTTAACAGAGTAGAAAATTTATAAAGCATATATGTATAAATAAGATAATTAATATATAAATATATATAAAGAAAATATAAAAAAGAAAATAATTAAATCATTTAAATATAATTTATTATAAGTTAAATGGTAGGAGTAATATAAAAAGATAACAATAATAAAGTTAAAATCAAATAATTATCAAGAATCAAAATCTAATATCGGCGGGAACCATTAATATCAAAGGCTTTAGCTTTATATTCAAATATACTTATTATATAGCTAAAATATGTTTAAGTTTATATTAAAGTTGTCTTTAGCGGAAAGTTGATTTATCTTAAATATCTGTCACTTTATATATAAGTAGTTTCTTCCCCATAAATTTTTATATTAAAATTCCTAAGTTCCAATTTTCTTAATATATAACCGTCATTATTCCTCAAAAATTTAAATACAAATAAAAGCAGTTCAGGGCTCGTTAAAACCGGAGATACAAGCAGTAAATTATTTACTTTATATACACTGATGTCTCTAGTATCAATAACAGGTATCACATTCATATTTAGATATAAAAAACAACATTAAAAAATAAAAAGACACAGCTTTAAACTGTGTCTTTTTTGTTACCTTATCATAGAAAGGCTTATCCTATTCTTATCTTTATTTACATCTAAAACCGTCACTTCAACTATATCCCCCGTCTTTAATATGTCGCCGGGATGTTTTATGAATGTGTTTGATATTTGAGATATATGAACCAGACCGTCCTGATGAACTCCGATATCAACGAATGCTCCGAAATCCACGACATTCCTAACCGTTCCTTTTAATTTCATTCCCACTATCAAATCTTCCATTTCCAAAACATCGCTTCTCAGTATCGGAGCAGGTATATCTTCTCTTGGGTCTCTGCCCGGTTTGATGAGTTCCTTTAAAATATCCTTGAGCGTAGGGATACCTATTTCACATTTTTCCGCTATATCACCTAAACCTATCTTTTTAGCTTTTTCTTCCAAATCGGATATACTATCGGTGTTAATCTCTTTTAAAGTATGCCCTGTCAGTTCCAGTACCTTTTTAGCCGCTTTATAAGTCTCCGGATGTACTCCGGAATTATCCAAAGGATTTGAACTCTCCGCAACTCTTAGGAAACCCGCACATTGTTCATAAGACTTTTTACCAAGTTTAGGTACCTTTAAAAGCTCGGAACGTTTATTGTATATCCCCTTTTCTTCTCTGTAAGTGACTATATTCTTAGCTACGGCACTGCTTATCCCCGCAACATATTCAAGAAGAGAAACCGAAGCTGTATTTAAATCTACTCCTACGCTGTTTACAACGCTTTCTACCACGCCTGTCAATGCTTCATTGAGTCTCGCCTTTGGCATATCGTGCTGATACTGCCCCACACCGATACTCTTCGGATCTATTTTAACAAGCTCTGCGAGAGGGTCCTGAAGCCTTCTTGCAATAGATACTGCACTCCTTAGTGCTACATCGAAATCGGGAAATTCTTTCGCCGCAAGTTTTGAAGCGGAGTATACCGAAGCACCAGCTTCGTTTACTATCATGTAAGCTACGTCCGTTCCCTTTATCGTATCGGCTACAAATTTTTCCGATTCCCTTGAGGCAGTCCCGTTCCCGATAGATATTATCTCTACGTTATACTTAGCTATCAATGCTTTTATTATCTTTTCCGATTCTTCTATTTTATTATGAGGAGGCGTAGGATATATAACTGTAGTATCCAATACCTTACCCGTACCGTCTACGACCGCAATTTTACAACCCGTTCTGTAAGCAGGGTCTAAGCCTAAAGTCACTTTGTTTTTTACCGGAGGCTGCATTAAAAGCTGTCTTAAGTTAGTAGAAAAAGTCTTTATCGCAGATTCGTTGGCGGTATCCGTCAAATCGTTTCTGATTTCTCTTTCTATAGAAGGAAATAATAGCCTGTCAAAAGCGTCGAGACATGTATCTATAATATATTTATATGCACTGCTTTTGTGGTTTTTAACGATATGCTTATGGATTATATATAGAGCCTGTTCTTTATCTACGCTTATCCCCACTTTTAAGAAGCCTTCTTTTTCGCCTCTGTTAAGTGCAAGTACTTTATGTCCAGCAAGCTTTTTGATACCTTCGCTAAAATCGTAGTAGGTGGCGTAAACACTGTCTTCGTCTTTAGCGTTTTTACTTGCTATTTTTCCTCTTTGACGTACAAATTGCTTCAATTCTTTTCTTATACTTGCATCATCGGAAATACTTTCCGCGATTATATCAAGAGCACCTTTTATGGCTTCTTCTTCGTTATTTACGCCTTTTTCTTCATTGATATAATCTTTTGCAAGTTCGGTGATATCACCTAAGTCTACCTTTTGAGAAATTATCAAGTCCGATAAAGGTTCCAGTCCTTTTTCCTTTGCAATGGAAGCTCTGGTCTTTCTCTTTGGTTTATATGGTCTGTATAAGTCTTCTACCTCTGAAAGTGTCTTTGCGTCATCTATGGATTTTTCAAGTTCAACTGTCAGCTTTTCCAAAGAAGCAATAGATTTTTTGACTTCCTCTTTTCTTTCATTTAAGTTTATCAAGTAGTTGAGTCTGTCTGTTATCTCTCTAAGGAGCTGATCGTCCATAGAACCTGTCAGTTCTTTACGATACCTTGCTATAAAAGGAACTGTATCCCCTTTGTTTAAAAGTTCAATAACATTTTCAATATGTTTTTTGTTTTGATTAAATTCACTTGCTAAAATTTCAATTATCTGCTGCATTTTATACCTCTTTATTTAATATTATTACTTCACTAAATAAATATTTTGTGAAGTGTATGCTCTATTTTATAATAAGTAATAATTTATAAATTTATTTATTCCAAAATTATTATATTCTATTTTTAATATTTGATAATTATTTTCCTACCAAATATCTGTTTTTAAATGTAATTTTAAAAACTCTTATTTTTTACAAATAACCTTTTCTACTCTTCCCTATTTTTACTAAATATTGTTTTTGTTAATTCGTAATTTATTTAATTTCTTTATTATATAGTAATTTACGTACCCTAACATTTTAGAATTAATTGAATATCTTCTCTCAGAGTAACACAATCAACTATATTTTAAACGTTCTTTTTAAAACAGTTTAACGCTTTTGATTTCTTTGATTTTAGTATAAAAAGCTATTTTATATATTAGAAATAATCAATAAAGAACATTCACATTTTTCTTTAAGCATAGTAAATTGATCAATAGTCATAAAAATTATCTACCTAAAAAAGTAATTGCTATTATCTTTAAAATTTATTTCTTTATACTAACTAAATAGTTATTTTATATAATTAGTATAAGGAATAATACATAGTTGATTTAATATTCCTTGCATTAAGCCTCTGTGCCTCACTATAATACTATTTAACCGCTTTTGCATAGATAGCGAATTAAAAATTTAATAAAATCTAAACGTTCTTTAACACATTAAATAATATAATTTTTAGTTTCTATGCAATGGATATATGGGCAATACTTAATCGTTGATATAAGTTATTTTTATAGTTAAACAAAGTATAAATTTCTAATTATCTTTTTATATTTTCTTAAATGCTCGTAA